>JAKFVH010000001.1 GCA_021732285.1 Reyranella sp. | reverse complement strand
GAAGATCGCATCCTCGGCTTCGGGCATGGCCTTGACCGTGGCGAGAAAGGTGTGGGGTGCCTTGTCCAAAAGGCCGGGCGAGTAGACGAACACGAAGTTGATGGAGAGCGTCGTCCATTCGATGCGCCGGAGCGAGGCGATCTTGGCCTCGATGTCGCGGCCCAGCACGTTCACCGTGATGGTGTCGCCCAGCCCCAAGCCGAACGCCTTGGCCAGCGCCTCGTCGAAGGAGATGAGCTGCGGCCCGCGATAGTCGGCCGACCACCATTCGCCGGCGACGATGCGCGAGCCCTCGGGCGGCGTCGCCGAGTAGGTCACGCCGCGGTCGCCATCGATCGCCCAGCGCGCATCCGGCGGGACGGCGATCTCGTTCACCGGCTTGCCGCCGATCTTGGTGATGCGGCCGCGCAGGGACGGCACTTTGTCCAGGTGTCCCGCACCGGGGATGGCGGCGAGCGCCTTCTCGAAGGCCTCGATCTGGGTCGACTGGATGTCGACAAAGAAGAAGGCCGGCGCGTCGCTCGGGATGCGCTTGGTGATCTGCTCGCGCAGGTTCCCCTCGATCAGCGCCGTCGCCACCAGGACGGTGAGCCCGAGCCCCAGCGACAGCATGACGATGGGCGTGGGCGCCCCCGGCCGGTGCAGGTTGGCGAGGGCGAGCCGGAGCCCCGCCAGCCTGGGCTTGCCGGCACGCGCGGCGGCCAGCATCAGCAGCCGCGCCAGCAGCGGAAAGGCGATGAAGGCGCCGATCGCGCCCAGCACGAACCAGCCGGCGATGCGGCGGCTGTCGGCGGTGAAGATGGTGAAGGCGGCAAGCGCCAGCGCCACCGCGCCGATCAGCAGCGCATCGCGCCAGACGAGACTGCCGCCCTGGACGACCGCGCCCCGCATCAGCGTGGCGGCCGACACACGGCGGGCACGCAACAATGGCATCAGGGCGAACAGCAGCGAGACCAGCAGGCCGAACACCGCGGCGATGGTGAGCGGCCAGGCGTAGAGCGCCACCCGCGCGCGCACCGGCAGGACGTCGGCGATCACCGATTGCGCGACGAACGGCAGGGCCGCGCCGATCACCAGGCCCAATGCCACGCCGACCAGCGCCAGGGCCGAGAGCTGGATGAGATAGGTCGAGAACACCAGTCGTTCGGGTGCGCCCAGGCACTTCAGCGTGGCGATGGTGTGCAGCCGGCCGGCCAAAAAGCTCGAGATGGCATTGCCCACGCCCACCCCGCCGACCAGCAGCGAGGAAAGCCCGATCAGGCCGATGAACTGCGTCAGGCGATCGAGCCAGAAGCGGATGCCGCCGCCCGCCTCGGCGAGCCCCCTCACCCGCCAGCCGGCGTCGGGGAAGCGGCTTTTCAGCCCGTCGATGACGACGACGTCGGAGATGCCCGGCGGCAGGCGCAGGCGATATTCGTAATTCAGCAGGCTGCCGGGCTGCACCAGCCCCGACGCCGACACCGCGTCGTAGGGGATCATGAGGCGCGGCCCGAGGCTCGCGAAGGCGTTCAGCCCGCGGTCGGGCTCGCGGTTGATGATGCCGCGCACCTCGACGGTGACCTCGCCCACCTTCACGCGATCGCCCACCGCCATGTTCATGCGACGCAGCGCGGACTCTTCGACCACCGCGCCCCACACGCCGTCCTTCTCGGCGAGCGCCCCGGCGAGCGTCAGACCGTCCTTGAGCTCGATGCTGCCATAGAGCGGATAGGCCCGCTCGACGGCCTTGAGCTGGATCAGGGTCGCCCGCCCGTCGGGCTTGACCGGCCGCGCCATGGCGCGGCTGTCGATCCAGCGCACGAGCTCGCCGCGCGACTTCATGTAGTCGATCTGCTCCGGCGTGGCCTCGCGATAGAGCAGCGAGATGGCGACGTCGCCGCTCAGGATCTCGCGGGCGTCGGCGCGCAAGCCTTCCTCGACGGCGCGGCTGAAGGACAGGATGGCGGCGATCGCCGCCACACCCAGAGCGAGACACGCGATGAACAGGCGAAAGCCGCCCAGCCCGCTGCGCATCTCGCGGCGCGCGAGGCGGAAGGCGAGGTTCATTGCGCGGCCAGCGCAGCCGGCGTGTGTTCGTCGCCGACCACCAGGCCGTCGGCGATGCGCAGGATGCGATCGCAGCGTCCGGCCAGCGCCATGTCGTGGGTGATCAGGATGAGCGTCGTGCCGTCGGCGCGCGCCAGCTCGAACAGCAGGTCCATGACCTGCCGGCCGGTGGCGCCATCGAGATTGCCGGTCGGCTCGTCGGCCAGCAGGAGCTTGGGCCGGCTCACGAAGGCGCGGGCAACGGCGACGCGCTGCTGCTCACCGCCCGAGAGCTGCGCCGGATAGTGGCCGATGCGATGGCCGAGCCCGACGCGTTGCAGCGCCGCCTCGGCCAGTTCGAAGGCGTCGGAGCGGCCGGCGAATTCCAGCGGCAGCGCCACATTCTCGTGCGCCGTCATGGTCGGGATGAGATGGAAGCCCTGGAAGACGATGCCGATATGGTCGCGTCGGAGCCGCGCCCGGGCATCGTCGTCGAGCGGCCCGAGATCCTTGCCCGCGACCTCGACCCGGCCCGAGGTGGCGCGCTCCAGGCCGCCCGCCACCATCATCAGGCTCGATTTGCCCGCGCCCGAGGGGCCGACGACGGCGGCAATTTCGCCAACGGCGATGTCGAGAGTGACGCCGCGCAGGATATTGACCGTGCCGGCATCACTTGCCATGTCGAGGTGGACATCCGAGAGCCGGACGATGGGTTCGCGAGCGTGGGGCGGGGCGGTCAAGCGGGCTCCGGAAGAGTGAGCATGAATCTCAGGACTGGATATGGTCGTTTTGCGGCGGCGGTCAATTCGCTGCTGCTGGCGATTTTCTGGCTTTCCGCGGCAAATGCACAAACCGCGCCCAAAGACGGACAGGTAAAGCTCGCCATCCTGGGCGACAGCCTGGCGGCGGGCTACGGCGTCAGCCCAGCCCAGGCGATGCCGGCCAGGCTCGAGGCCGCCCTCAAGAAGGCCGGCCGCAACGTCACCGTCATCAATCACGGCGTATCGGGCGACACCACGGCGGGCGGCCTGCAGCGCATCGACTGGATGCTGGCCGACAAGCCCGACATCGTGATGGTCGAGTTGGGCGCCAACGATGCGCTGCGCGCCACCGATCCCGCCGCCACCGAGAAGAACCTCGACGCCATCATCGCCAAGCTCAAGGAGGCCGGCGTCACGGTGTGGCTGGCCGGCATGCTGGCGCCGCGCAACTACGGGCCGGAATACGCCAAGCAGTTCGACGGCCTGTACCAGCGGCTGGCCGACAAGCACGGCGTGCCGCTCTATGCCTTCTTCCTCGACGGCGTGGCGCAGGACCCGGCGCTCAACCAAGGCGACGGTATCCATCCCAACCCCAACGGCGTCGACGTGATCGTCGAGCGCATCCTGCCTTTCGTGACCAAGAACCTGGACGACCATGCCACGACTGTTCGTCGCCCTGCCCGTCCCTGAGGAAGTCGCCGACGACCTGGTGGCGCTGCAGTCGGGCGTGCCCGACGCGCGCTGGCAGCCGCCGGAGAACTTCCACGTCACGCTCTGCTTCGCAGGCGAGGTGCAGGGCGGCGTCCTGCGCGACCTCGAGGAGGAGCTGTCGGACATCGCCGGTCCGCCGTTTCCCGTCGCCATCGCCGGCGTCGAGCAGTTCTCGAGCGGCAAGCAGCCGCGCGCCCTGGTCGCCACCGTCGAGAAGAGCGACCGGCTCGACTGGCTGCAGCAGAAGGTCTCGACGGTGGCGCGCAACTGCGGCATCGAGGTCGAACGCCGCAAGTTCCGCCCACACGTGACCTTGGCGCGCTTCGGCAACGGCGCGGAGACCGGACACCATCTGGCGCAGTTCATGGCGAGCCATTCGACCTTCAGGGCCGGCCCGTGGATCGCCGACCATTTCGCGCTCTACTCCAGCCGCAGCGGCCGCTCGGGCTCGATCTACACCGAAGAAGCGGCCTACGGGCTGACGTTCTGAGACCGGCGACGCCAGGCATCAGTCGCGCGGGCACTCGCCCGGGGGCTTGCCGTCGTCAGGCTCGTCAGCGACGCGCCCGATGTCATACTCGATGGCCAATGCCTCCCAGCGTCCACTCCGGCAGATGATCATCCCGACGTGTTTCACCGATATGCGGATTGTCCGGTCGTCGATCGACGTGACGATGGGTTCGGCGTCCCTGCTGCCATCATACATGGGCTCGTACTTGAAGATGAGCGCCTTCTTTGCCCGCCGGTTCTTGGCGGCAAATACACTGATCTCGGCGGGCCCTTTGCCGAGGCCAGAACAGCTTGTCAGGCTGGTCTCGAAATAGTGTCCCGCCTGGCTGGATGTCTGCCCCAGCACATCAGTGAGACAAGTCCAGGGCGTCCATACGAAGCCAAGCGCGCCCAGGATCATGTAGGCGTAGAGGATGCCGGACAGAACAAAGGCCCCGCCGATGAACATGGCGAGGTATTTCAGGAGAGTGAGAAGTCGCTGCATGGGAGGGCGGTTGGTCAACGGCGCGCCGGCGGATCAAACATGCCTGTCTGGCCAATCTCATAGCCGCGCTTGATGAAGTGAAATGTCCGCGGATCCAGCCCAGATGGACTGTTCGGATCGGCGTTACTCGACCGCCACCGCGCGTACGTTCCAGCAATGTCCAGCGTCTCTTCTAACGTAAGGCCCGCTTGTTGACCGAGCAGGCCAACGTTGACGTTTGCGATCGGGCGAAACTGTGGAAGCTGAGTGTAGCCCGTGATCATGTTGCCGCGACGCTGATGGTCGTAAGTGCCACCCTGGCCTGCGTTCAACCCGAGATTCAAATACAGATACATAAGCGCGCTGCCGCTTGTTGCGGGATGTGCGAGCATGGAGCGATAGGCTTCACCAATTTGACGGCCCTTTGCCGCCACGTCGTGCAAGTCCATCTTCGGTGACATGACATAGCCCGTCGGCGACTTGGGATCCGTATCTGCAATCTTCGATCCATCAGGAAGCACGACAACCTCGCCAGGCGAGGTGTCGACCTCTGGCGACTTTGGAGGCGGCGGTGCCGGAAGCGGCGGAGGAGCACCCTCCGGCCTGTGCTGCACCATGATTGGGGATTGCGGTGAACCGATCCCATCCGGCAACCCACCGGCGCTCGGTATCGAGGCATCTGGCACACCTTGCTTTTCGGCATTCACCGGTGAATCGGAACGCCAGGGCGGTGTCGTCTGTATCTCCTCGGGGCGCGGCAGCTGAGCCGGCATCGGCGATCCATATCCGACCGGAATGATCGGACTGACCATCCGGCGATCTCGTTCAGCGGGCCAGTACGGATTGCCGACAAAGCGGTCTGGCAGCTCCGTCGTCGGGTTTGGCTCAATAGGCCCACCGGTTTGCAACAGCAAGTCACTCACGGCCAGCGGGGCGCCAGCGTCCTGACCAGTGGGGAGAGAAGGCGACTCCGGTCGAAATGCGGGTGCAGACAGCGGCAAGCCGTCAGGGCCGACGCGAAATCCTGGCGGTTCATCTGGTGCAACAGCGAAGCCAATGCGTACTTTGTCCGGCCGAACGTTGAACATCGCCTTCTCCGTCGTGGAAAGAAGAATATAACTACAGTTAACATCGATGTCAACGGAAAAATGACTTGAGTTCTGCCTACGGCGTGCTCTGTGCCGCTTGCGCAGCTCGAAGGAGTTTTGGCGTGCCATAGAGCGCCAAAATTCCCAGAGCACAATCCTTAGTATAAATTATATCTATAGATACAACAAATGATAGCGCCTCACCATGACGATTTTGCAATCTCTCCAGCAATGACGAGCGCAATGCCGAATTCGTTACAGCCTACCGTCTCCAGCCAAGGGCGAAGATGATCTCTCGATCGTCGCGCCATCGGGCGGCGCCTACCTAGTCCCCGCACTTCATGGCGTTGCTGCGCGGACCGCGCAAAGGGTCCTTGGTATCGGCGACGCACACTTGCTCACCGCGGCGACGATTGGTCTACGCCGCGTAACATCACGTTATTTTCGAATGGGATGTTTAGTTCTATTCGGTCGTCGAACGAACGCGCGCATCCCAGCTCCCTGTTTCACTGTCCAACAACGGGGTGCAGGCAAATGACGACGAAGTACTTCCTCCACACAGCAGCAGTTCTCTCGAGTGCCATCGTTGCCTTCGGCTACGCCGGACCGGCGTCGGCCGATATCGCGCAGGCAACAGCCGAGGACACGGCGGCGCGCTGCCAGCAGCTTTCCAGCCTGTATTCGCGTCACAACACGAATGGCTACGCCCGGCCCATCGAGGTCGATGCAGCAGTGGAAGACTGCCGCAAGGGCAACTACGCCGCCGGCGTCGCGGCGCTGAAGCGCGCGCTCAATCGCGCGCAGATCCCTGTTCCGGCGACGGAGTCGGCGCGCTCCCAGTAACTGATCGTCGACACGATGGCCGAAGGCGCAACCCGCGCCTTCGGCTACGACGTCCGGCCGAGCGGTGCGCTGTCGAGCCAGCGGCGCGCGGCGTGGATGGTCGAGAAGGTCCGCAGCCGGCGGCCCGGCCGCAGCAGGGCGCTCACGCTCCTGACGAACTCGTCGTTTCCCGTCGAGCCGGTGAAGATGGCCATCGGACCCGGCGTGCCCTGCCCCTTGAGCGACTTGGCATAGGCCGCGAGCTCGGCAGTTTCGGCCGGCGTCAGGTGGCACTCGGCGCCGCTCGCATCGAGCAGCTTGCGATAGTGTCCGGCACCAGCCTTTTCGAGTGCCTTGAAATACGCCATGAGCTCGTCCTTGGTGACGACGCCCTCTGAGACGCAGACCACCATCTGCTCGAGCGGGGCGATTTTCCAATGAAGCGGCATGGCGACGCCATTTGGCGCAAGCTTGGTGGCAAACCAAGGGCGATCTTTGGGTTTAATCCGCTCAGTGCCGCTTGAAGTACTGCACCGCCCGTTCGTGCTTCTCGGCCGCCGCCCGCGACTTGAAGGTGCCGAGGTTGCGCCGTTTGCCGGTCCTGGGATCGGTCTTGCGCGAATAGAGGCGGTATTCACCGGATGTGAGCTTGCGGATCATCACGGACCTCCTGCTTACGACTTGACG
Source organism: Reyranella sp. (assembly GCA_021732285.1). Lineage (GTDB taxonomy): Bacteria > Pseudomonadota > Alphaproteobacteria > Reyranellales > Reyranellaceae > Reyranella. Next base: position 30,315 of record JAKFVH010000001.1, on the reverse strand, counting down.
AACGCCGGCTTCCGCCGGCGGTTGCCAGGACACATCGCTGTCAGGTCAACAGGTCGGAGTGATACGGCAGGATGACGGCCGCACCGCCGTCGAGCCTGACCGCAGAATCGCCGATGGTGTTCCACAGCTCGGCAGTGACGCTGCCACCGGTGAAGTTGGCGAAAGCGCCGGACGCGCTGTTCAACCCATGCGCCTGCGAATAGCTCTCCCAGCCCGTGACGTCGTTGGTCGCGAAGTACTGGTAGGTCTCGGTCCGGTCCACCGCGCCATTGCCGTCGAAGTCGAAGCTGAGCCGCAGCTGCGTTCCGTTGCCGACGCCACTTCCCGCATCCAACGGCAAAGCGAACTGGACGCCGCCGCCGTCATACTGCGCGTGCAGGCCTTCGGCCTTGAACGTCACGGCATCGTGGGGTTGGCCGACATATTGGCCGTTGGCCGCACCGGCGATGACGGCCTCGCCGTCGGTGCTGAGCTTCAGCCCCGACGGTGTCGCGCTGACGATGAAGTCGGTGCCGGCGGGCGGGTCCGGGTCGGGCTGTTCCGGCGGCGGCGTCGGACTGCCTTCGCCGGCGCGGAACGGCAGGTCGAGCGAGGAGGCCGCGATGTCGACCGCGACCGCGTGGCTGCCGATCGCCGTCCACACATCGACCTTCACCGTGCCGTCGACGAGGTCCTGCATCGCCGTCCCCGACACCGACCTGAGGCCCACGTTGCTGCCATAGGCCTGCCAGCCCGCCGTGTCGTCGGTGGCGAAGTACTGCCAGGTCTCGATGCGGTCGAAGGCGCCGTTGCCGTCGAAATCGTAGGAGATGGCGGCCTGCACGCCATCGCCCACGCCGCCCCCGGCATCGACCAACAGCGTGAAGCCGGTCGCGGCCGAGCCGAGGTGGTCGGCCGTGACGTTGGCGAGCGTGAAGGTGGCGGGCGCATGGGGGACCCCGTCATGGTTGGCGCCGGCCGACGCAGCCAGTGTCACGGTGCCCCGCGCCGGATCGAAGCGCACGCTGCCGTCCGCCAGCAGCAGGCCATCGCCCTCGAGGTCCGGTGGCGGCGGATCGGGATCCGGGTCCGGGTCAGGATCCGGATCGCCGCCGCCGTGGGATTGGAACGGCAGGCTGAGCGATGAGCCCGCAAGGTCGACCTGGACCGGATGGCTGCCGAGCGCAGTCCATGCCTGCACCGTGACCGTCCCGTCCGCGAGGTCCTGCATCGCAACGCCGGTCACCGAGGCGAGCCGGCCCTGGCTGCCATAGGTCTCCCAACCCGTCACATCGTTGGTGGCGAAGTAGTGCCAGGTCTCGGTGCGGTCGACGACGCCATCGCCGTTGAAGTCGTAGGAGACGGCAACCTGCGCGGCATCGCCGACGCCGCTGCCGGCATCGACCTTGAGCTCGAAGCCACTGGCATGTCCCGCCTCGTAGGCGGCCGAGACGTTGGTCAGGCTGAAGATGCCCGATCCATGCGGCGCGCCGTCGTGGTTGGCGCCCGCGGCCGAGGCGAGCGTGACCGTGCCGAGGCCGGCGTCGAAGCCGATCCTGCCGTCGACCATCCGCAGGCCATTGCCGGCGGGATCGGTCGGCGGATCGGGATCGGGGTCTGGATCAGGATCGGGATCAGGGTCAGGCGCCGGGTCCAGATCGGACCCGCCGCCGCCGTCACCGCCGATGTCGAACACGGTGACCGTGCCGTCGCGCAGCGTCGCCATGGCGTGCGGCGCCACGGTGAGCACCGTGCCGTCGGTGAAGTGGACCAAGAGATCCTGCGCACCGGTGTTGTAGGCGACGTAGGTGTTGACGCCGTTCTTGGCGAACACGGCATGGAATGGCGTGTCGGCCCGCACCTCGTCGTTCAGCGTGCCGAGTGCCGCGAGCGCCGAGACCCAGTGCAGCGTCTGGGCCCGCGAGCCCGAGCCGCCTTCGTTCAGGCTGTAGTCGGGATCGGCCTGCAGGGCGGCCAGCGCGCGATCGGGATCGGCGAGCGCCAGGTATTCCCACTGGATGTTCTTCCAGTAGCGCGGCGCGCCGCCGCTCTCGGCCGCCATCTCGGCGTAATTGGCCAGGATCTCGGCCGGTTCGCTGCCAAGATGCAGCGACGTCGAGGCGCTGATCGGCATCAGGTTGATGCCGTGGATCCGCTCGGGATCGTCGCTGAACCAGGTCGTATGGGTGGCGCCGTCGCCCCAGATCATGCCGGCGGCTTCGTACGGGTAGCCCTCGGGAAACACCGCATGGTCGACGTCGAACCAGTACTGCAGCACGGCGTTGCTCTCCACCGTGTGCAGCGCCATGCCGAGGTCGCGCACGTCGTCGCGGCCGGTCACGGCGCCCCACAGCGCCAGCGCAGCCGAGAAGTTCAGCGCCTCGGACGAGGATTCGTTGTTGTTGCCGGCCGCGAAGGCGCCGTGACCCGACGCCCAGCTGTGACCGGCGTAGGGATCGAAGCTGCGCAGATAGGGAAACAGCTCGCTGTCGTGGTCGGCGTTGGCGACATCGTCGACCAGCAGGTCGACCATGGCGCCCCAGCGGTCCTGCCCAGCCCAGGCCTGGTCGAACATGGCGACCGTCGCCGCCGCCTGCACGAAGTAGCCGTAGTGGAAATTGTGGTCGTTGAGCTGCTTCTCGGTGTCGAAGCTCGCCGGATAGCCCTGCAGGGTGCCCCATTGGGCGTTGTAGACGAACATCTTGTCCGTCCCTGTCCCCGTCCCTTGGCCGGCAGTGAACCAGTCCTCCAGCTCGGCCTTGATGACGCCGAGATAGGTGTCGCGCGCTTGGGTCTCGCCGACCTGGTTGGCGATCTGCGCCAGCTCGGCCAGCCGACCGAGCTCCTTGCCGGCCGTGTAAGTGTCCTGGAAAGGAATCTTGATGGCGCGGCTCGCAAGCTCGGCAACGTCGGCCAGCACCAGCGCCCGCACCTGCTCGACGGCGCCGGCGTCGAGCAGAGGCTGCACCGGCAGCATCGGACTCGCCTCATAGGTCACCGCAAAGCTCGAATCCTGCGCGAGCTTCATCTCGCCGCGCGGGGAGTCGTAGCTGTAGGGCGTGAGCGCCTCGTCGGTGTCGAGCCACTGATGGCGATAGAGCGCCGACAACGGGTCCTCGCCGGTCCGCGTCGTGACGGCGAAGGTCTGCGTCACGCTGTCGGTCGCGGCGTCGTAGGCGAAAGTGGAGGTGCTGCCTGTCACGGCATCGTCGGCGTGGCTGGCGAACAGCCGCAGCACCTCGACCGATTTCTCCGGCAGCACCGCCGCGGCGAAAGTTTGCGCCCCGCCGAGGTCGGACGTGAGGCCGGTGTCGGTGACGGTCCACTGCGCGCCTGCCGGCGCAAAGATGCCGTAGTGCACGCCGCGGATGGTGACGCCCACCATGCCGTCGGCGCTGTACCAGATGTCGCCCTGGCCATCCCACGCCGTGCCCGCCTGGCTCTCGCCCATGACGTCGACGGCGGCGGCGCTGCCAGGCCGGGTCGAGAGGACCGACGGCGTGCCGGCGCTGGCGCCGTCGCGGAGATAGAGCGTGGAAGCGCTTTCACCGGCCGCGGTGAGACCGGCGAACGGCAACGCCAGCGTCGCCTGGTTCGCATCGCCGTTGGGCGCATCGACGCGCACCGCGGGCGTGCCGTCGCCGATGGCATTCCAGATCTCGAGCTTCACCGAGCCGTTGACCAGGTTGGCCATGGCACCGGTCTGCGAGGCGAGGCCGGTGCCTTCGCCATAAGTCTCCCAGCCTGGTGCTGCGTCCGTTGCCAGATAGCGGTAGGTCTCGACGCGGTCGTACTTGCCGTTGCCGTCGAAATCGTAGGAGAGGCGGGCCTGCGGGCCATCGGCCGGATGGCCGGCGGAATCGACGGGCAACCTGAACTGCGTGACGCCGCCGTTGAAGACGCCGGTGAGGCCGACGACCTGGTAGACCAGCGGCTGCGTGGGATTGTCGACATGGCTCGTGGGCGCTGCCGCCACGACGTCGATCACCGCATCGCCGGCGCCGCTCCTGGAGAAATAGACGAACGGCAGGCCGCGCCCGAACGTCGCCTGCAGATCGGGGCCGGCGCCCTGCCAATCGGCGGTGACGGTCCAGTCACCGTAATCCGCCACCGTCACGCTGGCGCCGCCCAGCCCCTCGAGACCGACATGCAGGCCGGGCGCGAAGGTGTACTGATACTTGATGTTGTCCGGGACCTGCAGGCCCGGCCCGTCGATGTAGGTGACGTCGCTCTGGTAGCCGATCTGCAGGCCCGCACCGTCGGCGCGCAGCGCAATCGGGTCGGCGTAGAGCGGCGCGGAGCCCGGCTCGCTGAAATAGTTGAAGACCAGCGACGACCACCAGTCGTTGGTGGGGACCGGCACTTGGGCGGCATCGCCGCTGACGCGCGGCGCTGCGTCGGCGCCATTGCTGAGCTCCGGGCCCGCCGCGCCCGCAGGAATCGTGGTCGAGATGCTGCCCGCGCCGACCCTCAGAACACTCATGCCCCCTCCCCGCAATTGGGAGATGCGCCAATCTGGCGCATGGTGACTGCGCCTATCGGCGACAGGCACGGCTGAATTGTGTTCGCAGCCTTAAATGAAATTCATCCTTCGATGAATCGTCCCTCGGTGAATCGGCAAGGAAACCCGATGGGCAGCCAGGGCGAGAGCTAGACGAAGGTCAGCAGCCGTCTCGGATTGCGCACGAGGATGGCGTCGATCTCGTCTTCGCTGTAGCCGCGCTCCTTCATCATCGGCACGACGTTCCTGAAGATGTGGCCGTAGCCGTGGCCGCCGAACGTCGCGAGCCGCGTGCGGTAGCAGATGTCGTGGCTGATGACGACGCGGTCGAGATGGCCATGGTCGATCAGGGCGCGGATCAGTTTCAGGCGCGTGGCGTCGTTGGGCATGTCGATGTCCGACAGGCCGTAGTAGCTCGCCTCCTGGCCGAACAGGTCGAACTCGATGGTGACGCCCGAGTCGGCGAGCCGCAGCAGCCGCTCCTCGTCGAAGATGGTGCGATCGATGTGGCTGATCACCACGCGCTCGGTCGGCTTGCCCGCGGCCTTGATGAAGTCGGCGACTTCCTGCGGCTGGTCGGAATGGCGGCCGGGATGGACGTTGATCGCCGCACCCGTTTCGCTCGCCGCGATGATAGCCGCCTGCATCACCTTCTTCTCGGTCGCGGTCCACGGCGCGGTGCAGCCGATCTCGCCGATCATGCCGGCGCGCACGTCGGTGCCCCAGGCGCCATGCAGCACCTGGCCCACGATCTCCCGGGCGAAGTCGTCGACACTGCGGCCGTGGTTCTTCGGGTCCTGGTAGTCGTTGACGTAGTAGCCGCAGCCCATGATCAGGTGCACGCCCGTGCCGGCGGCGATGCGCTTCAACCCCGTCGGATCGGGCGAAAGACCGCCGCAGGTCAGCTCGACGATGGCGTCGCCGCCCTGGTGCTTCATCATCGCCACCTCGCGCGTGGCGATGTCCTCGAGGTCGAGCATGTACTTGCGGCCGGCGCGCTTCAGACCGCGGCCGTAGTTCATCTGCCAGACGTTCTCGAGCGTGATCTCGGGCCCGAGATCGTTGTCGGAGCGCGTGCCGGGCGGACGGATATCGCAAAGCACATGCTCGTGCATCAGCGTGCGTCCCAGCGCCTCGGGCGCGATCGGACCGAGGACGGTCTGGATCTTCCCCTTGAGCTCGTCACGAGTCATGGGGCGGCTCATTGCGGCTCCAGCTTGGCGGCGACGATCACCTTCTTCCATTTGACGTTCTCGGATTCCATCTGCCTCACCAGCGCCGCCGCATCGCCCGGCAGCTCGGCGGCGCCCGCCTCGCGGATCTTCTTGATCACCGCTTCCGACTTGATGCCCTTGGTGACCTCGTCCGACAGCTTCTTGACGATGTCGGCCGGCGTGCCGGCGGGCGCCGCGACATACCACCACGGCGCTGCGTCGAAGCCCGGAAAGCCCTGCTCGGCGATGGTCGGCACGTCGGGGGCGGAGAACCAGCGCTTGGCCGAGCTGACGCCGAGCGCGCGCAAGGCGCCGGACTGGATGTGCTGCAGGTAGGGCGGCAGGTTGTCCATGGTGTCGAGGATGTGGCCGGCCAAAAGGTCCTTCATCACCAGCGAGCTGCCGCGATAGACGACGTGCTCGAGCTTGATGCCGGCCAGCTCCGACAGGTACTCCATGGCGAGATGGCCGGTGCCGCCGACGGCGGGCGAGCCGTAGCTCACCTTGTTGGGCCCCTGCGCCTTGCAGTAGTCGACGAACTCCTTGAGCGTCTTGGCCGGGAAGCTGGGATGCACGGCGAGCACGTTGGCCACTTCGCCGACCAGGGCCACCGGCGCGAAGCTCTTCATGCTGTCGTAGGGCATGTTCTTGTAGAGATACTGGTTGGTGACGGCGGTGCCGACCGTGCCCAGCAGCAGCGTGTAGCCGTCGGCCGGCGCCTTGGCGACCAGCTCGGCGCCGACATTGCCGCCGGCGCCGGTCTTGTTGTCGACGATCACCTGCTGGCCCCACACCTCGGTGAGGTACTGCGCGACGATGCGGCCCAAAAGGTCGGTCGTGCCGGCGGCGGCAAAGGGCACGACCATGCGGATCTGCTTGTTGGGGTAGCCGCCCTGCGCAAGCACGTTCCGCGCCAGCATCGGCGCGCCCAAGGGCGCGGCGAGCGCGCCGGCGAGTACCGCACGGCGAGCGATCTTGGTCATGGAATTCCTCCTCCGCTTCGGGCGACTATATCGTTCGCCTGAGGGGAGACAAACGTGACAGCACCGCTTACCGGCTACGCCGACCGCATCTCGGTACGCGCCGGCGAAAAGATCAGCTTCAAGGTTTCGAGCGTTGGACCGGGACCGTACAACGCCATGCTGGTGCGCATCGTGCGCGGCGATCCCAATCCCGGCGGACCGGCGCAGAAGCTCGAAGACGAGTCCGAGCTGTTCGATGGCCGCTTTGCCTCGCGCCAGCAGCACGCCTGGCCCGGCTCCTATGCGCTGATCGAGCGCGCGGCCGACGTGAAATTGCCGGCAGCACTTTCCGTCGAGGCGCTGATCTGGCCGACCTTGCCGGAGGACGGACCACAGACCGTGATCTCACGGCGCGATGCCGCCTCAGGCGCGGGATTCGCGCTGGTGCTGACGCCGGACGGCATGGCGCTGGAATGCGGCGGCGCGCGCGTCGCGGTGGGCAAGAAGCTGCGCAATCGCGCGTGGTATCGCGTGTGGGCCTCGGCCGATCCTGCCACCGGCATGATGCGAGTGGGCCAGCAGCCCTTGAAGCGCGCTTTTGCCGTCGACGACGAGGGCGAAGCGAGCACGACGGCCGAGAGGCTGTCGGTCGATGCCGCCCAGCCGGTGTTCATCGGCGCGGAGAGTGCCGCCGACCGCCCGGCGCGGCGCTGCTTCAACGGCAAGATCGAAGCGCCCACCGTCGCGGGCTTGGGCGCCTGGGACTTCGCCCGCCGCATGGCCACGATGGAGGTCGAGGACACCGGACCCAACGGACTGCACGGCAGGCTCGTAAACCTGCCGACGCGCGCCATGAAGGGCGCGGCGTGGAGCGACGGCGAGCGCGACTGGAAGCGCGCGCCACACATGTATGCCGCCATCCACTTCCACGACGACGACCTGCACGACTGCGGCTGGGTCGACGATTTCAGCTTCACCGTGCCGAAGGACATGAAGAGCGGCGTCTGGGGTATGCAGCTGCGTTGCGGGCCGCATCGCGACGTCATCCCCTTCTTCGTGCGGCCGCAGGTCGGCAAGCCGCGGGCCAAGGTCTGCTACATCGCCTCGACCTTCACCTATCAGGTCTACACCAATTTCTCTCGCGGCGTGTTCAACGAGCCGTTCCGCCAGCGCGTTGCCGAATGGAAGGCCGCGGCCAACAATCCCGACGACAACAAGGATTACGGCCTGTCGACCTACAACTTCCATCGCGACGGCTCGGGTGTGGCCTATTCCTCGCACCTCAGGCCACTGCTGACCTGGCGGCCCGACTTCCTCACCTTCAACGACGCGGCGGGCTCGGGCCTGCGCCATCTGCCGGCCGACACCCATCTCACCGGCTGGTTCGATCGGCTGGGCATCGCCTACGACGTCGTCACCGACCACGACCTGCATGAGAAGGGCGCGGAGATCCTCGCCGCCTACAAGGTGGTCGTGACCGGCACGCATCCGGAGTACCACACCAAGGAGACGCTCGACGCACTGCAGGTCTACACCGAGACCGGTGGGCGGTTGATGTATCTCGGCGGCAACGGCTTCTACTGGCGCGTGGCGCTCAGCGACGCCGTGCCCGGCGCCATAGAAGTGCGGCGCACCGAGGGCGGCATCCGCACCTGGCCGGCCGAGCCCGGCGAGTACTATCACGCCTTCGACGGCGCCTATGGCGGGCTGTGGCGGCGCTCGGACCGGCCGCCCAACGTGCTGTGCGGCATCGGCTTCTCGAGCCAAGGCCTGTTCGTGGGCGATTCCTATCGCCAGTCGGCGGCAGCGCGCGACAACCATCACGCCTGGGTGTTCGAGGGCGTGAAGGGCGAGCTGTTCGGCGGCTACGGCTTCTCGGGCGGCGGTGCGGCGGGCTTCGAGCTCGACCGCCTCGACCATCGCCTGGGCAGCCCGCTCAACGCCGTGGTGCTGGCCTCCTCGGAAGGCCACGACCGCAAGGAGTTCGTGGTCGTGCACGAGGAGCGGCTGGGCTTCAACACGACGATCACCGGTGACACGCTGGAAGGGCTGATCCGCGCCGACATGACCTACATCGAGAAGCCCAAGGGCGGCGCGGTATTCTCGGTCGGCTCGATCACCTATTGCGGGTCGCTGCCGCACAACAAGTTCGACAACGACGTGTCGCGGCTGACCTTCAACGTGATCAACCGGTTCGGCGAACTCGGCCTCAAGTGGCCGTTCTGATCTGGGAGCGCGGGCCTCTGGCCCGCTCATGCTCTTCCGGACCGCGCGCATCTTGCGCGCTCATGATTCATGAGCGCGCAAGATGCGCGCGGGCCGGAAGACTATGATCATGAGCGGGCCAGAGGCCCGCGCTCCCAGCTACTCCCCCGCCCGCACCTGGTCGATCAGGTCGCGATGGCGAGGCGCGGTGACCAGCTTGGGATAGAGCGGCATCAGGAGCCGCACGAACGCCGCCTTGTCGACGTCGGTCACGAACTGCACGCCCTCGCTGGCGAGCGCGGCGCGCGCGGCGGCCTCCTGCTCATCGACGAGCTTGCGGAAATACGGTACCGAATCCCGCGCCGCCTGGCGGACGATCTCGCGATCCTCGGCGGGCAGCCGATCCCACACGCGCTTGGAAAACACCACGACGGCGGGCGGCGCGACATGCTCGGTCGCGCTGTAGACCTTGGCGACCTCGTGGTGGCGGGAAGCATGATAGGAGATGACGTTGTTCTCCGCCGCGTCGACCGTGCCCGCCGCCAGCCGGGCGCGGACCTGGCCATAGGGAATGGGAACCGGGATGGCGCCGAGCGCCTGCATGACCTCGGCCATCACCGGCGAGGTCTGCACGCGGATCCTGAGCCCCTTCATGTCGGCCGGCGTCCGCACCGCCCGGGTCGGCATGTAGATCGAGCGCGAACCGGCATCGTAGAAGCAGAGCCCGATCAGGTCATAGGCTTCGAGCGAGGCCAGCAACTCCGCGCCGACCGGTCCGTCGAGGATCCGGCGGCGATGCGCCACCGACGTGAACAGGAACGGCAGGGTCGGCACCACGGTGACCGGCACGGAACCGTGCAGCGCCGTCACGCTGATCCGCGCCATGTCGAGCGTGCCGGTGCGCAGCTGTGCCACGGTGAAGATCTCGGAGTTGTGGTCCGACGCGCCGACGTCGCTGATCCACAAGCGGCCACTGCTGCGCTGGCGCATCAACTCGCCCATGAAGGCGACGGACTTCACCGCGGGATGGTCAGGTGTTTCGACGTCCGACGACTGGAACTGGCGGGCGTGAGCTGCGCTGCTGCAGAGAACGATCGTCAATGCGAGGACGAGAATCGGGCTGGGCTTGAACATGCTCCGGCTCCTTGCGCAACGACGATTACCTGGCGATGGTCGCCTTCGCCTCCTGTGTCAGCGCTGCCAGCAGGCCCTTGCAGCCTGCCTCGATCAGGTCGAGCGCGCGCTCGTAGTCCTGCTGGGTGCCGCCATACGGGTCCTGGACGTCGAGGATGCCGGGCATGGGGCCGAACTTGGTGAACATCTGCAGGCACTCAGCCTTGTCGCGCGGCGCCATCCAGCGCAGGTCGGCCATGTGGCTGCGGTCCATCGCCAGGACGTAGTCGGCGGCGGCGATGTCTTCCTTGCTGAGCGGGCGCGAGCGCTGGGCCGAGATGTCGTAGCCGCGGCGCGCCGCCGCTGCGACGGCGGCCGGCGTCGGCGCCTCGCCGGCGTGGCCGCTGGTGGTTCCGGCTGAGGCGATCCTGAACGCCGCCTCGAGGCCGGCGCGTTGGGCCAGGGTGCGGAACACGCCTTCGGCCATGGGCGAGCGGCAGATGTTGGCGGTACAGACGAAGAGGACGCCGATGGTCATGGCCTCCTAGCCTAGCACAGCGCTAGATTGACGCCATGCATCAGGAATTCCTGCCCCCCGGGATCGTGATCCTGACCGGTGCGGGCATCTCCAAGGAAAGCGGCATCGACACCTTCCGCGACAAGGACGGGCTGTGGACGCGGGTCAATCTAGAGGAGGTGGCCACGATCGAGGCTTGGTTCCGCGACAAGAAAAAGGTGCTCGACTTCTACAGCGACACGCGCCGCTCCTTCCGTGCCGCCCATATCGAGCCCAACGCCGCCCATCGCGCGCTGGCCCGCCTGGAGCGGGAATACCAGGGCGAGGTCACGGTGGTGACCCAGAACATCGACCCCCTGCACGAGCAGGCGGGCTCGAAGAACGTGATCCACATGCACGGCCGCGACGGCGAGATCCGCTGCATGAACTGCAGCAAGGTCTTCGAATCCGAGGTCGACCTCACGCCGCAATCGGTCTGCCCCAACTGCCAGGCGGTGGGCGAGCTTCGGCCGCACATCGTCTGGTTCGGCGAGATGCCGCTCTACATGGACGAGATCCATGCCGCCTTGGAGCGCTGCGGCCTGTTCCTGTCGATCGGCACCTCGGGCGAGGTCTATCCGGCGGCGGGCTTCGTCCCGCATGTCCGCCGCAAGGCGCCGCGGGCACGCACCGTCGAGCTCAACCTCGAGGCGACCGGCAACCAGCCCCTGTTCCACGAACACATCTACGGCCCCGCCACCCAAGTCGTGCCGACCTATGTCGAGCGCGTGCTGGCGAACGGCTGGCAATAATATGGAGAAGACGATGCCCGACATGACGACCAACATCGGCCAGCCCCACGGCGCCCAGTACATCGCCCCCGATGCGCATGGCCGGAACTTCTATGCCATCGATCGGCAGTTCCAGGACCTGCTGTCGCTCTACATGGAGCCGGGCCTCCTGAAACAGATGACGCCGCATTTCGAGCGGCTGGGCGAGCTGGCCGGCAACCGGCTGGACGATCTCGCCATGACGGCCGACAAGCATCCGCCCGTCCTGCAGCCGCGCGACCGCTTCGGCCGCGACGAGGACTGGATCGACTATCACCCGTCGTACCGCGAGATGGAGAAGATCGCCTTCGAGGAGTTCGGCATGCACGCGATGACCCATCGCGCCGGCGTGCTGGGCCTCGGCGAGCCCGCCCATCCGCTGGTGAAGTACGGCATCACCTATCTCTTCGTGCAGGCCGAGTTCGGCCTGATGTGTCCGGTCTCGGTCTCCGACACGTCCAATTTCATCATCAAGCGCTTCGGCTCGGCGGCGTTGAAGAAGCTCCTGCTCGACCGGCTCTTGAGCCAGGACCCGGCGACGATGCTCAAGGGCACGCAGTTCATGACCGAGAAGGCGGGCGGCTCCGACGTCGGCGCGCTGGAAACCGAGGCCGAGCGCATCGGTGTCGGCCCCGACGGCGTCGAGCGCTGGAAGCTTTTTGGCCAGAAGTGGTTCTGCAGCCATGCCGATGCCGATGTCGCGGTCCTGCTGGCCAGGCCGAGGGGCGCGGCGCGCGGCACGCAGGGGCTCGGCATGTTCGCCATGCCGCGGCGGCTGGAGGACGGCGGCCGCAACAGCTATCGCATCGTTCGCCTGAAGGACAAGCTCGGCACCAAGTCGATGGCCTCGGGCGAGATCATCATGGACGGCGCCATCGCCTACCTGGTGGGCGATGCCGGCCGCGGCTTCAAGCAGATGATGGAGCAGGTGAACCTGTCGCGGCTGAGCCACGGCGTGCGCGCGGCCTCGATGATGCGCCGCTGCCTCAACGAGGCGATGGTGATGGCCGAGAACCGCCGCGCCTTCGGCAAGGCGATCGGCGAGTACCCGCTGCTGCGCCGCCAGCTGATGAAGATCATGCTGCCGACCGAGCAGGCGCTGTCGATGTACGCCTTCTCGGCCGACGCCATGGGCCGCGCCAACGGATATGGAGGTAAAGGGGGCGACGAGGAAGCGGCCAACCTCTTGCGCATCCTGACCCCGGTCTACAAGTTCCGCGCCTGCCGCGACAACATCCCGGTGGCGAGCCACGCCCTCGAGGTGAGGGGCGGCCTGGGCTACATCGAGGAATGGGTCACCGCCCGCCTGGTGCGCGACGCCCAGATCGGCACCCTGTGGGAGGGCACGTCCAACATCAACGCGCTCGACGTGGTGCAGCGCGCCGTGGGCAAGAGCGGCGGCCACAAGACGCTGACGGCGGCGCTGAAGGACAAGTACGAGCGCTCCGACGCCCTGCCGGGCCAGTACAAGGGCCTGCTCGGCGCCACCCTCGATCGCGTCGAGCGCTTCGTCGAGGCGATCGCCGCCGACCCCAGGCAGGAGAAGCGCTGCCGCCTCGCCGCCGGAGCGCTCTATCATGCCGCGACGGCGGCGCTGCTCGCCTGGGAAGGGGCTTCCCTTGGTGCCAAGGGCGGCGACGCCCGCCGCCTCTTGCTGTCGCGCCTGGTGATCGAGCATCGGCTGGCGCCACAGGACCCGCTGTCCCTCACCGAGACGGCCTGGGAGCACGAGGCGATCGACCTGCTGCTGCAGGACAAGCCGGTACCTCTCGCAAAGGCCGCGGCTCTGGTAGGATAGGCCCCATGACCACCGCCCCGTCTTCCCGGTCCTGGACCGTCACGTCGGTCCTCGAGCGGTCCTACATGCTGGCGCGCGACAACTTCGCGGCCTTCTTCACCGTCGCCGTGATCTTCGGCGCGGTGTCCCTGGTGATGAACATCCTGAGCCTGGGCTTGCTGGCCGGCCTCGTCGGCCTGGTCCTGAGCGTCGCGACCTCGATCTGCCTCACCTGGGGCACGCTGCAGGCGATCACCGGACGCAAGCCCGAATGGGAGCCGATGCTGCGCCAGCTGCAGGGCCCGATGTTCGGACTGCTGCTGCTGCTGGGCTGCATCCAGTACTTCGTGATCGCGGTGTCGGCGATCGTCGTGGTCGGGCCGCTGTTCCTGATCCCGCTGTGGGCAGTCACCATTCCCGTCATGATGATCGAGCGCACCGACTTGGGCGGCGCCTTCAACCGCAGCATGGACCTGACGGCCGGCCGGCGGCTGCCCATCCTCGGCGTCTTCCTGCTGTGGCTGGTGTTCTTCGCGCTGGGCGCGCTCGTGATCATCGTGCTGCTGGGCCACGGCGCGCTGGGCAGCCTCGTCATGTGGATCTACGGCGCCCTGGCGGGGATCGTCGTGCACACCCTGCCGGCGATCTTCTATGTGCTGCTGCGCGAGGAGAAGGAAGGCGCGACGGCCGAGCAGATCACTTCTCGTCTGGACTAACGGACGAGCTTGCGGAACGTCGGCGGACCCGCCGTGTCGATGTTGTTCCTGTTGTAGCCCTGCCAGGTCGTGGCGATCGCGTTGCCCTGCCGCGTCAGGGTGAACAGCGGCTGGTTGGCGGTGTATTCCCGGACGCCGAACCGGTTGAGCGTCGAGCCATCGCCGAAGCTCACGAAGGCGACCTCGAGCCTGTCGCCGACGGCCGTCGCTTTGCAGCGGATGTTCGTGTCGGTCTGGTAACCCTCGACCATGAGCCGGCACTGCGGGCCGTCGATGGTGAGCGTGTGGGTCACGAACAGGCTGATGCCGCCGGCTCCCTTGCCCAGTCCCTGCTCATAGACATAGGTGCCGTCCCACGGCCCCGCCGCGAGCGCCGATGCCACGAACGCGAAGCCGAGGAACGCCGCTGCGGCAAGCCTAGCCACGTTTCAGGATCTCTTTCGTATGCTCGCCCAGCAGCGGCTCGCGATAGAGCGGCCGTGACGGCTCGTCCTTGAAGCGCACGACAGGCGCCAGGTGCTTGCGGCCATCCGGCTCGGTCACGACGGCGCCACGCTTCACCAGATTGGGATCGGCGATCGCCTCGGGCAGCGTGTTGACCGGCCCGTAGCAGATGTCGAGCGTGTCGAGCCATTTCATCCAGTGCGCCAGCGGCTTGTCGCGGAACGTCGCGGCGAGGAAATCCATCACTGGCTTCTGGTGCGCGCCCGGCCATTCGCAGAGCTCGATGAACTCGGGCTTGCCGAGCGCGGTCAGCAGATTGCGGATGAACTTCATCTCCTGGCCGGCCAGCACGAGCTGGCGGCCGTCCGACGTGTCGTAGACGCGGTAGAAAGCAGCACCACCGGTCGTGCGCTGGTTCTTGACGTCGGGCTGCGTGCCGTCGGTGAAAGCGCTGCCGACGACGTTGGCGCACGAAGCCATCAGCGCCTCATGCATGCTGACGTCGATGTAGTCGCCCTTGCCCGTGGTCTGCCGGCGCAAGAGCGCCATCAGCACGCCCGAGAGGCCGTGCAGGCCGCTCACCAGGTCGGCGACGGGGATGCCAGGGATGGCGGGCCGGCCGTCGTCGCCCAGGGTCAGCGACAGCACGCCGGTCATGGCCTCGAGCGCCAGATCGTGGGCGGCGCGACCGGGATAGGCGCCGTCCTGGCCGAAGGCCGAGATCGAGCAATAGACGATGCCGGGGTTCTTTGCCTTAACCGCCTCGTAGCCGACTCCGAAGCGGGCCGCGACGCCGGGGCGGAAGGATTCGACCAGCACGTCGGCGTCGCACGCTAGGCGGAAGAGATCGGCGCGGCCCTGTTCGGTCTTGAGGTCGAGCACCACGCTCTTCTTGCCGCGGCCCATGTTGCGGAAGAACACCGAGGTGCGCTGGTCAGGCGGGCGGATGTGGCGGCCGGGATCGCCGTCGGTGGGCTCGACCTTGATCACCTCGGCGCCGTGATCGGCCAGCGCCGTCGTGAGATAGGGTCCCGGCAGGAACCAGGAGAGATCGACGACCTTCAATCCTTCGAGTTTCATGTGCGCTTGCCTAAAAGCTGCTCGTTGTCGGCGCCGAGCGGCGAGCAGGCGGCCTGGGCCGGCCGCTCGCCGTCGATGCGGATGGGGTTGGCGATGACGCGCAGGCTGCCCTTCACCGGATGCGGCACGGCCGAGACCATGCCGGTGTCGCGGGCAAAGCCGCTGTCGAGCGCCTGGTCGAGGCGATGGACAGGTGCCGCCGGCAGGAGGCCGTTGAAGGCCGCCAGCCACGCCTCGGTCGTGCGCGTGCGGAAGGTGGGATCGAGCGCGTCGCTCAGCGCCGCGCGATGGACGGCGCGCGTGTTGGGATCGCCGAAGCGCGGGTCGCCCAAAAGCTCCTCGCGGCCCATCGCCTTCGCGAGCGACAGCCAGAATTTCTGGGTCATGCACATGACGAAAATCCAGCCGTCCTGGGTCGGGAAGGTCTGGACCGGCGCCAGCGAGAGATGCGCACTGCGCGGCACGCGCGGCGAGACGTCGCCCTCGTTGAGGTACCAGACGCCGGGATAAGTGAGCTGGTGCATGGCGACGTCGTAGAGGCAGGTCTCGACGTCGCAGCCCTCGCCCGTCGTCTTGGCCCGCAGCAGGCAGGCCAGAAGGCCGACGATGCCGGTGATGCCGCTCATGCTGTCGATCAGCGACACGCCGACCCGCGTCGGCGCACCGTCGGGATCGCCAGTCAGCTCCATCAGGCCCGCCTCGGCCTGCATCAGGAAATCGTAGCCCGGCCAGTCGGCGCGCTCGCCGGCGCGGCCATAGGCCGAGATGTGCAGGCAGACGATCGAGGGCTTCAGATGCTTCAGGCTCGCATGGTCGATGCCGAGCTTGGCAGGCTGCGTGCCGCGCAGGTTGTTGACCACGCAGTCGGCGCTTTTGACCAGAGTCTCGAACTGGCGGCGACCCTCGGCCGACTTGATGTCGAGCGTCACGCTTTTCTTGCCGAGGTTCCAGGCCTGGAAGTACTCGCTGTCGTTGGCCCCGAGCTTGTGCGGCCCGACCTGGCGCGAGGGATCACCGTCGGGCGCCTCGACCTTGATCACCTCCGCGCCCAGCTCGGCTAAAAACATCGTGCCGTAGGGCCCGGCGCCGAACTGCTCCAGCGTGAGGACGCGAATTCCCGTGAGCGGCTTGGCGCTCATAGCTCGGCGTGCCGCTTGATCCACTGCCGGGCGATGATGATGCGCTGCATCTCGTTGGTGCCCTCGCCGATGCAGGTGAGCGGCGCATCGCGATAGAGCCGCTCGATGTCATATTCCTTGGAGTAGCCGTAGGCGCCGTGGATGCGCATGCTCTCGATGCTGTTCTCCAGCGCCGCCTCGGAGGAGAAGTATTTCGCCATGCCCGCTTCGAGGTCGCAGCGGTCGCCGCGGTCGAAGGCGTCGGCGGCATCGAGCGTGAGCAGCCGCGCGGCGCGGGCGCGCGTGGCCATCTCGCCGAGCTTGAGCTGGATCGCCTGGTGCTCGCAGATCGGCTTGCCGAAGGTCTTGCGGATCTGGGCGTAGCTGGTGGCGAGGCGCAGCGCCCCCTCGGCAATGCCGACGCCACGCGCGGCGACGTTGATGCGTCCCAATTCGAGGCCACCCGCCACCTGGGTGAAGCCGCGGCCCTCGACCTCGCCGATCAGGTGGTCGGCCGGCACCTTGTAGTCCTCGAAGATCAGCTCGGCCGAATCGATCGACTTGTAGCCGAGCTTCTCGAGCTTGCGGCCGACGCGGAAGCCCGGGCCCTTGGGGACGATGAACAGGCTCATGCCGGAATAGCGCGGCGAGGCCTCGGGATTGGTCTTCACCAGCAGCGCGAAGCAGGAGCCCTCGATGCCGTTGGAGATCCAGGTCTTGGTGCCGTTCAGCACGTAGTGGTCGCCCTCGCGCCGCGCCGTGAGCCGAATCGCCTGCAGGTCGGTGCCGGCGTCGGGCTCGGTCAGCGCCAGCCCGCCGCGCACTTCGCCCGAGGCGAGCCTGGGCAGCCAGTGGCGGCGCTGCGGCTCGGTGCCGAACTTCTCGATGGCGAGCGCCAGCATCAGATGGGAGTTGAAGATGCCGGTGATCGCCATCCACACCGAGGACACTTTCATCACGATCTCGGCGTAGGTGCGCGCCGGCAGGCCGAGGCCGCCGTAGTCCGGGCTGACGGTGGCGCCGAACAGGCCGAGCTCCTTCATCTGCTCGACGATCTCGGCCGGCCAGCGATCGGCATGGTCGAATTCCTTCACGCGTGGCGCCACCTCGCGCTCGACCCAACGGTCGATGGTGGCGAAGAGCTGGGCCTCGTCGGCCTTGTCGATCGTGTTCATGATCGTCCTCCCACGCACTTCTTAGTGCAGCGGAGTTGAATTTGCCTTACTTGACAGGCCTTAAGCGAAACGTATATCTATTTGATATACGTGGAGGGACGCGGAACATGCCCGTCCAGGTTTTGCTCGCAAAATGGGGAAACAGCCTCGGCTTGAGGGTGCCGCGGGACATCGCCGCGCGCCTCGGTTTGACGGAGGGCGCACGCGTCGACGTTGAGGCCTCGGAAGACGGTCGAATCATCATCACGCGCTCACGTCGTCGCTTCACGCTGGACGAACTCTTGGCGGGAATGACTCCGGACAAGGAACATCCGTCCACCGATGATGCGCCCCGGGGCGAGGAAATCATCTAATGGCGTTGCCCGACCGCGGCAGCTTGGTTTGGCTCCTGTTTTCTCCTCAAGCCGGAAGCGAACAAGCAGGAAGGCGGCCGGGCATCGTCCTAACGACGATGGCCTACCATCAGCGCTCCCGCCTCTCCATCGTGTGCCCCATCACCAGTCGGGAAAGAGGATGGTCGACTGAAGTGAAGCTGCCGCCTGGCTTGCCGATCGAAGGCGTCGTTCTCGTCGACCACGTCAGAAGCGTGGACCGTGAAGCGCGGAAGTTGGAAATCGTCGGGATGGCACCGCCTGAAGTTCTCGATGAGATAGACGCGCGCTTGGCACCGCTACTCAGCCTTTAGAACAATCAGCGCCAGCAAACTGCGGATGTGCCGTTCGAGCTCGGCGTGGTCGTAGGGCTTGGCGAGGATCGGGCCTTGCTCGCGAAGACCGCGCGCCTCCTTGGCGGTGCGTACGGCACCCGATGTCAGGATGACCTTGAGCCACGGCCGTTCGCGGCGCACCCATTGCGCCAGGCCGAAGCCGTCCATGCTACCCGGCATCTCGATGTCGGAGAAAACGATGTCGACCAGGACCTCGGCCTGCAGGGCGCGGATCGCCTCGTCGGCGCTGTTGGCCTCGATCACCTCGAAGCCGCCGTCGCGCAGGTAGGCCGCCGCCAGGTTGCGCACCAGCACGTCCTCTTCCACGACCAGGATTGTCGGAGGCGGCGCCGGAACCGGCTCCCCCGCTGTGTTGCGCGCCGCGTTCATCGAGCCGACAACGCCGCCGGCCGGCTTTTGTTCCGCGATGCGTCGCCGCCCCTAGGCGCGGCTGCAGTCGTCATGCATCATCGGGCCGGGGAGCGTCACGCGTAAGAGGGATAAAGGTATGAAAAGGCGCCAATTCACCGCTGCTTTGGGCGTCCTTCCATTGGCGGGAACAGCGCTCGCCCAGGGCGACGACTGGCCCCAGCGCACCGTCCGCATCGTCTGCCCGTTCACGCCGGGCGGCTCGCAGGACAACATCGCGCGAAGGCTTGGCGCCAAGCTGCAGGACTATCTCGGCCAGTCCTTTGTGATTGACAACCGGTCCGGCGCGGGCGGCTCGATCGCCGCCGACAATGTCGCCAAGTCGCCGCCCGATGGTTATTCGATGCTGCTGGGCGGCATCGCCAGCCACGCCGTGGCGCCCAACCTCTACGTCAAGCTGCCCTACAATCCCTTCACCGATCTCGAGACGGTGGCCTGGATCGGCACGCAGCCCAACATGCTGTGCTGCCATCCGAGCTTCCCGCACGACACGCTGCCCAAGCTGATCGCCGCGGCCAAGGCCGAGCCCGGCAAGTACCAGTATGGTTCCTCCGGCGTCGGCGCCTCACCCTCGCTCACCATGGAGCTCCTGAAGCAGAAGACGGGCGCCGATCTCACCCTCATCAGCTACCGCGGCGCCTCGGCGGCGGCGGCCGACGTGCTGGCGGGCCATGTGCCGATCTGCATCGCCAACATCGATTCGCTGATGGGCCAGGTGAGCGCGGGCAAGCTGAAACCCATCGCCACGACCGGGGCCAAGCGCGCGACGGTCGCGCCCGACACGCCGACACTCGCCGAGAGCGTGCCCGACCTCGTGGTCACCTCGTGGTCAATCTGGGCGGTGCCGGCCGGCACGCCGGGCAAGATCAAGGACAAGCTGCGCGCCGCCACCGAGCGCGCCCTGCAGGACGCCGAAGTGATCGCCAGCATGCGCCAGGGCGGCTTCGAGCCCGGCGCCAACATGTCGATCGCCGAGATCGACGCCTTCATCAAGGCCGAGCACAAGCGCTGGGGCGAGGTGATCCATGCCGCGGGCATCAAGCCGGAATAGGCATCTCGTCCCCGACCTTCTGGCACCGGGCCTCGACCTGGTGTTCTGCGGCACCGCGCCCAGCCCGGCCTCGTTCACGGCCCGCGCCTACTACGCCAACCCCGGCAACGCCTTCTGGCCGACCCTGCATGCGGTCGGCCTGACCTCCGAACGGCTGGCGCCGGCGCGCTATCCCGAGCTTTCGACCCTCGGCATCGGGCTGACGGACGTCAACAAGACCGAGTATGGTTCGGATCACGAGCTCAGCCCCCACGCCATGGACGCCGCCGCCCTGCACGCCAAGCTGCGCCGCTTCCGGCCTGCCGCCGTTGCCTTCACGAGCAAGCACGCGGCCTCGCTGGCGCTTGGCCTGAAATCGCCAGCCTACGGACGGCAGGCCGAACCGATCGAAGAGGCCGTGGCCTTCGTGCTCGCCTCGCCGTCGGGCCGCGCCCGCTCGTTCTGGACCCTGGCGCCGTGGCGCGAGGTGGCGGCCTTCGTGATGGAGCGTCGGCTGATGCGCGAGCGCGCGGCATGAGACGCCGCACGCTGATCGGCGGCGCGGTGGCGGCACCTTTGCTCGCGCCGGCCATCGTGCGCGCGCAGGACGCGGCGGCGCTGCGCGACCTCGCACGTCGCGCCACGATCTATCTCTTCCCGGTCTACGAGATGTACCGCACGCGCTGGCAGGCCACGGTCAACGAGGCCAATCCCTTGCGCCAGCGGCTGAACCGCTTCCGCCACATTGCCCAGCTCGCCGACCATCGCGCGCGGGCGGTGACGACGCCCAACAACGACACCTTCTATTCGTCGGCGTGGCTCGATCTTTCGATCGAGCCCGTGTTCCTCACCGTGCCGCCGGTGGGCGATTTCTATTACAGCTACGCCTTCATGGACCTGTTCACCAACAACTTCGCCTATGTCAGCCATCGGCTGCATGGCGGGGAGCCGCCGACGCACATGATCGTCGGCCCGGCCTGGACGGGCGATCCGCCGTCGGAGGTGAAGCTGGTGAGGGCGCCGACCAACTCGGTGTGGCTGCTCGGCCGCATCCTGGTCGACGGGCCCGACGAGGTCGACCGCGTCCGCATCCTGCAGGCCCGCGTGCTGCTCGAGACGCCCGACCAGCGCAACGAGCGGCGCATCCTGGAGACGCGCGAGTTGATGCGCCAGCGCACCGTGGCGCCGGCCGAGCCCGTCGCCGACTGGCCCGCGCCCAATCCCACCGATCCGTTCGACCTGTTCGAGGTGACCATGCGCGCGCTGGGCGAGAGCCCGTTGTCGGAGCGCGACCGCGCGGTGTTCGAAGGCCTGGCGCCCTTGAAGCTCCGGCCCGGCCGCAAGTTCGACCTGCGCGCCTTCAGCGAGGCCGAGCGGCGCGCCATCCAGGCCGGCATCGAGCAGGGCCGCGCCGAGATCCGCGGCGCCGGCGGCCGCTACGGCAAGACGGTCAACGGCTGGACCTACGGCGAGCGCCATCTCGGCAATTTCGGCGAGGACTATCTCTATCGCGCGAACGTGGCGCTCACCGGCCTCGCCGCACTCGAGCCGGCCGAGGCGGTCTATCTCGCCTGCAACACCGATTCGACCGGACGGCCGCTGTCGGGCGCCAACGCCTATCGCCTCACCTTCCCGGCCGACGGCCTGCCGCCGGCGCGCGCGTTCTGGTCGCTCGCCATGTACGAGGTCACGCCCGAGGGCCGCGCCTTCTTCATCGACAATCCGATCGGCCGCTACTCCATTGGCGATCGCACACCCGGCCTGCAGAAAGCTGCCGACGGCTCGCTCACGCTCTATCTGCAGCGCGAGCGTCCTGACGGCGAGCGTGCGGCGAATTGGCTGCCCGCGCCCAGCGGGCCGATGCGGCTGGTGCTGCGGGCCTACGAGCCCGAGGAGCAGCTGATCGAGGGCCGGTATCGCGCACCCGGCGTGCAGCGCAACTCTCCGTCCTGACAGGCGTTAGGGTCCGAATAACCTTCGGAGACCGACATGCCCGAGATCTCTCGCCGCTCCCTGGCTGCGGGTGTCGGCCTGCTGGCTGGCGCTGCCGCCGTGCCGGCGGCGGCGCAACAGCTGCTCGCCGTCGCCAGTGCGCCCAAGTTCCGCGCCCAGCCGCTCACCTTCAATCCCGACAAGATCAAATGGCTGTCGGCCCCGTCGATCACCGAGCATCACGCGATCTATGCCGAGAGCGTGGGTCGGCTGAACGCCATCACAGAGCAGCTCGCCCAGATCGATTTCGCCAAGGCTGAGCCCGCCGAGATCGGCGAGCTCAAGCGCGAGCAGCAGGCCGTGTACAATTTCTCGCTGCTGCACGAGCTCTATTTCGAGTGCATCGGCGACGCGCCGACGAACCCTTCGGGCGTGTTCGCGCAGGCGATCAGCCGGGATTTCGTCAGCCACGATCGCTGGAAGGCCGAGTTCGCCGCCATGGGCAAGTCGGCGAAGGACGGCAAGGGCATGGTGATCCTGGCCTACACGCCGCGCGACAAGCGGCTGATCAACCACCTCGCCGCCGATCACGCCACCGGCCCGGTCGGCTGCGTGCCGCTGATCGTGATGGACATGTACGAGCATGCTTACAAGGCCGACTACGCCGGCGATCCGGGCAAGTATGTCGACAGCTTCGTGCAGATGGTCCGCTGGGTGACGCCCGAGCGGCTTTATCGCGAGGCGATCAGGGTGTGATGGGAGCGCGGGCCTCCGGCCCGCTCATGAATGCGGGCCGGAGGCCCGCGCTCCCTTAAGCGCCGGGCTGCGCCCGCCGCGATTCTTCCTCGGCCTTGGCTTCGATCGCTTCCATGTCGTCGTCGCTCAGCCCGAAGTGATGGCCGATCTCGTGGATCAGCACGTGGCGCACGATGTGCGGCAGGTCCTCGCCCGATTCGCACCAGTAGTCGAGGATCGGCCGGCGGTAGAGGAAGATGCGGTCGATGTCGTTGGCGACGTGGCCCGCGCCACGCTCCATCATCGACACGCCCTGATAGAGGCCGAGCAGGTCGAACGGCGTGTCGAGGTCCATCTCCTTCTCGATCTCGTCGGACGGGAAGTCGTCGACCTGGATACGCACGTTGCCGACATGCTTCCGGAACTCCTCGGGAATCGTCGCCAACGCCTCGGCGGCAATCGCCTCGAAGTCCTCCAAGGTGGGCGCGATGCCGAAGCAGGGCATGCGCCGCGGATTGGTGAAGACCGGCATCAATCCCCCATATAGGACCACGGCGCGCCCGCCAAGGGGAGAGGTGGACGAATCTGTGACGAGTTGCTGGGCGGCTAAAGCACAATCCGTCCAGCTGGAAGCAGCTGGACGGATTGTGCCCTGTTGAACAAGCATCGCCAGTGCGCGCGAATCCGGTCAGATGGAACCGCGACGCGGTTCCATCTGACCGGATTCCGCTCTGGCGCGGGATTCGCATGGTCGCCTTCCCGACCGATCCGCTCTAAGCTCGCGCCCTACGCATGCTGCAGTTCCTCGTTCGTCGTCTGATCGTGGCGATCCTCGTGGCCGCCACCGTCATGACGCTCGCCTTCATCCTGACGCGCCTGTCGGGTGACCTCGCGATCTCGATCGCCGGTCCCAATGCCACGCAGGCCGATGTCGAAGCCGTGCGCAAGGCCTACGGGCTCGACCGGCCGCTCACCGTGCAGTTCTTCGACTGGGTCGGCCGAGCCGCGACCGGCGACCTGGGCGAGAGCTACTTCTTCAAGACCAAGGTCTCCAAGCTGATCGGCGAGCGCATGCCGATCACCATCACGCTGGGCCTCACCGGGCTGGTGATCGCGCTCCTGGTCTCCCTGCCGCTCGGCATCCTGGCGGCGGTGCGCGAGAACACTGCGCTCGACCGCGTGGTCCAGATGGTGGCCCTGCTGGGCCAGGCCATGCCCTCGTTCTGGCTTGGATTGATCCTGATGATCACCCTCGGCCTGCAGCTCGGCTGGCTGCCGATCTCAGGGACTGGCTCGTGGCAGCACTATGTGATGCCGGGCATCGTGCTCGCCTTCTCGGCCATTCCCGCCCTCACCCGGCTGACCCGTGCCGGCATGATCCAGGCCATGGGCTCGGACTACATAAGGACGGCGCGCGCCAAGGGGCTGTCGCGCGCCTCGATCCTGCTGAAGCACGCGCTGCGCAACGCCGCCATCCCGGTGGTGGCGATCGCCGCCGTCCAGCTCGGTTTCATGCTGGGCGGCTCGATCGTGATCGAGCAGGTCTTCGCCCTGCACGGCGTGGGCTTCCTGGCCTGGGAATCGATCGGCAAGAACGACTTCCCCGTGGTGCAGGCGGTCGTGCTGGTGCTGGCGGTGATCTACGTGGCGCTCACCATGGTGGCCGACCTGATGAACGCCGTGCTCGATCCGAGGCTGCGCGGGCCATGAGTGTCGTGTCGGTCACGGCCGGCCCCAAGCGCGGCTGGAAGAGCGTCAGTACCTGGATCGGCGCGGTGATCGTGGGCATCGCCCTGATTTGCGCGATCTTCACCCCGCTGCTGGTGCCGCACGATCCCTTCGCCCAGGACCTCAGCAAGCGCCTGCTGCCGCCGTTCTGGATGGCCGGCACCAACCCCGACTACATCCTGGGCACCGACCAGCTCGGCCGCGACTACCTCTCGCGCCTGATCTGGGGCTGCCGCATTTCCATGCTGATCGGCGTCACCGTGACCGTGGTGTCGGCCCTGATCGGCATCACCATCGGCGTGCTGGGCGGTTTTTTGGGCGGCCGCGTCGACGATGCCGTGTTGTTCGCCATCACCACGCGGCTCTCGATCCCGCCGGTGCTGGTGGCGCTCGCGGTCGCGGGCCTGCTCGGCAGCTCGATGACCCTGCTGGTGCTGACCTTGGGCCTCCTGCTGTGGGACCGCTTCGCCGTGGTGGCGCGCTCGACCACCATGCAGGTGCGCAATCTCGACTTCGTCGCCGCTGCCTGGTGCGCCGGCTGCTCGCGCTTTCGCATCCTGGCGGGCGAGGTGCTGCCCAACATCGCGAGCCACCTCGTCGTGGTGGCAACGCTCGAGATCGCGCTGGCCATCCTGCTCGAGGCCGCGCTCTCCTTCCTCGGCCTTGGCGTGCCGCCGCCGCTGCCGTCGTGGGGCCTGATGATCGCCGAGGCCAAGGACTACATGTTCTTCTCGCCGTGGGTGATCGTGATCCCGGGCGTGGCGCTGTTCGTGCTGGTGCTGGGCATCAACCTTTTGGGCGACGGCCTGCGCGACCTGTTCGGCGCCCGTACCGATCCATGAGGGACCGATCCGTGAGCGCGCTGCTGGAGGTCGATCACCTCGAGGTGAATTTCGGCGGCCGCGTGTCGGCGGTGCGCGGCGCCTCGGTCACGGTCGAACGCGGCGAGACCCATTGCCTGGTGGGCGAATCGGGCTGCGGCAAGTCGGTGACGGCGCTCGCCGTCATGAACCTTTTAGCCCGCGGCGCCCGCCGTTCGGCGAAAAGGCTCGCTTTCGAGGGCCAGGACCTGACCGGTCTCAGCGACTCCGGCATGGCGCATCTGCGCGGCAACGCCATGGCCATGATCTTCCAGGAGCCGATGACCTGCCTCAACCCCGCCTACACGGTGGGCTCGCAGATGACCGAGGTGCTGCGCCGCCACAGGAAGACGACGCAGCGCGCCGCCACCGACCGCGCCGCCGACCTTTTGGCCCGTGTCGGCATCACCGCACCCGGCCTCAGGCTCGGCCAGTTCCCGCACCAGCTCTCGGGCGGCCTGCGCCAGCGCGTCATGATCGCCATGGCCCTGATGTGCGATCCCAAGCTTCTGATCGCCGACGAGCCGACCACGGCGCTCGACGTCACGGTGCAGGCCCAGATCCTGCGCCTGCTGGCCGGCCTGCAGCGCGATCTCGGACTCGGCATGCTGCTGATCACCCACGATCTCGGCATCGTGGCCCGCGTCGGCCACCGCGTGTCGGTGATGTATGCCGGCGAGGTGGTCGAGAGCGCGCCGACCGCCGAGCTGTTCGCCAATCCGAAGCATCCCTACACCAAGGGCCTGCTGCGCTGCGTCCCCGTGCCGGGCAAGATCAGGCGCGACGAGCCGCTGGGCTCGATCCCCGGCACCGTGCCGCGCATCGGCCCCGGCTTCGAAGGCTGCGCCTTCCGCGAGCGCTGCGACTTCGCCGACGCGACCTGCGCCCACACCATCCCGCGCCATGCCGCGAGCGCGGCCCACGATTTCCTCTGCCGGTTGCCGGCATGAACGCCGCGATAGAAGTCAAAGCCGTGCGCAGGACCTTCCGCGTCAAGGGCGGGCTTCTGGGCGCCGACCGTCATGTCGTGGCGGTCGACGACGTCTCCTTCGCCGTGCCGCCCGGCGGCGTCTTGGGCGTCGTGGGCGAATCGGGCTGCGGCAAGTCCACCTTGGCCCGCCTGATCCTGGGCCTGCTGCCGCCGACGGCAGGCGACATCGCGGTCGAGGGCAAGCGCGTCCTCGACATGGACCGTCGGGCGCGCGCGCGGCTGATCCAGCCGGTGTTCCAGGACCCCTTCGCCTCGCTCAACCCGCTCGCCCGCGTGCGCGACATCGTCGCCATGCCGCTCAAGGCGCAGGGCGACATCACCGGCGGCGAGACCGCCAAGCGCGTCGACGAGATGCTGGCGCGCGTGGGCCTCAGCGCCGAGATGGGCCGCCGGCTGCCGACCGAGCTGTCGGGCGGCCAGCGCCAGAGGGTCGCCATCGCCCGCGCCCTGGTGCTGCGCCCGCGCATCGTGGTGTGCGACGAGCCGACCAGCGCGCTGGACGTCTCGGTGCAGGCCCAGATCCTCAACCTTCTGGCCGAGCTGCGCCGCGACTTGGGCCTCACCTATCTCTTCATCAGCCACAACCTCGCCGTCGTCGAGCATGTCGCGAGCGAGGTGGCGGTGATGTACCTCGGCCGCTTCGTCGAGCGCGCCCCGACCGAGACCCTGTTCCGCACACCCGAACATCCCTACACCAAGGCGCTGCTCGCCTCGGTGCTGACGCCCGAGCCGGGGCTGGGCGTGCCCGATGTCGGGTTGGGCGACATCCTGCCCGATCCGGCCAACATCCCGACGGGCTGCCGCTTCCATCCGCGTTGCCCGATCGCCGAGCCGCGCTGCTCGGTCGAGACGCCTCCTCTCAAGCCGCGCCCGGCCGGCGGTGTCGAATGCCTGCTGGTCTGAACCTCGCCATCATCGGCGCCGGCATGGGCGGTCTCGCCTCGGCGGCGGCGCTGCGCAAGACCGGCCACACGGTCGCCGTCTACGAGCAGGCGCGGGAGTTCACGCGGCTCGGCGCCGGCATCCAGATCGGCTGCAACGCCATGCACGTGCTGCGCGGCCTCGGGCTGGAAGCGCACCTGCGCAGCGAGACCTTCTATCCGCGCTCATGGAACAACCGCGACTGGCGCAGCGGCGAAGTGCTGTTCGACATGCTGTTCGGACAGCCCGCCGAGGACAAATACGGCGCGCCCTACCTCTTGGCCCATCGCGGCGACCTGCATGCGGCGCTGGCCAGCATCGTGCCGGCCGGGCTGGTCCGTCTCGATCACGAGCTGGTCGGCCTCGACCAGACAGCCGCGGGCGTAAAACTCGGCTTCGCCAATGGACGCACCATCGTCGCCGACGCCGTGATCGCGGCGGACGGCGTCAACTCGGTGGCGCGCACCATCCTGTTCGGCGAGGAGGAGCCGCATTTCACCGGTCGCATCGCCTACCGCACCGTCTATCCCGCGGCGCGGCTCAATGGTTTCGACATGGGCGACTGCACCAAGTGGTGGGGCGAGGACCGCCACATCGTGATGTATCCGGTGAAGCCCGACCGCAGCGAGGTCTACTTCGTCACCAGCCAGCCCGAGCCCGGCTTCAACCTCGAATCCTGGTCGACCAAGGGCGACGTCGACATCTTGCGCGCCGCGTTCGAGGGATTTCATCCCGACGTGCAGCGCGTTCTCGCCGCCTGCCCCGACGTGCACAAGCGGCCGCTGGTCGATCGCGATCCATTGGTGCACTGGGTCGAGGGCAATGTCGCCCTGCTGGGCGATGCCTGCCATCCCATGACGCCCTACATGGCGCAGGGCGCGGCGATGGCGATCGAGGATGCCGCGATCCTGTCGCGCTGCCTCGCGGGTGTGGAGCGCGACGGCGTTTCCGCCGCGCTGCAACGCTATGAACGGAACCGCCAGCCGCGAACCGCGAGGATGCAGCTCACCTCGCGGACCAACAGCTGGGGCAAGGGCGTCACCGACACCGACTGGGTGTACGGCTACAACGCCTGGAGCGCTCCTTTGGTCGACTGATCACTGCCACTTCGCGAAGTAGAAGCGCGGCAGCTCGTCGGGGAAGGTCTTGAAGTCGAGCTGCTTGGCGAAGGCGTAGGTGTTCACGTAGGTGAACAGCGGCAGCCAGTAGGCCTTGTCCGTCATCAGTTTGATGGCGGCCGAGTAGGCCTGCTTGCGGACGGCGGGATCGGAGCTGGCGCCACCGTCAGTGACCAGCTTGATGAGCTCGGGATCGCGGGCATAGTCGTCGTTGCCGCCGCCATACATCACCGGGAAGATCGCCGAGACGTCGTTGATCGAGTAGCTGCCCCAGCTGCCGTGATAGAGCGGGTTCTCGCCCTTCCACGCCTTCTGGATGGCGGCCGAGACCTGCAGCTGGGTGATCTTGGGGCGGATGCCGACGGCCTGCAGGTAGTTCTGGATCGCCGCCGTCCAGGTGGTCGGCTGCACGTAGGTCACCAGCTCGATCTCGAAGCCGTTGGGGAAGCCCGCCTCGGCAAGCAACGCCTTGGCCTTGGCCGGATCGTAGGGGTACTTCACCGCGGCATCGGCGTCGCAGCCGAACTGGCTGGGGAAGCACGGCGCCGGCGGCACGCGGCTGCCGCCCTGGATCAGCTTGTCGGCCATGTCCTGGCGGTTGATGGCGTGCCAGATCGCCTGGCGCACCTTCTGGTTGGTGAGCGGGTTGCCGGCCGCCGAGCGGCCGGCCGCGTCGATCGACAGATAACCGATGCGCATGGACTCCTGCCGCACCGCCTGCAGGTAGGGCATCTTGTTCACGTCGTTGGCCTGGTCGGGATTGATGTTCCAGATCCAGTCGGCGCGCTGGGCCAGAAGCTCGGTCATGGTCGTGGTGAGGTCGGGCACGAAGCGCACGTGCAGGGTCTTGATCGCGGGCTTGCCCTTGGGCGAACCCGCCCAATAGTCGTCGAAGCGCTCGAACACGACCTCCTTGCCCTGCTCGTTCTTGACGATCTTGTAGGGGCCGGCGCCGACCGGCTTGGCGGCGAAGCCTTCCGGTCCGACCTTCTCGCGATAGGCCTTGGGATGGATCGGCGTCACCATGGCGAGATATTCCAGCGCCGCCGGCGTCGGCTTCTTCATCTTGATGCGCACGGTCCAGTCGCCGGTCTTCTCGGCCTTGTCGATCCAGGCGTAGTTCGACGGCGTCGCCACCTTGCTCTCCGGATTGGCCGCCATGTTGATGGTGTAGACCACGTCATCGGCCGAGAGCGTGCTGCCGTCGTGGAACTTCACGCCTTGCCGGATGGTGAGATCCAAGGAGTTGTCCTCGGCGAAGCGCCAGTCGGTGGCGAGCGCCGGCTTGATCTCGAAGGTCGCGGGATCGCGATGCACCAGCATGTCCCATGCCTGGTGCGCCAGGATCAGGCCGGTGCGCTGGCTGTTGAAGTACATGTCGACATTGGGCACGGCGTCGACGAACAGGATGCGCAGCGTATCGGCGCTTTTCTGGGCGAAGGCCGGCGGCGCGAATGCGAGCGCAGCGGCGGCGATAAAGGCAGTATGTCTTAGAAATTTCACGGAAGCCTCCTGAAGCAGGTGGGGAGCCTAGGCCCGCCGCCGCGAATGAGGCAAGCTTCACGCCATCTGAGGAGGTGACCCATGACCGCCAAGCTCACCGGCGCCGCCCGCGCCCAAGCCCTCGCCGCCCTGCCGAAATGGCAGGAAGTTCCGGGCCGCGATGCGATCAAGCGCAGCTTGAAGTTCGCCGACTTCAACCAGGCCTGGGGCTTCATGACCAAGGTGGCGCTGGCCGCCGAGAAGGCCGACCACCATCCCGAATGGTCCAACGTCTACAGCAACGTCGAGATCGTCCTGTCGACGCACGATGCCGGAGGCTTGAGCGACAAGGACGTGGCACTGGCCAAGTTCATCGA
This sequence comes from Reyranella sp., assembly GCA_021732285.1. Taxonomy (GTDB): domain Bacteria; phylum Pseudomonadota; class Alphaproteobacteria; order Reyranellales; family Reyranellaceae; genus Reyranella. The sequence goes on along the minus strand of JAKFVH010000001.1, from coordinate 396 downwards.
CTCCTTGGCCTGAGTCATCTTGGCGCTCCCTGCGATGGCGAATTCGTGTTAGAATCCGTCAACTTGGGGAGCGACCTTGGGATCGCCAATAAGAAAGAAGAACCCGCCGAGGCGCGGCGGTAACGCGCCTGTCACTCTCCTTTTCGCAGGCTGTATTGCCTTGGCGTCCGTGCCGGCCTTGGCCGATGGCGGCAACGGCGGCATGGCGAACGGCGCTGCCGGCGGCGCGGGCGGCACAGGCAGCAACGGCGCGGCAGGCGCCGACGCCACGGTGAACACGACCGCGGGCGCCGGCGGCGGCGGCGCCGGCGGCGGCAACGGCGGCAACGGCAAATTCCTCATCGGCAGCGGCGGATCCGGCGGAGCCGGTGGCGCAGGCGGTACCGCCGGCAGCCC
>JAKFVH010000156.1 GCA_021732285.1 Reyranella sp. | reverse complement strand
AACGTAAGGCTCGCGGCTATACACGATTCACCACCATGCGCACCGTGCTCTTCCTCATTGCCGGAAAGCTCGACTTCTCAAGACTCAACCCACAGCCGGCATAACCCACTCAAAATTCAAAAGAGCCAAGTATTTCTACCTGGACGCCCGTCGCTTCGCGAACAAGCGTGGCATCACCCTGCTCGGACCCAAGAAGATCTTCGACCAGACGCTGGTCCATCTCGCCTGGCTCTACGCCGACAAGAGCGGCCATGGCCGCGCCGTGATCGATCTCGCCTATCCGCGCTTCTTCAAGCGCGAGTTCGACTACGAGGACCGCGCCGCCGTCACGGGCCTGCTGACCGATGCCGGCGTCGATGCCGCGGGCTTCGACGCCTTCGCTGCGGGCGAGGGCGCCGCCGAGCTGAAGCGCCACCAGCAGGAGGCCGAGCAGCAGGGCGTGTTCGCCGTGCCGACCTTCGTCATCGACGGCGAGCTTTTCTGGGGTCAGGACCGCATCGATTTCGTGCGCGCCAAGCTTGCTGCTTGATTGGCCGCTTGATCGCGCGACCAAGATCGACGACAGTCCGCGCCTCATGAAGCGGCAGACCCTTCGACTTAAGCGCTGATCCCGCTCCGGCCCGTCCGGACCGCGGATCGCCTGTCGTGTCTGGTTCGTGCCGAGAAGTCGCTTCAATGATCTCCTATATCTTGTCCTTGTTTGCCGGTGTCGGTCTGTGGACCGCGATCGGCGTCACCCTGGTCGCCGGCCTGATGCGCGGCTTTGCCGGCTTCGGCTCGGCCATGCTGATGGCGCCGATCTTCGCCATCCTCTTCGGCTCGGCCGACATGGTGGTGACCGTGGTGGCGATCGAGCTGGTCGTGTCGCTGCAACTCTTCCCGCAGGTCCGCCGGCACGCCGATTGGAAGGTGCTGACGCCGATGAGCATCGCGGCCTGCGCCGCCATGCCGCTCGGCGTCTGGCTGCTGGCCAGTGTCGACAAGAACACCATCGTGACGGCGGTGTCGGCGATCATCGTAGCCTTCGTCGTGCTGATGTGGACCGGCTGGAAATACACCGGCCGCCGCTCGACGGCCGCCACCGTCGCGGTCGGCGCGGTGTCGGGCGCCATGATGGCGACCACCAGCGTCGGCGGCCCGCCGGTGCTGCTCTACCTGCTGTCGGGCAACGACCCGCCGCAGGTCAACCGCGCCAACATCGTCACCTATTACTTCCTGACGCAGTTCCTGCTGATCGTCATCGTGCTGGCAACCGGCGTGGCCGGCATCGACGCGCTGGCCCGCGCCGTGGTGCTGTTCCCGGTCATGGTCCTGGGCGCCTGGGCCGGCGGCCGGGCGTTCCATGGCCTGGCGAGCGAGCGGCTCTACCGTAACGTGGCGCTCGCCATCCTGTTTGCCACCGGCCTGTTCGGCCTGCTGCGCGGCTGGCTGTTCTGATAGTATCGGCCGGCTTTCCAGGAGAGATTTCCATGCGTTTCGTCGTCTGCGCCTTCGGCTTGGCTTTCGTCTCGGCGCTAACAACCGGTGCCCACGCGCAGGATCCGTTCATGCAGGTCTGCATGCAGACCACGCCGCAGAAGATGTGCGAGTGCATCGCCTCCAAGCTGCCGGCCGACAAGCGTCAGGCCGCCATCGAGGGCCTGCGCAAGTCCAACGCCGCCATGTCGCCCGGCGGCAACCTGCTCGATCCCTCGAACCTGTCGCAGGAGCAGATGCAGGGCCTGGACGCCGTGGTGATCGCCCAGGCCAACTGCACCTGATCTAAATTCCTCCCCTTTGCGGAGTCCGCGAAGGGGAGGTGCCCGCCCAGCGGGCGAAGCGGTCATGGGCAGCGGTCCTGATGCTCATGACCCCTCCGGCCCTTCGGGCCACCTCCCCAGCAAAGCTGGGGAGGAATGACGAGGTCAGAGATTGTGGCAGGCGACTTGCCGGCCATCGCCGACATCGACCAGCGGCGGGGCGATCTCGGCGCAGACGGCGCTTTCGCGTGGGCAACGCCCGCACAGCCGGCAGCCCGGCGGCGGGTCGATCGGCGTCGATACCTCGCCTTGCAGGGTAAGGCGCGGCGCCGGCTTGGTGGGGTCCGCCTCCGGAACCGCCGCGAGCAACGCTTTCGTGTAGGGATGCAGCGGCTTGTCGAACAGGGCGGCCGCCGGCCCGGTCTCGACGATCTTGCCGACATACATCACCGCCACCCGGTCGCTGATGTGGCGGATGACGCTGAGGTCGTGGGCGATGAACAAATAGGTCAGCCCGAACTCCTTCTGCAGCTCGCGGAACAGGTTAAGGATCTGCGCCTGGATCGAAACGTCGAGCGCCGACACCGGCTCGTCGCCGATCACAAGCTCGGGATCGACCGACAGCGCCCGGGCGATGGCGATGCGCTGGCGCTGGCCGCCGGAGAACTCGTGGGGATAGCGGTCGATGTGCTCGATGCCGAGCCCGACGCGGCGCAGCAGCTCCAGCACCTTCTCGCGCTTCTCGGTCCATGAGTGCGCCAGCCCATGGATCTCCATCGGCCGGCTCAGGATGTGCATGATGGTCTTGCGCGGGTTGAGCGAGCTGTAGGGATCCTGGAAGACGATCTGGATCTCCTTGCGCGCCTCCTTAAGGCGGCGGCGCGAGAAGGCCAGCAGGTCCTCGCCCTTCAGGGTCACCTCGCCGGCGGTGGGCTCGATCAGCCGCGTCACCAGCCTGGCCGTCGTCGACTTGCCGCAGCCGCTCTCGCCCACCAGACCCAGCGTCTCGCCGCGCTGGATGTGGAAGTCGATGCCGTCGACCGCCTTCAGCACCTGGGTCTTCTCGCCGGCGAGCTTGGAATAGATGTCGCCGTGCAGCGTGAAATGCTTGGTGAGCCCTTTCACCCGCAACAGCGTGTCGGCGGCGGTCATGCCGTCCCCCGGTCGTGCAGATGGCAGGCCGCGAGATGGCCGGGCGCGATCTCCTTGAGCCGCGGGATCTCGCGGCGGCAGATATCCATGGCGTGGCTGCAGCGGGGATGGAACTTACAGCCCGAGGGCGGGTCCATCATGTTGCATACCGAGCCCGCGATCGGCGTCAGGTACTTGGCCTGGCCGTCGAGCCGCGGGATCGAGTTCAGCAGGCCCACCGTGTAGGGATGCTGCGGATTGGCGAAGATCTCGCGCGTGTCGCCGAGCTCGACGATGTGGCTGGCGTACATCACGCCGACGCGGTCGCAGGCATGGGCGACGACGCCGAGATTGTGGGTGATGAACAGGAGCGACATGCCCAGGCGCTCGATCATGCCGGTGATCAGTTCGAGGATGGTGGCCTGGATGGTGACGTCGAGCGCCGTGGTCGGCTCGTCGGCGATCAGGAAGGAGGGATTGCAGCTGAGCGCCATCGCCAGCATGACGCGCTGGCGCATGCCGCCCGAGAATTCGTGCACGTAGCTGTCGAGGCGCTTCTGCGGAGAGGGGATGCCGACCAGCGACAGGAGCTCGATCACCCGCTCGCGCGCCTCGGCCTTGGAGAGGCCCAAGTTGGTGCGCAGGGCGTCGGAGATCTGGTCGCACACGGTGAACACCGGATTGAGGGCGCTCATCGGCTCCTGGAACACCATGCCGATGCGCCGCCCGCGCAGCGCGCGCATCTCGGTATCGCTCTTGTCCAAAATGTTGCTGCCCTCGAACAGCACGCGGCCGTGCGGGATCTCGCCGGGAGGGTCCGGGATCAGGCGCATGATCGCCTTGGCCGTCACCGACTTGCCCGAGCCCGATTCGCCCACCAGGCCGAAGGTCTGGCCGCGCTCGATCGAGAAGGACACGCCGTCGACTGCGGTGAGGTCGCCGCGCCGCAGACGAAAGCGCACGGTGAGCTCGTCGAGTGCCAGAACCGTCTCGGCCATGCTCAACGCTCCGCCAGCCGCGGGTCGAGGATGTCGCGCAAGCCGTCGCCGAACAGGTTGAAGGCCAGCACCGTGTAGCAGATGGCGAGGCCCGGGAAGGCCGCGATCAGCGGATGGGTTTCCATGTAGTCGCGAGCGGCGCTGAGGTCGGACCCCCAATCCGGTGTCGGCGGCGGCGTGCCCAACCCGAGGAAGGACAAGGCGGCCACGATGAGAATCACGAAGCCCAGCCGCACCGTGGCGGTGACGATCAGCGGCGACAAGATGTTCGGCAGGATCTGGCTCAGCGCGATTCTGGCCGGGGAATCGCCGACCGCACGGGACGCCTCGACGTACTCCTTCTGCTTCTCGGCCAGCACTGAGCCTCGCGCGAGCCGCGCTTTCTCAGGCATGCCGGCAAGAGCAAGCGCTCCCACCAGCACGACATCGAGCATCACTCCCTCGAATTTCCAAGCCTGGGCAACCGTCACGAACAGGAGATAAAGTAGCAAACCCGGGAAAGCGAGCAGCCCGTCGACGATGCGCATGCCGATGGTGTCGGCGAGTCCGCCGAAGTAACCGGTCAACACACCGAATGGCACGCCCACCACCAGCGAGAGCGTGACCGCCACGACAGCAATGGTCACCAGCCGCCGCCCGCCGTAAAGCAGGCGCGAGTAGATGTCGCGGCCCATGCGGTCGGTGCCCAGCAGGTGCTTCTCCGAGGGCGGCTGCAGCCGCTCACGGTAGTTCTGCTTGATCGGATCGTGCGTGGCGAGCCACGGCGTGCCGATGCAGGCGCCGAACAGTAGCACCAGCATGACCGCGCCGATCGACGCCGTCCGGCTCTTGCGCAGCTCGTACCAGACGTTGGAGATCGTGGTGGCGATGCGCCGGACCAGCGGCGGCGGCGGCGCGCGCCAGGCCAAAGTGCCGTCGACCAGCTTGTCGGCTTTCAGTTCGGACATTGCCGGTCCCCCTAGGCGAACGTGACGCGCGGGTTGAGCAGCCTGTAGGTCAGGTCGACCAGCAGGTTCATGACGACGACGATGCAGCCTAGGACGAGCACGCCCGCCTGGATCAGCGGATAGTCGCGTTGCAGGATCGCCTCGAAGATTGCTCGACCGATGCCCGGCCAGGCGAAGATCGACTCCAGCACCACGGTGCCGCCGAGCAGGTTGGCGAGCTGCAGGCCCGAGATGGTGATGGTCGGGATCATGGCGTTGCGCAGCGTGTACTTGAAGATCACCTTGCGCTCGCTGTGGCCGAGTGCGCGCGCGGTATCGACGTACTCCTTGCTGAGCTCGTCGAGCATGGAAGACCGCGTCAGCCGCGTCGTGAACGCCGCCTGCCGGAAGCCGATGGCGGCTGCCGGAAGGATCAGGAACTGCAGGCTACCCCAGAAATCCTCGAACGGGCTGACATAGCCGGAGGACGGCAGCCAGCCGAGGTACAGCGAGAACAGCAGCACGCAGAGGATCGCGAACCAGAACTCCGGGATCGAGATGCCGGCGAGCGACGTCACCTGTGCGGTGTAGTCGACCGCGGAATTGCGGCGCACGGCGGCGAAGGTGCCGAGCGGCACGGCGATCAGCAAGGAGATCACGATCCCGACCGCGGCCAGGTAGACCGTGGCCGGGATGCGGCTCAGGAGCTCGGTCGAGATCGGCCGCCGCGTGACCAGCGACTTGCCGAAATCGAACTGCAGGGCGCGTCCCAGCCACAGCACGTAGCGCTCGTGAACCGGCCGGTCGAGGCCGTACTCCTTGGTGAGGATGGCGCGCGCTTCCTCGATGTCGCCGCCCTCGGTGCCGACCAGCGTGTCGACGATGGAACCCGGCAGCGCCTCGACGAAACTGAACACCGCTACGCTCAACACGAGCAGGACGGGGATGAGCTGGGCGATGCGGCGGAGCGTATAGGCAAGCATCGCCCAACCCGCTCCGACTCAGCCTTCGATCCAGGTACGTCGCATGCCGGCGCCCGTGTAGCTCCAGGGTCCCGAGTAGGACACGTTGAAGCCCTTCACGCGGGCGCGGTTGCCGGCCATCATCAACGGCACGAAGTGCGTGTAGAGCATCGGCAGGTCGCGGTTCACCAGCGTCTCGACGTCGGCGTACATCAGCCTGCGCTTGGCCTGGTCGCGCTCCTTGCGCGCCGCCAGGATGATCTGGTCGGCCTTTTCGTTCTTGTAGCCGATGCGGCGGCGGTTCTCCGGCGCGGTCGACAGGATGTTGCGGCCGTACCAGCCGTCGGGGTCGAGGCGGTAGGAGTTGGCCGTCGAGTCGATGTTGTAGTCGCCCTTGTTCTGCTTCTCGAGCATGACCGGCGACGGCAGGATCTCGAGCACGGCATTGAAGCCGGCGTCCTTCAGCATGGCGTGCACAAGCTCGCCTGACTGCTGCATGTAGGGGAAGGTGTCGTTGGCGATGATGGTGAACTTCTCGTCGCCGCCCTTGGCCTTCTTGCGCAGCGCCTTGGCCTTGTCGGGATCGAACTTCGGCCAGCCTTCGATGTCCTTCGAGTGCCAGGGGCTGGCCGAGCTGTAGAAGCCCTTGGAGATCTCGCCGATGCCGTTGAACACCGCCTGGTGGATGCCCTCGTGGTCGACGGCATGCGCGATCGCCTGCCGCAGCAGGTGGGCATCGGGGTTGTCCTTTTCCGACAACAGGCCGTTCTTGACGTTGAAGAACATCATTGCCGTGCCGACCTGGGGCACATTCCAGGTGTCGAAGGTCCTGCCGTGGTCCTTCTTGAAGGCCGGTGCATCGGCATAGGCGACGTTGTCGATGAGGTCGAGCTCGCCCGTGCGCAGCGCCGTCAGGCGGACGCGGTCCTCCTTCTTCGGCCGTCCGACCAGAGCGTCGAGATAGGGCAGCGAGTTGCCCTCCGAGTCGGTTTCCCAGAAGTTCTCGAAGCGGACCAGCTCGCAGACGTCGAGGCGCCGCCACGACTTGAACTTGAACGGGCCGCAGTTGACCGGATGCGTGTCGGCCGTGTCGACCGCGCCCGGCGCCATGAGGTTCACCGGGTAGTAGATGAGGTTGATGTCGAGAGCTGCGTGGGCCTCCTTGAGATGGAACCGGATGGTGTGCTTGTCGTCCACGGTGACACGCTCGACGTCCGACAGGACCGAGCGCGTGAAGGCGTGACTGATCTTGGGATCCTTGATGCGCTCGATGTTCCACTTGACCGATTCAGCATCGATGGTCTGGCCGTTGTGATACTCCGCGCCGCGCCGGAGCTTGAACGTCCAGGTCATGAGGTCGGACGAGGCGTCCCACGATTCGGCTACGGCCGGCTTGGGCTGCATCTTGTCGTCGAAGTCGACCAGCCCGCCGGTGATGCCGGTCAGCGGATGGGAAACGAAGTAAATAATGTTGCGATGCGTATCTAGTGCGATCGAGTCGTCGCGCGTACCGAAACGCAGGGTGCCACCGCGCTTCGGGTTGCGCTTCGGCTCAGCCTCGGCAGAGCCGGGCAATCCCGCAAGTGCAGCGCCAGCCAGCGCCGTCGTCGCGGTAAGGAACTCACGCCTCGTACTTTCGGGACCCTTTTTGTTCGCTTCGTCGGTCATGACGCCGCCTCCCAGATCGGATTGTTTGGGCCGAAGTTGGCTATATGGATGGAACGCTTACTCGATAGGCTGCCTCCTCACGGGCTCGCGCTTGAGACTTCGGTCGCCCACGGGACAAACCTACTGGTGCGCGGTGAAAACAGCGTGCCGACATTCCCGGTGAAGGTCAACGCGCGGAACACGGCATCAAATGAAACGTCACGCGATTTTGCAGTTTCGTGGCCGCTTGAGTATTCTATGGAAATCCACCGCCGCTCGATCGGCAGGGAGGCAGATGTGATTCGCACTTGGCTCAGCGTTGTCGCCGTCGGCGCCTTGGCAGCTGCCTGCGCGCCGCCCAATCAGCCCGTCCCGAGTCCGGCGGCGCCCGTCACGCCGCCCGTCAACACCAGCGGTCAGCCGCCGCAGAGCAGCGCGCCCGGCCAGCCGCCTGGCCCGATGACCGACAACATGCCGCCGTCGGCGCTCGATGCGAACCCGCCCGGCACGCCGTCCTACGTGATCGCTCCGGGCGATCCCACGGGCCGGCGCAGCTCGCAGATTCCCCAGCCCGGTGGGCGGCCGGCGTTCTAGCAGGACGCCGCAAAGCAAAACGGCGCGCATCGCTGCGCGCCGTTTGTCCCGATTGGTCGGAGTGAGAGGATTCGAACCTCCGGCCCCTAGCTCCCGAAGCTAGTGCTCTACCAGGCTGAGCTACACTCCGTCAGAAGACGGAGGCACCCCCGCTCGGGAGGCGGGGTTATAACCGTGCCCCCTCATGGTCGCAAGGCCCGCGGCTCGTCGCTATAGTGCGGCGCTTTTCGGGAATTCGCGGGGGAACTGCATGGCCAGGAAGAAGCGGCTCAAGATCGCCTTGATCGGCTACGGCGCCATCAGCCAGACCCTGTTCGACCTCTTCCGCGAGAAGAAGCCCGACATCGACATCATCGGCGTCCTGGTGCGGCCGGGCCGGGCCAAGGAGACGCAGAAGAAGGTCGGCCGCAAGGTACCGGTCGTCGAGACGCTGAAGGCGCTCTTGAAGCTCAAGCCCGACGTCGTCGTCGAGGCGGCGAGCCAGCAGGCGGTGCGCGACTGGGGCGAGACCATCCTGAAGAAGGGCATCGACCTGATGGTGATCGCCACCGGCGCCTACGGCGATCCCAAGCTCTACAAGAAGCACGTCAAGGCGGCCGAGAAGAGCGGTGCACGCCTGCGCCTGCCGTCAGGCGCCATCGCCGGCCTCGACGGGCTTCTGGCCATGCGGCTCGGCAAGCTCGAGCGCGTGAAGTACGTCTCGATCAAGCCGCCGCATGCCTGGAACGGCACGCCGGCCGAGACCGAGTTCGACCTGCCGTCGATCAAGGAGCCGACCGTGATCTTCCGCGGCAAGCCCGCCGATGCCGGCCGGCTCTACCCGAAGAACGCCAACCTCGCGGTCACGGTGGCGCTGTGCGGCGCGGGCCTGCAGCATACCGACATCGAGCTGGTGGCCGATCCGACCCTGCCGGCCGGCACCAACGCCAGCCGCCTGGAGGTCGTGAGCGACTCGGGCGAGCTCAAGTTGGAGCGGCTGGGGCTGGCCATGCCGGACAATCCCAAGACCGGCGTGCTGACCGCGCTCACCATGGCCGACGACCTGATGAAGATCGTGCGCTCGAGCGACTGGTGATCGCTGTCAGCGATAGCTGATGATCTCGTATTCGATGCCGTCGGGATCGAGGAAGTAGAAGCGCCGCCCCGGATCGTAATTGTCGTGATTGAAGGGCTTTAGGCCGGCGGCAACGACGCGGGCTTCCGTGGCGTCGATGTCGTCGACCTCGATGCCGATGTGGTTGAGCGGCTGGCCCTTGGCGAAGTCGTCGGCGGTGTAGGCGACGCCGCGTCCGGTGTAGAGGGCGATGTAGTGCTCCTTCGATCCGATATGGATTGTGCGGCCACCATCGCGCGCCGGCCCTTTCCAGCGCACCTGCCAGTCGAACAGCTCCTCCATCAGCCTGGCGGCGCGTTCGGGGTTCGAGACCGTGACGTTCACATGCTCGATGCGGGGCGTGGACATGGGCAAAACCTCCTTGGACTTGCCGATCCTGAGACCTAAAGTTAACTTTAGGTCAAGCATTGAATGGAGGGTGTCTTGGCCCAGTCCGCGCACCTGACGATCGGCGAGCTCGCCCGGCGCACCGGCATGTCGGTGTCGGCGATCCGCTTCTATGAAGCGCGCGGCCTGCTGCGGGCGGTGCGCACGTCGGGCAACCAGCGGCGGTTCCTGCGCTCGGACATCCGGCGCCTGTCATTTGCCCTGATCGCCCAACAGCTCGGGCTGACGCTCGGCGAGATCGAGGCCGAGCTGTCGACCCTGCCGCAGGGCCGCGCCCCCAACCCTCAGGACTGGCAGGCGATCAGCGCGCGCATCCACGGCGCCCTGCAGGCGCGGATCGAGATGCTGCAGAAGACACGCGATCTGCTCGATGGCTGCATCGGCTGCGGCTGCCTGTCGCTCGACAAGTGCCGCCTCTACAACCCGAACGACCGCGCGGCCCGGGCAGGCGCCGGGCCGCGTTTCCTGCTGGGTGATCGGGCGCAGGACTTTGAGGATTGAGTCTCTTCCGGACCGCAGGTCCGCGCTCCGATGAATTACCGCGGCCCGCCGTGATGGCGGCCCATCATGCCGCCCATCGGGCGCGGCCGGTCGAGCACCGCCTTCTGCTCGGGCGACAGCGCGTTGTAGAGCGCGGTCAGGCTGGGCTTCACCGCCTCGATGCGCTCGACACGGGCCTTCATATAAGTCTCTTCCATGGTCAGCCGATCGACGTAATTCGGCCGCTCCTTCATGTCCGACGGCAGCGCGTTGCAGCGCGCGGTGTCCTTGACGTCGGCGGTGTCGGACGCCTTGGCAAAGGCATCCCAGGCGGCCACTTGGTCGGCCTTCAGGTCGAGCTTGATCTTGAGGTAGGTGCGGTTGCCGGCGCGGCGGGCGACGCGGTCGAGGCAGAAGGCCTTCGGATTGAAGTTGGCCATCCGATCGCGGCGATCGGTGCCGGCGGCGGGGGGCGTCGTCGTCGGCGTGACCTGGGCCAGCTCGAGCAGGTCGTCGTCTAAAACGCTGCCGAGGGCCGCCGAAGCAGGCGTCGCCAGCATGAGACCGGCAATCAGGGCGGCGGGGGCTGCGAGAAGCAGGGGGCGGAACGACATCGTTGGACCTCGACGGAATACGTGGGCTGTAGCGATGATACGCTGTGTCCGCGGCCGGCGTGCCCGTCTGTCGTGTCAAGTTATGTAAAGTTTGGCCGAAGTTCGGCAAGCCAGCGTGCGAAGCGCTCGCGCTCGGCCTGGGTCATGTGCAGGCCTTCCTTGGTCCGCCGCCACAACACGTCCTCGGCCTCGACCGCCCATTCGTCGCGCACCAGGTAGCGCACCTCGACCTCGTAGAGATGACCGCCGAAATGCTGCCCGAGGTCGGCCACCGTCTTGACGCCCTCCAGCAGGTCGTCGATGCCGACGCCATGCCGCCGCGCCAGCACGCGCACCAGCTCCTTGGGCAAGCCGGGCTTCACCACGCATGCCGAGGCGACGAAGGTATCGAACGCTTCCTCGAAGGTCGGCGCATCGGCCAGCTCGCCGTCGGCCAGCGCCCGGCCGGCGGTCCATTCGACGCCCATGTGCGGGTAATGCGGGGCGAGATCGCGCAACGCGTGCTCGGCCAGCCGCCGGTAGGTCGTGATCTTGCCGCCGAACACCGACAAGAGCGGCGCCGTCCCCACCGCGCCGTCGACCTCGAGGTGATAGTCGCGCGTCACCGCCGAGGGATCGTCGTCGCCATCGTCGAACAAGGGGCGCGCGCCGGAATAGGTCCACACCACGTCCGTCGGTCGGACGGGCTTCACCATGTAGTGGCTGGCGATCTCGCAGAGATAGTCGATCTCCTCCTGGGTGCAGACCGGCTTCTCGCCCTCGTGGACGGGGATGTCGGTCGTGCCGATCACCGAGAACGAGCGCTCGTAGGGAATGATGAACACGATGCGCTGGTCGCTGTTCTGCAGGATGAAGGCGTGGTCACCCTCGTACAGACGCGGCACGACGATGTGGCTGCCCTTGATCAGGCGCACCCGCTTGTTGGTCTTGATGTGGGTCTGTTCGTCGAGGAAGCGTTTGACCCACGGCCCGGTGGCATTGACCAGGCCGCGCGCCTGCAACTTCACCGGGGCGCCGTCGGGCGCCGCCAGCTCGATGTCCCACAGCTTGCCGTCGTCGCTGCGCCGCGCCGACACGCAACGATGGCGGGCAAAGATGCTGGCGCCCATCTGGCGTGCCGACTTCAGGTTCGAGATCACCAGGCGCGCATCGTCGACCCAGGCGTCGGAATAGACGAAGCCGTTCTTGAAGGATGGTTTCAGGCCGGCGCCGAACTTGGAGCTCGGCAGGTTGACCGAGATCGACTTGGGCAGGGTCATGTGCCAGTCGAGGTGGTCGTAGAGGAAGAGGCCCAGCCGCAGCATCCAGCGCGGCCGCAGATGCGGCTCGTGCGGCAGCACAAAGCGCAGCGGGAAGGAGAGGTGCGGCGCCTTGGCCAAAAGCACCTCGCGCTCCTGCAGGGCCTCGCGGACCAGCCGGAACTCGTAGTGCTCGAGATAGCGCAGGCCGCCATGGATCAGCTTGGTCGAAGCCGACGAGGTGGCGCTGGCAAAATCGTGCATCTCGCACAACCCGACCTTCAGCGCCCGTCCAACCGCGTCGCAGGCAATGCCTGCACCGTTTATTCCGCCGCCCACGACGAAAAGATCGAGCGGCGCTTCTCCACTTTCATTCATGACAGCAGGATATAGCGCGCTTGACCCAAAGATGCAGGGACCTCAAATGGCCGCATGGGGCTTTTGCTCAAGATCATCCTGTTCGGCGTCGCCGTTTATGCCGTGTGGAAGACCTTTTCCCGCTGGAAGGGCCTGTTCGACAAATTCGTCGGCAAGCCCGACGAACCTGCACGGCCCGCGCCGCCACCTCCGCCCCCGCCGGCGGAGCCGTTGTCGGCCCGCAGGGTCGCGGCCGAGGACACCATCCAGTGCGCCGCCTGCGGGGCCTATATTCCCGCCAGTGCTGAAAAATGCGGCCAGTGCGGCCGTCCCCAGCCGCGTCCACAGTCATAGGCCGCAGCCCGGATTGACCCCCGTCGGCGTGGTTGACCGGGGTGGGGGTGCCACCTATTTTGCCGCACCGCAACAACGGCCTTAAGTCGTAGAAACAAAAGGCCTTCTGAGCTTCGGGGTATACCGGTGTCCGAACCCTCAGCACGCCTCAAGCCGACGTGCTTCCAAGAACTCATCCTGACCCTGCAGGACTATTGGGCCCGCCAGGGCTGCCTGATCCTGCAGCCGTTCGACATGGAAATGGGCGCGGGCACCTTCCACACCGCCACGACCTTGCGCGCGCTCGGCCCGAAGCCTTGGTACGCCGCCTACGTGCAGCCGTCGCGGCGGCCGACTGATGGCCGCTACGGCGACAACCCGCTGCGCCTGCAGCACTACTATCAGTTCCAGGCCATCCTGAAGCCGTCGCCGCCCGATATCCTCGAGCGCTATCTCGGCTCGCTCGAGGCGATCGGCATCGACACGTCCCTGCACGACATCCGCCTCGTCGAGGACGACTGGGAGAGCCCGACGCTCGGCGCCTGGGGGCTGGGCTGGGAAGTCTGGTGCGACGGCTCGGAGATCAGCCAGTTCACCTACTTCCAGCAGGTCGGCGGCATCGATGTCGACCTGGTCTCGGGCGAGATCACCTACGGCCTGGAACGGTTGGCCGTGTATCTGTTCGACAAGAAGTCGATCTTCGACCTGCCGTTCAATCGCACCGATTCGGAAGTGCCGCTCACCTACGGCGACGTCTTCCTGCAGAACGAGCAGGAGCAGTCGGCCTACAATTTCGAGCACGCCGACACCGACATGCTGTTCCGCCACTTCGCCGATGCGGAGAAGGAGTGCGCCCGGCTGATCGAGCGCAAGCTGCCACTGCCGGCTTATGAGCAATGCATCAAGGCCTCGCACTGCTTCAATCTCCTGGATGCGCGCGGCGTGATCAGCGTGACCGAGCGGCAGAGCTACATCCTGCGCGTGCGTGACCTTGCCAAGGCGTGCTGCGAGGCATGGCTGGCCACCCAGAAGAAGGAAGTGGCTTGATATGGCTGAGCTGCTTCTCGAGCTTCTGAGCGAAGAAATCCCGGCGCGCATGCAGACGCGCGCGGCCGACGATCTCAGGCGCCTGGTGTGCGACGGCCTGAAGGGCGCCGGCCTGGAATTCAAGGACGCGCGCGCCTTCGCCACGTCACGCCGGCTGGCGCTGGTCGTCGACGGCCTGCCGGCTGTACGGGCCGACGTCAGTGAAGAACGACGCGGACCGCGAGTTGGCGCGCCTGAACAAGCCGTGCAGGGCTTCCTGAAGGCCACCGGCCTCACCTCGCTCGACCAGGCGGAGAAGCGCAACACCGGCAAGGGCGAGTTCTGGTTTGCCGTGATCGCGAAGAAGGGCGGGCCGACCGCCGAGGCGCTGCCCGGCATCATCGATGCCGCCATGAAGGCGCTGCCCTGGCCCAAGTCGATGAAGTGGGGCAGCGGCACCATGACCTGGGTGCGCCCGCTGCAGTCCGTCGTGGCGCTATTCGACGGCAAGGTGCTGGCGGGCGAAGTGGCGCCGGGTGGCGAGATGGCGCCGATCCGGTTCGGCGACACCACGCGCGGCCATCGCTTCCTCAGCAAGGGCGTCATCAAGGTCGCAGACTTCGCCGATTACACGGCCAAGCTCAGGGCGGCGCACGTCGTACTGGATCCGGCCGAGCGCAAGAAGATCGTGCTGGAAGGTGCGGAGAAGCTCTGCGCCGACGCGCAGGTCGCGCTCAGGACCGACGATGGCCTGCTCGAAGAGGTCGCGGGTCTGGTCGAATGGCCGATGCCGTTGCTCGGCACCATCGATGCCCAGTTCATGGACGTGCCACCCGAAGTGCTGACCGTCTCCATGAGGACGCATCAGCGCTACTTCGTCACCAACCGGAAGGACGGCGCGCTCGCCAACCGCTTCGTCGTCGTCGCCAACAACGTCGCCCGGGACGGCGGCAAGACGATCGTCGACGGCAACGAACGCGTGCTGCGTTCGCGGCTCAGCGACGCCAAGTTCTTCTGGAACCAGGACCGCAAGGTCCGGCTGGAAGAGCGGCTGCCGGCCCTCAGGGACATGGTGTTCCACGCCAAGCTCGGTACGCAGGCCGATCGCGTCGCGCGCATCGAGATCCTGGCCGACAAGCTCGCCGCTTACGTGCCCGGCGCCGACTCTGCCCAGGCGATCCTGGCGGCGCACCTCTGCAAGGCCGACCTGCGGAGCGGCATGGTGGGAGAGTTCCCCGAGCTGCAAGGCGTCATGGGTCGCTACTACGCGCTGGAAGAGAAGCTTCCGGCCGCCATCGCCGACGCCATTGGCGATCACTATGCACCGGCCGGTCCCAACGACCGTTGCCCGAGCGCGCCGGTCTCCGTCGTGGTGGCGCTTGCCGACAAGCTCGATACGCTCATCAGCTTCTGGACGATTGGAGAGAAGCCGACAGGTTCGCGCGATCCCTACGCGCTCCGCCGCGCGGCGCTCGGCATCATTCGCATCGTGGTCGAGAACAACATTCGCCTGCCGTTGAAGAAATTCTTCGATGCCGACGACCTGATGGCCTTCTTCGCTGATCGCCTGAAAGTGCAGATGCGCGAGAAGGGCGTGCGCCACGACGTCGTCGATGCCGTGTTCGCCTTGGGCGGCGAGGATGATCTCGTGCGCCTGCTGGCGCGGGTCGATGCGGTGCAGTCGTTCTTAGCGACTGAAGCGGGCAAGAATCTGCTCACCGCCTATGGTCGTGCGGCAAACATCGTTCGCGCCGAAGAGAAGAAGGACAAGACACTGGCTGCGAAGATCGCGGGCGCGCCCGATGCCGCACTGATGGAACAAGCGGAAGAGAGAACCGTTGCTGCTGCCTTGGCCGACATCGAGCGTCTTGTGAAGCCCGCGTTGCAGCGCGAGGATTTTGCCGGCGCGATGTTGGCCTTTGCCAATTTGCGGCAGCCCATCGACTCTTTCTTCGAAAAAGTCACAGTGAATGTCGCCGAGAAACCCGATTTGCGACTGAACAGGCTGAAGTTGCTCAACCAGATACGGGCCACCATGGATTCGGTGGCGGATTTCTCCAGGATCGAGGGCTGAGAATGGCCAAGTGGGTCTACAGTTTCGGTGATGGCAAGGCCGAGGGCCGTGCCGACATGCGCAATCTGCTGGGTGGCAAAGGCGCCAACCTTGCGGAGATGTCGAGCCTCGGGCTGCCCGTGCCGCCGGGCTTCACCATCACCACCGAGGTCTGCACCTGGTACTACGCCAACGGCAACGCCTATCCGGGCGAGTTGAAGGACGAGGTCGAGAAGGCGCTGGCTGCGGTCGAGAAGACCGTCGGCGCGGGCTTCGGCGACGCCAACAATCCATTGCTGGTCTCGGTGCGCTCCGGCGCGCGCGCCTCGATGCCCGGCATGATGGACACCGTGCTCAATCTCGGCCTGAACGACCGCACCGTGCTCGGCCTCGGCCAATCGTCGGGTGACGAGCGCTTCGCCTGGGACAGCTACCGTCGCTTCATCCAGATGTTCTCCAACGTCGTGCTCGACGTCGGGCATCACTATTTCGAGGAGGCGCTGGAGCTCAAGAAGGAGGATCTCGGCGTCCACATGGATACCGACCTCAAGGCCGACGACTGGCGGTCGGTGGTGGGCGAGTACAAGAAGATCGTCGAGAAGCGCACCGGCAAGCCGTTCCCGCAGGAGCCGCGCGAGCAGCTGTGGGGCGCGATCGGCGCGGTGTTCAGCTCGTGGATGAACCAGCGCGCCATCACCTACCGGCGCCTGCATGCCATACCGGAGAGCTGGGGCACCGCGGTCAACGTGCAGGCCATGGTGTTCGGCAATATGGGCGAGGATTGCGCGACCGGCGTCGCCTTCACGCGCGATCCCTCGACCGGCGCCAACCTGTTCTACGGCGAATACCTGGTGAACGCCCAGGGCGAGGACGTGGTGGCCGGCATCCGCACGCCACAGCACCTCACGGTGCAGGGCAAGACAGCCCAGAAGTCCGATGCGCCGGCCATGGAAGAGACGATGCCCACGGTGTTCAAGCAGCTCGACGGGGTCCGTCGCCAGCTCGAGAAGCACTACTGCGACATGCAGGACATCGAGTTCACCGTGCAGCGCGGCAAGCTCTACATGCTGCAGACGCGCAACGGCAAGCGCACGGCCAAGGCCGCACTCAAGATCGCCGTCGACATGGTGCGCGAGGGCCTCATAGACAAGAAGGAAGCGGTGGCGCGCATCGTGCCGGGCTCGCTCGACCAGCTCCTGCACCCCACGCTCGATCCCAAGGCCGAGCGCAAGGTGATCGCCAAGGGTCTTCCGGCCTCGCCAGGTGCGGCCTCGGGCAAGGTCGTGTTCACCGCCGACGAGGCCGAGAAGCAGGCGCGCGCCGGCGAGAAGGTGATCCTGGTACGACGCGAGACCAGTCCCGAGGACATCCACGGCATGCACGCTGCCGAAGGCATCCTGACCTCGACCGGCGGCATGACCAGCCACGCCGCCGTGGTGGCGCGCGGCATGGGCAAGCCCTGCGTGGCGGGCGCCGGCGACGTGCGCATCGACGGCAAGGCTGGCACGCTCAGCGTCCGCGGCACCGTGGTAAAGACCGGAGAGTTCCTGACCCTCGATGGCAGCACCGGCGAGATCATGCTGGGGATCGTGCCGACGGTGCAGCCTGAGCTTTCGGGCGATTTCGCCGAGCTGATGGTGTGGGCCGACGAGTTCCGCACGCTGGGCATCCGCACCAATGCCGAGACGCCGCTCGACGCGGGCCAGGCGCGCAAATTCGGCGCCGAGGGCATCGGGCTCTGCCGCACGGAGCACATGTTCTTCGAGGGCGACCGCATCGTCGCGGTGCGCCAGATGATCCTGGCCGACGACGAGAAGAGCAGGCGCGCGGCCCTCGCCAAGATCCAGCCCATGCAGCGCCAGGACTTCGTCGGCCTGTTCGAGATCATGGCCGGCCTGCCCGTCACCATCCGGCTGCTCGATCCGCCGCTGCATGAGTTCCTGCCCAAGACCCATGCGGACATGGAGGTGGTCGCCAAGGATCTCGGCGTCGACGTGGCCGAGATCGAAGCGCGCGCCCACAAGCTGCACGAGTTCAATCCCATGCTTGGCCATCGCGGCGTGCGGCTCGGCATCTCCTATCCGGAGATCTACGAGATGCAGGCCCGCGCCATCTTCGAGGCCGTGGTCGAGGTCCAGAAGAAAGCCGGCAAGACGGTGATCCCCGAGATCATGATCCCGCTGGTCGCGACCCGGAAGGAACTCGACCTCATGAAGGCGGTGGTCGACCAGGTCGCCTCCGAAGTGAGCCAGCTCTCGGGCCAGAAGCTCGATTACCTGGTCGGCACCATGATCGAGCTGCCGCGCGCTGCCCTGCGTGCCGGCGATATCGCCCAGTCGGCCGACTTCTTCAGCTTCGGCACCAACGACCTGACACAGACCACGTTCGGCCTGAGCCGCGACGATTCGGCGTCATTCCTGGAGAAGTACCAGCAGCACGGCATCCTCGAGCACGACCCCTTCGCGTCGCTCGACATCGAAGGGGTCGGCGAGCTGATCGAGATCGCCTGCGAACGCGGCCGCAAGGTGCGCAACAACCTGAAGCTCGGCATCTGCGGCGAGCATGGTGGCGATCCGGCCTCGGTGTTCTTTTGCCACAAGGCGGGCCTCGACTACGTCTCGTGCTCGCCCTACCGCGTGCCGATCGCCCGCTTGGCGGCCGCGCAGGCCGCACTCGGCGGCCCGCTCAAGACCGAATGACGCTTTTAGCGCTTCGTGATGGCGGCAAGCGGGCCCTGGCGGCCGCGCTTGCCGACTTGGAGCGCGATCCAGAAGGCGAAAAGGCGCAGGCGCTGCTCGATGCTGCCTGGCGCGAGCCCCATGCCCAGAATGTGGCGCATGTCGTCGGTGTCACCGGTCCGCCCGGCGTCGGTAAGTCTTCGCTGTGCGCGGCGCTGGTCGCGGCCTGGCGCAAGGCCGGCAAGACGGTGGGCGTGATCGCCGTCGATCCGTCGTCCAAGTCGAGCGGCGGTGCGTTGCTGGGCGATCGGGTGCGTATCGTTCACGATTCGACCGACGAGGGCTCGTTCGTGCGCTCCATGGCGGCGCGCGACCGGCTGGGCGGCCTGGCTGACCAGACGCTCGCGGCGATGGTCGTGATGCGCGCCCTGTTCGACCGCGTGCTGATCGAGACCGTCGGCGTCGGCCAGTCGGAGACCGACGTTGCCGGCGTCGCCGATACGGTGGTGTTCTGCGTCCAGCCGGGCTCGGGCGATTCGCTGCAGTTCATGAAGGCGGGCATCGTCGAGATCCCGCACCTGATCGTCGTCACCAAGGCCGATCTTGGTGCCGCGGCCGAGCGGGCGCGCGCTGATGTGGCAGGGGCGCTGTCGCTTGCCACGGCAGGTGATGATTGGCCGGTCAAGACGTTGGCACTGTCGTCACGCAGCGGCGCTGGTATCGACGCGCTGGCTGAAGCACTGGAAGTGCATCGCTCTTATCTGTCAGCTGACAATCGGCTGCTCGTCGCTCGCCATCGCCAGAGCGAAGGTTGGGTCGCCGAGTCTCTGCGCGAACGTTATGGTCGCGAGGGCATTGCCAGACTCGGTCGTCTCGGCTTCGATCTTGCTCTGAAGCCCGGCGCGCAACCGTTCCTGCGACTGCGCGAGCTCGGCGCCGCGCTCGAGAAGCGATGAGGGGAGAGAAACGATGAGCCATCCGACCGACGCCAACTGCATCTTCTGCAAGATCGTCGCGGGCCAGATCCCGAGCTACAAGCTCCTGGAAGACGACAAGACCATCGCCTTCATGGACATCAATCCGGTGAACCCGGGCCATTCGCTTTCCGTCGCCAAGGGGCATTGGCCGATGGTCGACACGATTCCGACCGATGTGCTGGGCGCCGTGGCGGCGACCGCGCAGAAGGTCGCCAAGGCGGTGATGAGCGAGCTGAAGCCCAACGGCGTGAACCTGCTGCAGGCCAACGGCCCCGGCGCCGGCCAGAGCGTGCCGCATCTGCACATCCACATCATGCCGCGCCGCGCGAACGACGGCGTGGCGCTCAACTGGGAATACAAGCCCGGCGACAAGGCTGAGATCGAAGCGATCTACAAGCGGCTGAAGGCCGTTCTGTAGTCAGTGGACCGCGGGCCCATGAGCGTCAGGCCGCCGCCATCGGCACGCCGCGGATCGTCGTCGAGAACCACTCGCGCTCGTCCTGGCGGAACTGCTCGCGCACATAGTCGATGACCGTGCGGATGCGCGCGCCTTTGTTGGTCTCCTCGTGGCTCACCAGCCAGATGTCGCGGACGATTTTCAGGTCGATCGGCGCCGGCACGAGGTTGGACGACTTGGTGACATAGTCGGGGAACACCGAGATGCCGTAGCCGACCTGCACCGCCTCGACGGCGGCGTAGGACGAGTTGGTGCGCAGCACGACCGAGGGGCTGCGCTCGACCACCTCGCTCCACGGCTTCATGGCGGCGAGGCTGTGCAGCGTGGTGTGGTCGACGATGTGGTGTTCGCGCAGGTCATCGAGCTTCTGCGGCAGGCCGTAGCGCTCGATGTAGGAGGGCGCGGCGAAGATCGAGAAGTTGACCTGGCCGACACGGGCCGCGACGAGCTGGTTCGACGTCGGGCGGAAGAAGCGGATGGCGAGGTCGGCCTGGCGGGTGGCGAGGTCGAGCACCTGGTCCGAGGCGATCACCTGCACGATGATGTCGGGATGCGTCGTGCGCAGCTGCCCCAGCCGCGGCACCAGCCAGTGGGCGGCGATGCCCTCGGTGGCGGCAATGCGCACGATGCCCGCCATCTCGCGGTCGAGGCCAGCCAGATGCCGCTCGATCGAGGTGGCGTTGGACATCATCGATTCGGCCTGGACCAGCACGCCGCGCGCGGCCGGCGTCACTTCCATGCCGTGGCGGTGCCGGTCGAACAGCTTGGCGCCCAGCCGGCGCTCGAGCGCCTGGATGCGGCGGCCGACCGTGGTCTGCTTGGTGTTCAGCTGCGTGGCAGCGGCACTGAAGCTTCCGGTTTTTGCAACGGCGAGGAAAAAACGTACGTCATCCCAATCGCCAAGAATGTTTGGGACCTTATTCTTTCTCGGGGGAGTCGTGACCATCGTAACAATCGATACAATAAGGTTGGCGGCGTTAAGTTTACTTTGACTATGCCCTCGTGGTTTATCTTACATCATTAACGGACAAATGTCGTTTTCTGTGTCGTTTGTAGGCCATTAGCGGGTTTTTTTCAGCGGCAACGTAGATTGAACCTGTACGTATCTAGTCCTCTTATTCGTTAGTCAATCAATCCGTAGTTGTTGACCGATTGACGCGTGACAGGGGGCTCAGTGCGGTGGCCGCTATCGGCTCAGACGGCAGCATGACGGAATTGTCGGCATACGTCGGCAAGGTTCGGCGCTATGTGCGCAGTCCGTCGACGCGCATTGCGGCCTTTGGCGGCCTCATGATGTACGTTAGCTATGCGTTCGCGCATGGCAGTTGGGCTAACCCGGCGCTGATCGGCGTGTCAGTCTTCGCCGGGGTGTTCCTGCCGAGCTATTCCAAGCTCAGCAATAAAGCCGAACTGTGGGCTAACAACCAATTCGGTTTCGTAACGGCCGGTAAGCTCGGACGGTTTCTCCCGCAATTGGCTTTCAATCTTGCGGTGATCTGGCTGTGCTTTGTGGGGGGTGCCTTCAACCTGGCGGGTATTGCGTCGGTCGGCGGTTGGGCCGGTGCGGCGCTCCTGACCACGCTCGCGTCCCAGGGCACGCAGTACCTCGGCGGCTACCTGGTGGCGCGCGGGATTGGCGACGCCAATCGCAACACCATCGTCAGCATCGTCTTCAACATGGTCCTGGCGGGGCTGGGCACGGCGGGCGTGCCGGGCGCGCGCGAGGCCTTCCTGGTCCTGGGCTTTGGGCTGGGCGCATTGTTCTTCGGTGTCGGTCTTTTGTCGGACCTGCGCTCCGTTCTGGCGCCCAAGGGCGGCATCGGGTTGTTCTTCGGAACCTTCAATCCGTTCCACAATTCACATCTGATGATCGTTCGACAGGCGCTGGAAGAACGGAAGCTCGACCACATCATCATCCATCCGACGCTCATCCCGCGTCTGCACGCCGACGCCTTCCGCAAGGGCCAGATCCGCGTCGGCCGGGTGAGGGAAGACGGTTTCCAGGTCTACGAGAAGACCGACAAGGCCGATTCCAACGTCGACTACTTCCCGACCGGCAACATTTTCCTGCCGCCCGAGACGCGCAAGGTGCTGATCGAGCTGGCGCTCGCCGAGGCAGGGCTCGGCAACAGGGTGGAAGTGGCGTTCTATCCCGAAACCTACAACACAAGGGGCTTCCAGGGCGTGATCGGCGAGGTCAAGCGCCGTCACGCCGGTGCGCGGCTCCATACCCTGCACGGCACGGACTTCGGCGGCATGCTGGTTCGCCAGATCAGCGACGAATGCGGCTGGATCTATCCATGGTGCATCCTGCGCCGCGACACGGTCTCGGCAACGGCGATCCGTCGCGGCGCCAAGGGCATGACCTCGCCGGTCGTGACCGACGTGCTTTCACAGATTTCGCAGAATCTTCCGGTGGTGACGGCTGGGGGCCGCCGCTTCCGGAACGACAACGGAGTTCTTACCGAGGGGGGCTAGCATGACCGAATCGAAGACGGCGACGATCTCCAATCGTCCAGTCGTGACCATCAAGCTCGCAACGACATCGGACGAGCTGATGCAGTGCTACATGTTGCGGGCTGCGGTGTTCATGGGTGAGCAGCACTGCCCGTATTGGGAGGAGTTCGACGGTAACGACTACACCGCGAGCCACCTGATGCTCTATGTCGACGGCGAGCCCGCCGCGTCCATGCGCGTGCGCTGGTTCGCCTCGTTCGCCAAGCTCGAGCGCGCCATCATCCTGAAGCGCTACCGCTCGTTCGGCCTGTTCATTCCTTTCGTCGACTGGGCGCGCGAGTTCTGCCGCAAGAAGGGCTACCGCAAGGCCTACCTGCACGCCCAGCACCGGCTGTGGCCGATCTTCGAGCGCATGGGCTTCCACAAGGTCGACGATCGGACCTTCCATTTCTCCGACCACGAGTATGGCGCCTTCGTCTGCGACCTCGAGGTCGACGAAAAGACCATGCCGACCGTGTTCAGCGACCCGATGGTCCTGAACCGGCCGGAGGATCGCCTGCACATGCCGGGCATCCTGGAGGATTCGATGGAGCGGGGAGCGTCCAATCCGCATGCGGAATGGACCGAGCGTCGAGCGAACTAGAGGGGGGAGAGAGATGAGCACTATGGCATTATCGATTGGCGGCGAGACGGTCACGACCAAGCTCGCCATGAGGATGGAAGACTCGCTGCAGGCCTTCGCGGTGCGTGCGGCCTGCTTCATCGGCGAGCTCGACGTGCCGTACTCGGAGGAGTTCGACGGCCACGACTTCGGCGCCACCCACATCATCGCCTATGTCGGCGACGAGCCGGTGGGCACGCTGCGTGTGCGCTGGTTCCAGTCCTTCGCCATGCCCGAGCGGCTGGCGGTCATCCAGCGCTTCCGCGGCCATAACATCGGGCAGCTCCTGCTCGAGCGCGCCCGCAAGCTGTCCGAGAGCCGGGGCTGCAACATGCTCTACGCCCAGGTCCTGCCGGCCGACATCAAGTACTGGGAGAAGCAGGGCTGGCGCCGCCTGGTCGCCGAGGATGCGAGCTCGGGCGACAAGCGCATCGTCGCCGTCGTGCGCGCGGTCGATCCCAGCAAGCCTCTGCCCGAGGTCGAAGCGCCGGAATCGGTCGTGCTGCGCCGCGAAGGCCAGCTCGACGCGTCGGGCCTGCCGCTGGGAACTGCTTCCAACTGACCTCGAGCGCATTCCGTCTGGCCGGATCGGCCGGACGGAATGTGCCCTGGGCGAGCAAGATTCCCTGGCCTCCCAAAGGCTAGGGGACACCTCCGCTGGGTGTCGTGTAGGATCGCCGGACTGTCTTGCCGTTGCTCGGGGGAGAACGGCCGGCCGGCGGTCCAATTGGGTGGCACGACGCCTTCGCGCCCACCCGTCCGCCGGCAAAGGTCGGCGGACGGGTGCGGGGGCGCGTAAACAGGGGGGATTTGAGTTGGTCGAGATCGTCCTTGAACCCAATGTTCGGCGGCGGCGCGGCCGCCAACCATTGTCCGGGAAGAAGAAGGCGGCGGCGCTGTTCCGGGTATGGCACGGCGTGCGCGAGCTGATCGAACAGGCCGAGCGGCTGGGCGACAGCGAGCTCGTCCATTTCCTCGCCGTGACCCAGCTCCTGGTCGAGGAGCGGGCGACGACCTTGACGTCGGGCGTGGCCGCGTTCGAGCACGTCGACACGAGCCTGCCGAACTGATCACGGGAGCGCGGGCCTCCGGCCCGCTCATGGATCTTCGCTGGGGGCGCGCCACTCCAGTGGCGCGATCATCTCTTGCCTCAACGAAGACGCGCGACTGGAGTCGCGCGCCCCCAGCCATGAGCGGGCCGGAGGCCCGCGCTCCCAGCTATTTATGCCGCGGATCGAGCGCGTCGCGCAGGCCGTCGCCTAACAGGTTGAACGACAGCACCGCGAAGAAGATCGCGAAGCCCGGCCAGAACGCCATCCACGGCGCCTGGGCGATGAAGCGCTGGGCGGAGTTCAGCATGCTGCCCCACGACGGCGACGGCGGCTGCTGGCCCAGTCCCAGGAACGAGAGCGCGGCCTCGGCGATGATGGCGCCGGCGATGGCGAGCGAGGCCTGCACCAGGAGCGGCGGCACGATGTTGGGCAGGACGTGGCGCAGCGCAATGCGCCAGTGCGGATTGCCGACAGCGCGGGCCGCCTCGACATAGTCCTCGACCTTGGCGGCCAAGGTCTGGCCGCGCGTCAGGCGCACGAAGATCGGCGTCGCGGTGACGCCGATGGCGATCATGGCGTTGGTCAGGCTGGGGCCAAGGAAGGCGGCGAGTGCAATCGCCAGGATCAGGAACGGCACCGCGAGCATGGCATCGACGATGCGCGACAGCACCGAGTCGATCCAGCCGCCGGCATAGCCCGCCAGCAGGCCAAGCGGCACGCCGACGCCGAGCGCGATGCCGACCGACACCAGGCCGGCACTGAGCGAGGCACGCGCTCCCCAGATGACGCGGCTCAGGATGTCGCGGCCGACCTCGTCGGTGCCCAGCCAATGGGCCCACGACGGCGGCTTGCGCACCAGGCTCCAGCTCGTGGCGATGGGATCGTAGGGCGCCACCCAGGGGGCGAGGACCGCCACCAGCACCAGCAGGACCACGATCACCAGGCCGACCATGGCGCCCTTGCGCCGCTTCAGCCGCCGCCAGGCGCGCGCCCACGGATTTTCTTCGCTGGCATCGGCGACGGCGACGTCAGGCAGGACGGTGGCCGTCATGCGCGCAGCCTCGGATTGACCAGCACGTAGGCCACGTCGGCCAGCAGGTTGAGCACGATGTAGGTCGTGGCCGTCACCAGCACGACGCCCTGGACGACCGCATAGTCGCGGTTGAACACGGCATCGACGATCAGCTTGCCGAAGCCCGGGATGGTGAAGATCTGCTCGGTCAGCACCGCGCCCGACAGGAGCGTGCCGAACTCCAGCGCGCCCAAGGTGATCACCGGCGTCATGGCATTGCGCAGCGCATGCTTCAGGATCACGCGGCGCTCGTAGAGGCCCTTGGCGCGCGCCGTCCGCACGTAATCCGCGCCCATCGCCTGCAGCATGGCACTGCGCGTATGGCGCATCAGGACGGCGGCGATGGCGTTGCCCAGCACGAAGGCCGGCATCACCGTGGTGGCGAGGCTGGCGCGCCAGTCCTCGCCCAGCCGCACGTAGCCCGAGGCCGGCAGCCAGGCGAGCGTCACCGAGAACAGGAAGATCATCAGGATGCCCAGCCAGAAGTTGGGCGTGCTGATGCCCCACAGCGCGAAGATGTTGGCGCCGTAGTCCCAGGCAGTGTCCTTCTTCACCGCCGAGACGATGCCGGCCGGGATGCCGATGCCCAGCGCCACCACGATCGCCATGGCGGCAAGCTGCAGGGTGACCGGCAGCTTCTCAGCTACCAGCGAGGCGACCGAGGCCTTGAGCCGCATCGATTCGCCCAGGTTCCCCGACAGCACCCCCTTGATCCAGTAGAAGTACTGGATGGGGATCGGCTCGTTCAGCCGGTACTGCTGGCGGATCTCCTCCAGCACCGCGGGATCGCGCTCCTCACCCGCCATGATCAGCGCCGGGTCGCCCGGCAGCAGCTGCTGCAGGCCGAAGATCAGCATCGACACCAGGAACAGCGTCGGGATGATCTGCAGCAGCCGCTGGGTGAGGAAGGAGAGCATCGGTGCCTAAGGTCCCATGTCTTTGTCAGTATCTTCCGGACCGCGCGCTTCCAGCGCGCTCATGAGCGCGCTGGAAGCGCGCGGTCCGGAAGAGCATTTGGCGTTCTACTTCAGCTTGACGCCGACGACGCGGATCAGGCCGTCGGGCATCTGCTTATAACCGTCGATCTTGACGCTGAGCGCCATCAGCACGCGGCGATGGTAGAGGTACTTGATCGAGCCGTCCGCCAGGTAGCGCTTGGCGATGTTCTCGTAGATCTTCTTGCGCTCGGCGGGATCGCTCTTGATGCGCGCCTGCTTGTGCCACTCGTCGACGTCCTTGTCGCAGTAGCCCGAGTTGTTCTGCGGCGAGCCGCAGGTCTGGAAGGAAAAGGAGTTGCCGTCGGGATCGCTGCGGCCCGACCAGCCGATCAGGTACAGCTCGTACTCGCCGTCCTCGGCCGCCTTCAGCGAGGTCGCGAACTCGGTGACCCGGATCTTCAGGTCGAAGCCGGCCTCGGCCACCATCGACTGCAGCACCTCCGCGACCTGTCGCGTCTCGGGGCTGTTGGGCACCATCATGTCGAGCGAGATCCGGCCATTCACGCCCGCCTCCTTCAGGAGCGCCTTGGCCTTGGCGAGGTCTCGCTTGGGCACCGGCAGGGACTGCTGGTAGTAGGGATTGGTCGGGTTGATCCACTGGTTGCCGACCACGAACTCGCCGTTGAACACGACCTGGTTCAGCGCGTCGCGATCGATCGAGAGCTCGAAGGCCTGGCGCACGCGCGCGTCCTTGGCGAGCGGCGAGGCGGCCTTGGGGCCGTTCGACAGGTTGATGGTGAGGCCCTGGTAGCCGAGCTCGACGGCGCTGATCAGCTTGAGCTTGGGATTGTCGCGCACCGTCTTGATGTCGGTGGCGAGCAGGCGCTCGATCATGTCGAGCCCGCCCGAGCGCAGGTTGGCCAGCCGCACCGTCGAATCGACGATCGGCAGGTAGGTGATCTTGTCGATGAAGACCTGGTCCTTGTTCCAGTAGTCGGCGAACTTCTCGACAACGATGCGGTCCTGCTGGACGCGCTCGACGAACTTGTAGGGGCCGGCGCAGACCGGTTTTAGGCCGAACTTGTCGCCCGCCGCCTCGGCCGCCTTGGGCGAGACCATCATGCCGGCGCGGTCGGTGAGCTGGGCGAGCAGCGGCGAGAACGGCGTCTTGAGGATGAGCTTGATGGTCGACGGATCGACCACCTCGACGGAATTGATCGACGCGATCTCGGGCTTGCGGAACGAGCCCTTCATGTTGAGGTGGCGTTCCAGGCTGTACTTGGCGGCGTTGGCGTCGAAGACCTCGCCGTCATGGAATTTTACGCCCGAGCGCAGCTTGATGGTCACGGTGAGGCCGTCGGGCGAGGTCTCGTGGCTGGTGGCGAGCTGCGGCACCACGTTCAGCTTCTCGTCGATGTCGAAAAGCTTGTCGCAGATCGACGAGAAGACGATGCGGCCGACATAGGTGCGCGCCAGTGAAGGATCGAGCACGTCGGGATCCTCGGCCAGGCCGATGCGCAGGTGGCTCTGGGCCATGGCGCCGCCGCTTGCGAGGGCGGCGAAGGCCAGCGAAAGCGCGATACGCTTGAGCGTGTTTTTCATGAAGCCTCCCTTTGATTCGTGACGAACGCCGCCTGCAGACGGGCGAGCCGCCTCCGATCGGCATCTTGGCCCGCGGCCTCGGCGAGGACGGCGGGCGGTGGAAACTCGGGCCAGTAGGGGCAGGCCGTGGCGTGGCTGCGGCCGTCGTCGGCCAGGACGGGCTCGTCGCGCCGGCAGGCCTCGCGGGCGAAGGTGCAGCGGGTGTGGAAGCGGCAGCCCGATGGCGGGTTCATGGCGCTCGGGATGTCGCCCTCGAGCAGGGCGCGTTCGCGCGCCGCCGTCGGGTCGGGCAAAGGCACGGCGGCCAGCAAGGCGCGCGTGTAGGGATGGCGCGGATTGCGGAAGAGCTCGTCGGTCGTCGCCGTCTCCACGATCTTGCCGAGGTACATTACGGCGATGCGGTCGGCGATGTGTTTCACAACCGCGAGATCGTGGCTGATGAAGATGTAGGCGAGCCCGAAGCGCTGTTGCAGGGAGCGCATCAGGTTGATGACCTGCGCCTGGATCGACACGTCGAGCGCCGAGACCGGCTCGTCGGCCACGATCAGCTTGGGCTCGACGGCGAGCGCGCGGGCGATCGCCAGGCGCTGGCGCTGGCCGCCGGAGAATTCGTGGGGATAGCGACGGGCGTGCTCGGCGCGCAGTCCCACCAGTTCTAAAAGCTCGCCGACGCGGGCCTTGCGGGCGGCTTCGCTCTTGGCAAGGCCGTGCAGCATCAGCGGCTCGCCCAGCATGGCGCCCACCGTCATGCGCGGATTGAGCGACGCATAGGGGTCCTGGAAGATCACCTGCATGCGCTGGCGGCGTGCGCGCATGGCGCCGTCGGAGAGCGCTAAAAGGTCCTCGCCCTCGAAGCGCACCTGGCCGGCCGAGGGCTCGATCAGGCGCAGCACCAGGCGGCCGACGGTCGACTTGCCGCAGCCCGATTCGCCGACGACGGCCAGGGTCTCGCCGGCACGAAGCTGGAAGTCGACGCCGTCGACGGCGCGGACGTGGCCCGATACCAGGCCGAAGGCGCCGCGCCGCACTGGGAAGTGCTTGGCGAGGCCGGCGACTTCCAGGAGCGCGCTCATTGGATCACTTGCGCCAGGGGCGCGCGGCGGCAGCGCGTGAGATGGCCCGGCGCCACTTCGATGAGCGGCGGCGTCTGGGTGCGGCAAGCAGGCTCGACGAAGGGGCAGCGCGCGGCGAAGCGACAGCCGTCAGGTGGCCGGCTCATGTCGGGCACGCGGCCCTCGATCGAGGGCAGGCGCTCGCGCTTCTCGTCGAGCCGCGGGATCGAGCCTAAAAGGCCGACGGTGTAGGGGTGCTCGGGCCGGGCGAAGAGATCGCGCACCGGCGCGCGCTCGACGATCTGGCCGGCGTACATGACGGCGACATCGTCGGCCATTTCGGCGACGACACCGAGATCGTGGGTGATCAGGATGATGGCGGTGCCGGTGTCGCGGCGCAGCCCGCGCATCAGGTCGAGGATCTGCGCCTGGATGGTGACGTCGAGCGCGGTGGTCGGCTCGTCGGCGATCAAAAGCTCCGGCCCGCAGGCCAGCGCCATGGCGATCATGGCGCGCTGGCGCATGCCGCCCGACAGCTTGTGCGGATAGTCGTCGACGCGCTTTTCGGGCGAGGGGATGCGCACGGTGCGCAGCATTTCGATGGCGCGCGCGCGCGCGTCGGCGGCCGACAGGCCCTGGTGGCGCTGGATCGCCTCGATGATCTGGTCGCCCACCGTGTAGGCCGGGTTGAGCGAGGTCATCGGCTCCTGGAAGATCATGGCGAGCCTGGCGCCGCGCATGTCGCGGATGGCGTCGGCGTCGAGGGTCAGAAGATTGCGGCCCTCGAAGCGGACCTCGCCCTTCACGGTGGAGTTCTCCGGCGGCAGCAGGCCCATGACGGCGAGCGACGTCACGCTCTTGCCGCAGCCCGATTCGCCGACCAGTCCCAGGGTGCGGCCGCGCTCCAGGCTGAGGTCGATGCCGTCGACGGCGCGCACGGTGCCGTCGTCGGTGGCGAAGGAAACGGCAAGCTGGCGCAGTTCGAGCAGAACGCTCATTGACGCTCCGCCGCCAGGCTCCTTTCGATGCCGGCGTCGATCGCGGCTCGATCGAAGATGCCGGCCGGATTCTCGCGCGTCGGGATGAAGTCGCGGAAATGCGTCCAGCGCTCGCGGCTCACCGATTCCAGGCGCGCCAGCTCGAGCAGCGGCTCGATGTGATCGTCGACGCGCAGGTCGAGCTCCGAGTATTCCTGGTTGCCGTAGATCACCAGCGCGGCCGATTGCTTGCCGCGCTTGTCGCCGCCGGCCTTCTCACCCGCCTTCATGGCGCCGATCAGGCGGCGCGGCAGGGGCATGGAAGCGTTCTCGCGGAAGAAGCGCGCGGTCTCGGACACGACCTGTGGTCCCGCCAACATGTTGCCCGCGACCGACATGTCCTCGCCGATCCAGTGGCCGCACCACGGCACGCAGTCGGCGCCGGTGTGGGCGGCGAACTTGCCGTCGGCACCCATGACATGGAGCTGGCGATGCTCGCGGCCGGCGTCCGGCGTGACGAGGATGCGCACCACGTCGGCACCGCCGACGCCTTCGCGGATCAGGCGCAACCCGTGCGGGCCGTACAGCGGGTTCATGAGCGCCTGGGTGCAGATTGCTCCTTTCCGAGGCTCGACATGGGGCACGCGCGCGCCGACGGCGAAGAATTTCGTGGCGACAGCGATGGCGATGCGGCCGCTGTCGCGCTCATGGAAGATGATCGACCAGGTCATGCGCTGGGGGCGCGCGACTCCAGTCGCGCGTCATCGTTGATGCAGAAGATCGCGCCACTGGAGTGGCGCGCCCCCAGCGATGAGAACACCATCGCGATCACCGCCCCGCCGCGTAGCCCTGCATGCCGCGCGGGTTGGCGGCGGCCTTGCGCCAGGGATCCTGGCGGCTGGCCGCGGTCAGCCGGCCTTCCGACCAGTCGTCGTTCATCTCGACCTCATGGCCGCGCTTACGCAATTCCTGGACCGTTTCGGCAGGAATGCGGCCTTCCAGCACCAGTACGCCCGGGCGGGCGGTGCGCGGCCAGAACGAGGAGGGGAAGTGCTCGCTGTGCCAGGCCGGCGCGTCGATCGCCTCCTGCAGGTTCATGCCGCAATGGACGTGGCGCAGGAACATCTGGGTGATCCACTGCTCCTGCTGGTCGCCGCCGGGCGAACCCCAGACCATGTACGGCTCGCCGTCGCGATGGGCGAGCGTGGGCGTCAGCGTGGTGCGCGGCCGCTTGCCGGGCGCCAGCGAGGAGGGCTGGCCCTCTTCAAGCCACATGATCTGGCCGCGCGTGCCGATCGGGAAGCCGAGCTCGGGCACGACCGGCGAGCCGTGCAGCCAGCCACCCGACGGCGTCGCCGAGACCATGTTGCCGTCCTTGTCGACGATGTCGAAATGCACCGTGTCGCCGCTCATCTGGCCCATGCGCCCGACGGTCGGCTCGCCGGCGCCGCTCGCCGCCACGGCGGCGCGGCTGCCGTCGGCCTTGCGCAGGCGGATCACGCCGCCATAGCCCTCGACCTTGCCCGGCCGCTGGTCGAACGAGGCCTTCGACGGATCGATCAGCTTGCGCCGGTCGGCGTTGTAGGCATCGGACAGCAGGGTCTGCATCGGCACGTCGACGAAGTCGGGATCGCCGTAGAAGGCCTCGCGGTCGGCGAAGGCGAGCTTGCTCGCCTCGACGACGGTATGGATGAAGTCGGGCGAGGTCGGGTCGGCGCCGTCGAGGTTAAAACCTTTCAGAAGCGCCAGCTTCTGCAGGGTGACCGGGCTCTGTGCCCACGGACCTGCCTTGCATACGGTGTAGCGGCCGTAATCATAGGTCAGCGGGTCCTCGACGGTGGCCTGCCACTTCGCCATGTCCTCGCCGCGCAGCAGTCCTTTGTGGCGCTGGCCCGACACGTCCAACAACTCTTCGTTCGTGTAGAAGCGGTCGATCGCCTCGGCGACGAAGCCCTGGCTCCATACCTTGCGCGCGCGCTCGAGCACCGCCTCGCGGCTGCCGCCGCCGGCCTCGGCTTCCTTGATGATACGCAGATAGGTGTTGCCCACGGCCTGGTTGCGGAACAGCTCGGCGGGCCTGGGCACCTTGTTGCCCGGCAGGTAGACCGCGGCCGAGGTCGGCCAGTTGTTGCGGAAGTTCTCCTGTACCGTCGCGATGGTGGCTGCGGCACGCTCCAGCATCGGGTAGCCGCCCATGTAGTAGCCGATGGCCGGCGCCAGCACGTCTGACAGCTTCAGGGTGCCGTAGTCGCGCAGCATCAGCATGTAGGCGTCGAAGGTGCCGGGCACGGCGGCGGGGAGCAGGCCAGTGCCGGGAATGAGATCGAGGCCCAGCCCCTTGAAGTGGGCGATGGTGGCCTTTGCGGGCATCACGCCCTGGCCGCACATCACCTCGGTCTTGCCCTTCTTCACCGAATGGAAGATCAGCGGCACGTCGCCGCCTGGCCCGTTGAGATGCGGCTCGACCACCTGCAGGGTGAAGGCCGTGGCGACGGCGGCGTCGAAGGCGTTGCCGCCGCGCTCCAGGATGCCCATGCCGACTGCGGTGGCGATCCAGTGCGTGGACGCGACCACGCCGAAGGTGCCGACGATCTCGGGCCGGGTGGTGAACGGGTTGGGATTGATGAGTTTCACGGGCCGGCCTCCTGGCGACGCTGGAAGGCCGAGACCTTAAGCCCCGGGGCCGAGGCAGGCTAGGGGTCGCCAGCTAAGGATCGGTTGTCTCGGGCAGGCGCATCCAACCGGGAATCTCAGCGACCAGGCGCGTATCGCCCGCCGAAAGCGCCTGACCGCTCAGCGCAGCGTCGATCTTCAGCATGGCCAGTGCGCGGTCGCCGACGCCGGAACGCAGCTCGCCGACTTCCTGGTCGCCGAGATGCACCGGTGCGCCGGGCTCGGGCAGGGCGCCTTGCACCTTCACCGGGAACAGCCGCTTCCTGAT
The DNA here is from genome assembly GCA_021732285.1 of Reyranella sp. GTDB lineage: Bacteria > Pseudomonadota > Alphaproteobacteria > Reyranellales > Reyranellaceae > Reyranella. Next base: position 5,275 of record JAKFVH010000156.1, on the reverse strand, counting down.
CAATGCGCGGTACTTGGTGCGGGCCGTCAGCTCCTGGCCCATGTAACAGCCCTTCTGCCAGTCGACGCCGTTCAGCTCGTCGAAGCCGTTCTCCAGCAGGAGCGCCTTGTCGACCACGAGGTCGCGGCTGCCGTCGGGCACGCCCAGGCCGACGCGCAGCTCGTCGTAGGACTGCAAGGGCGCTGCCGAGAAGCCGCGCGATTGCAGCAGAGCGGCTGCCGTGCCCGTGGGCGCGATCACGCGGATGCCAAGCTCGCTGAGGCGCGGATCGACGAAGGCGATGGCGCCTTCGATCGGCAGAGTCGTCGCTGCATCGGGGCCGTAGGCGACCGCGACTTCGAGCGTCTCGCGGCGATCCTCGACGGTCACCTTGGAGCGCAGCTTGTAGAGCGAGAGCTTCTTGGCGAGGGCAGCGGCGCGCTCGCGCTCGGTCTCGAGCAGCAAGGTGCCATCGCCGCCGTCGGCCACGAACATGTCGTTGAGGAAGCGGCCCTGCGGCGTCAGCAATGCCGCCCAGATGGCGTGTCCGGGCGACACCTTGGTCGTGTCGTTGGAGATCAGGCCCTGCAGGAATTCCACGCGATCGGGACCGCCGACGGCGATCACGCTGCGATGTGGGCTGAGGCTGAACTGACGCGCGGACATCAAGTGAGATGTGGGACCGAACAGGCTTCTTGGCAAGCACCTCGCGAGCGGCCATCGTCCGGCCGCAACGAGGGGCGGGCATGAAGCGCATTCTATGGTGGGTCTGTCTTTTGCTCGCACCGGCCGTGCTGATCGGCCTGGAGCTGTTCCATCCGGCCAATTTCACGGCCCATCCCGGCATGTACCAGTACCTGTCGCAGGCCGAGCCCCATTCGGCCAACCATCATGAGGCGCTCGACTATTTCGGCCCGCGATGGTGGGTGGTGCTGCACATGGTCCAGACGCCGATGGTCGGCCTGGTCGCCGTCGGCCTGCTGCTGATGGTCGACGGCATCGGCGATGACGACGGAGCGGCTGCGGTGGCGGCGGCCTGGCTGGCGCGGGCGGCGATCTTCGTCATGGTCATCTATTTCACGGTGCTCGACGCGATCGGCGGCATCGGGCTCGGCCGCAGCATCCTCACCGTCCAGAGCCTGGCCGCCGCGGGCAAGCTCAACCCGCATCAGGTCGAGGGGGCGGCGCTGCTGCTCAACGCCCTGTGGGTCGATCCCCTGGTCGGCGGCGTCGGCTCGTTCGTCAGCGAGACGGCGTCATGGGCGGCCTTCGCCGCCTCGGTGCTGGTCGCTGCTTCCCTGCTGCTGGCGCGCCGCGCCGGCTGGGCCAACATGGCGGTGCTGGTGGCCTTCGGCTGGGAACTGCAGACCGACCATGCCGCGCTGCACGGGCCGATCGCCTTCGCGCTCCTGATCGTGGCGGCCGCCTGGCTGTGGTTCAGTCAAACACGCCGCGCCGCTGCAGCGCTTCGATGATGCGCTCGACCTCATCGTCGATCGTCATCTCGAGCGTGCGCAGGTGCAGGTCGGGTGCTTCCGGCGGCTCGTAGGCCGAGTCGATGCCCGTGAAGTTCCGGAGCTCGCCGACGCGGGCCTTGTGGTAGAGGCCCTTGGGATCGCGGCGCTCGCAGACCTCGATCGGCGTGTCGACGAAGATCTCCAGGAACGCATCGTCCGCCAGCCGCTCGCGCGCCAGCCGCCGCTCGGCGCGGAACGGCGAGATGAACGACACCAGCACGATCAGGCCGGCATCGGCCATCAGGTGGGCGGTCTCGATCACGCGCCGGATGTTCTCGACCCGGTCGGCGTCGGTGAAGCCCAAGTCGCGGTTGAGGCCGTGGCGGACATTGTCGCCGTCCAGCAGATAGGTGTGGTGGCCAAGCGCCGTCAGCCGCTTTTCGACGCCGTCGGCGATGGCCGACTTGCCCGCGCCCGACAGGCCGGTGAACCACAGCACGGCCGGGCGATGGCCCTTGATCGCCGCGCGCGCCGTCTTGTCGACGGTGAAATCCTGCCAGGCGAGATTGGCGGCGCGCCGCAAGGGGAAGCGGATCATGCCGGCGCCGACCGTGGCGTTGCTCAGCCGGTCGATCAGGATGAAGCCGCCGGTCTCGCGGTTGTCGTCGTAGGTGTCGAAGGGCAGCGCCCGGTCGAGCGACAGGTTGGCGAGACCGATATCGTTCGGCTCGAGCTGTTTGGCGGGGCGCTGCGATCCGCTGGCGATATCGAGCCGGTGTTTCAGCCCGCTCACCATCGCCGTCGTCGTCGCCGTACCGAGCCGCAGCAGATACGGCCGCCCCGGCAGCATCGGCGCATCGCCCAGCCACACGATGTGCGCGGCGAACTGGTCCGAAAGATGCGGCGGCGCGCCGGCGGCGGCGATGACGTCGCCACGGCCGACATCGACTTCGGGGTCGAGCGTCAGGGTGACGGCCTGGCCCGCTGTCGCCCGGTCGAGGTCGCCCTCGTAGGTGACGATGCGCGCGACCTGCGCCCGCACGCCCGACGGCAGGACGACGACCTCGTCGCCGGGACGGACGCTGCCGCCCAGCACCGTGCCGGCATAGCCGCGGAAGCCCGCGTCACGATTGATCCACTGCACGGCGAGCCTGAACGGCAGGTCGCTGGCCGGCGCGGCGGGGACAGTCTCGAGATGGCCAAGCAGCGTCGGTCCGCGATACCACGGCATCGCCGCACTCGACCGCATGACGTTGTCGCCGTGCAGGGCCGAGACGGGAATCGCCGTCACGTCGCTCAGGCCGAGCTCCCCGGCCATCGTCGCGTAGCCGTCGACGATCGCGGCGAAGCGGTCTTCGCGGTAGCCCGCCAGGTCCATCTTGTTGACGGCAAGCACGATGCGGCGGATGCCCATCAGCGCCACGATGGCGCTGTGCCGAAGCGTCTGCGGCAGCAGGCCCTTGGTCGCGTCGACCAGGATGACCGCAAGGTCGGCGGTCGAGGCGCCCGTGGCCATGTTGCGCGTGTACTGCTCGTGGCCCGGCGTGTCGGCGACGATGAAGCGCCGCCGCGGCGTCGAGAAATAGCGGTAGCCGACGTCGATGGTGATGCCCTGCTCGCGCTCCGCCTGCAGGCCATCGAGCAGGCCTGCGAGATCAGGCGCCGCGGCGCGCCGATCGTCGGGCACGACGTCGGCATCGACCAGGAGCCGGCCGATCAGCGTGCTCTTGCCGTCGTCGACGCTGCCGCAGGCGATGAAACGCAGCAGGTCCTCATTCATCAGAAGTAGCCTTCGACCTTCTTGCGCTCCATCGAGCTCTCGCCGTGGTCGATGGCGCGGCCCTGGCGCTCGGAGGTGCGCGAGCGGCCAAGCTCGTCGATGATCGCGGCCACGGTGTCGGCGCGCGACTCGATGGCGCCGGTCAGCGGATAGCAGCCGAGCGTGCGGAAGCGCACCCAGAGCAGCTCGGGCAGCTCCTTGGGCAGCAGCGTGAGCCGCTCGTCGTCGCGCAGGATCAGCATGCCGTTGCGCTGGACCACCATGCGGCCGGCCGCGAAGTAGAGCGGCACGACGGGAATCTTCTCGCGCGCGATGTAGGTCCAGATGTCGAGCTCGGTCCAGTTCGACAGCGGGAAGACGCGGATGCTCTCGCCGGGATTGAGCCGGCCGTTGTAGAGGCGCCAGAGCTCGGGCCGCTGGCCGCGCGGATCCCAGCAATGGGAAGCGCTGCGCAGCGAGAAGATCCGCTCCTTGGCGCGCGACGGCTCCTCGTCGCGGCGCGCCCCGCCGATCGCGGCGTCGAAACCATGGAGGTCGAGCGCCTGCTTCAGCGCCTCGGTCTTCATGATGTCGGTGTGGACCGCCGCACCATGGCTGAGCGGGCCGATGCCGCGCGCCAGGCCGTCCTGGTTGACGTGGACGGTGAGCGGCAGGCCGAGCTCCTTCATGCGCCGGTCGCGGAAGGCGATCATCTCGCGGAACTTCCAGGTCGTGTCGACGTGCAGCAGCGCGAACGGCGGCTTGGCGGGATAGAACGCCTTCAGCGCGAGATGGAGCAGGACCGAGGAGTCCTTGCCGATCGAATAGAGGATGACCGGCTTTCGGAACACCGCGGCCGCTTCGCGCAGCGCGTGGATCGCCTCGGCTTCGAGGGCCTGCAGGTGGGAGTTCGAGACTGGCAAGTGGGCTGCTCTTGCGATGGCGAGGAGGGATGTCGGCTATGCGGCGACAGTGGCGGCGGCGGCTGGTTTGACGAGCGGCCAATCGAACAGGCTGATGTCGAGTCCCAGGCGGTTGAGGAACGCGATCGCCTCGGCGCGCGTGCGGTCGTCGATGCGGGCATCGGCGCGGCCCGGGCTGACCTGGATATGGCTGTCGCGATCGATGCGCGTGCCGTCGAGCGAGCGGCCGAGCTCCTTCTCGATCGCCTTCATGTGTTCGGGCCGCGCCAGCCACACCGCGTCGGCGAGCTGCGGCCGTTCACGCGGCGTTCCCGCAAGATGGTCGAGGATGCCGGCCAGCACCTCGACCGGCTGGGCCATCAGTCGCTCGTAGGGCACCAGGCGGACCTGCGCGGGATAGCGCTCGGCCAGGGTCTGGTAGGAGATGAACTGCTTGGCGTAGGACGGCAGCGCACTGTCGAACAGGTAGTCGCGCAAGGCCACGGCAGCCAGCGGGCGGCCTTTGAGTGAGTTGTACGTTGTATCCCTGTGGTTCTGGCCATAGCGAAAGTACGACACCGCCTGGGCGAGCGGATTGCGGTAGACGAGCACGATCGGCCGGCCGCGGCCCCGGCTGGCGGCGCGTTCGAGGGCGCGCACGCGGACCGGCGTGTAGCGGTATGCCGCGAGATCGATCGGCGTGTAGCGATAGTTCATCCCCTCATGGAAGTAGTCGTAGCCCGGCACATGGAAGGGCGTTCTGCTCCACCAATCGACGTCCGAGGCGGCGAAGCCGGGACACACGGTGTGGCCGATGAACAGATGGTCGTCCGGCAGGGTGCCCTGCACATGGAACAGCGGGCCGCCCCGGAAGCTCTGGAAATCGAAAGCTGGTCCCGCCGCATCGCCAAAAGTCCGCCCCGTCAGGCGATCGTCGATGCGGCCGCCGCGGTCGAGATGGCACAGGAACGAAATTGCATACCGTAGGAACCAGGTCCCTGAACGAGGGACCGTGGCCAGGATAGGCAGGCTGAGCACGCTGAACATAGAGCCTAGCAGCCTGTCGGACTGAGGTCTTCGAGTTGAAGGTCGAAGGAATAGCGGGCTGGGGATTTGATGTTTTTGCGCTTTGTCGGATGGAGTTGGTTGGCCGGCGCCCCGTCAGGCGCCGGCGAGGG
>JAKFVH010000102.1 GCA_021732285.1 Reyranella sp. | reverse complement strand
GTGGCGCGTCATGGGAGCGCGGGCCTCCGGCCCGCATCATGATCATGAGCGGGCCGGAGGCCCGCGCTCCCAGAAGACCATGACGCGCCACTGGAGTGGCGCGCCCCCAGCGTCAGATCAGCGGCGCGTTCTTGTCGAGCGGCTCGGCCGGCGTCCACCGGCCGGCTTCGGCCAGCATCAGGAAGTTCCAGAGCTCGCGGTTGAAGGCGTCGGGCTCCTCGACGTTGACCGTGTGGCCGGTCTTGGCGAACAGGGCGAGGCCGGCATTGGGCAGCACGCGCTTGAGCCAGAGGCTCGGCTGCAGGCAGGGCTCGTCCTCGTCGCCGCAGAGGATCAGCACCGGCAGGTCGAGCTTCTTCCATTCGGCTTCGAAGTCGTAGAGCGACGGCCGCTTGCCCTGATACTCGTGCATGGTGTTGGCCGAGCCGACGTCGGAATGCTCCGACAAGTGCTTCACGAACTCGGCGAAGCCGCGCGGGTCCTTCTGCTTGAAGCGCGAGCGTGTCGGATTCGTCGTCAGCGCATTGGCGTACTTCGCCATGCCCTCTTTGCGGATGCGCGCCGCGGTCGCCTGGGCGTCCTTCTTGAACTGCTCATGGCCCTCGCGGCCCGCGCCGGAGCCGACGCCGGCGAGCGTCAGCGTGAGGGCGCGGCTGGCATACTGCCGGCCGAAGTGCGCCGTCGCGAAGGCGCCCTGCGACAGGCCGACGATGTGCGCCTTGTCGATCCTGAGGTGATCGAGCATGTGCCTGGCGTCATCGACGGCATGCTGCTGGCCGTACATCGATTCGACCTCGGGCACATCGGAACCGGGATAGCCGCGGAAGGAATAGGTGATGCAGCGGTAGCGCCGCGAGAAGAAGCGCATCTGCGGCTCCCAGCTTCGCCAGTCGCCGCTGTACTCATGCACGAACAGGATCGGCGTGCCGCTGCCTGACTCCTCGTAGTAGAGCTTCACGCCGTCGGGTGTCGTTGCATGCGGCATGGGTCACCTTAATCAAATCGTCATCCCGACCGGAGCCGAGCGTAGCGAGGCGTAGTGGAGGGACCTGTTTTGTTGCTGCGTCGCCAAGACTAGGTCCCTCGACTGCGCCGCCCTTCGGGCGGCTCCGCTCGGGATGACGGGAAATGTCATGCGCCAAACCGTTCCAGCCGTTCCAGCACGGCCGGGATCTTGTCGTCGGCCACGTTGGCGAAGGCGAGCCGTACGAAGCGCTCCTGGCCCGCACCGAACATGTCGCCCGGGATGGTCAAAAGGTTCTCTTCGTCGGCCAGGCGCTTGGATACGGCGGTCGAGCGTTGGCCGGTGAAGGGATGCTCGACGTAGGCGAAGTAGGCGCCGATGCTGACCAGCCGCCAGCGATTCGAGCGCTGCAGGCCGTTGCCCAAGAGGTCGGCGCGCGCCTTCAGGCCCTCGGTGTTGCGGCGCGCCCAAGGCAGCAGGTTCTTCAGCCCATAGAGGGCAGCCTCCTGGCCGAGCCGCGGCGGACAGATGGAGACGCAGTCCATCGCTTTCTCGATCTCGGCGATCAGCGCGGCGCCCGCGGTGATGCCGCCGACGCGATAGCCGGTCAGCGCGAAGACCTTGGAGAAGCTGTAGAGATGGACCAGCGTGCGGCGCCAGCCGGGATCGCTGAACAGCTCGTGCGGCCGCGTGCCCTCGGGCAGGAAGTCCTTATAAGTCTCGTCGAGCAGCAGGGCGATGCCGTGGCGTTGCGCCAGCTCGTAGAAGGCGTGGATGGTCTCGCGCGGATAGACCGCGCCCGTGGGATTGTTGGGCGAGATCAGGACGATGGCGCGAGTCCTGGGCCCGATCAGCTTGGCGGCATCCTCCGCATTGGGCACGGCGCCGGAACCCGGCCGGAAGTCGAGCGACACCGGCTCGACGCCCTGCATGCGCATCCACATGTCGTGATTGAAGTAGTGCGGCCGCGGCAGGATCACCTGGTCACCCGCCTTGGCGATGCTCATCAGCGCGAGACAGAAAGCCTGGTTGCAGCCCGAGGTGATGCCGACCTCGCCCGCGGTGATCGGCGCGCCATAGAAGCTCGAGAGGTGGGTGGCGTAGTTCTCGCGCAGCGCGGGCACGCCCAGGATCGGCGTGTAGCCGTGCATCGTCGGGTCGAGCAGCAGCTCGCCGAGATGCTTCCTGAGCTCCATCGCCGGCGGATAGCCCGGCACGGCCTGGCTGAGATCGATCAGCGGCCGGTCGGCAGGGAAGGTACGGTTCAGCACCCAGCGCTTGGTCTCGCCGATCGGCGAGGGCTCGACGGCGGCGAGCCAGGGATTGGCCGTCGGGATCTGTTGCATCTTGCTCAGTTCATGCCTTCTGCGGCGATCGATTTCACAGTGATTTCCCGCACGAAATTCCCTCCCGTTATCCGGCGCTGTCGGTTCGGCGGCCGGAGCATCCGGGTCTCGTCGGATGCTGTCAAACCTGTGTTCCGAAAGATCCTACGGCTGAAAATACATTGCCTGATCCGTGGCTTGTGCCTAGCATCCCGGCAAGGCTCCCATGAGGGTCAAAAGAAGAGGGACAGGAGGAAAAATGGTTTCGAGAAAAGTAAGCCGTCGCCGCTTTGTGGCGAGTACAGCTGCCGTTTCGACGGCGCTGGTCGCCGCACCGTTCGTGCGCGGCGCCTACGCGGCCGGCAAGCTATCGCTTGGCCTGTGGGACCACTGGGTGCCCGGTGCCAACAAGGCCACCGAAGAGGTGATCAAGGCGTGGGCCGACAAGGAGAAGGTCGAGGTCACGCTCGACTTCATCACCTCGCAGGGCAACAAGCTCTTGCTGACGACCGCCGCCGAGGCGCAGGCCAAGTCGGGCCACGACGTCCTCGCCTTCTCGACCTGGCTGCCGGCCCGCTATTCCGAGCAGCTCGTGACGATGAACGACGTCGTCGAGCCGCTGATCAAGCAGAACGGCGCCGTGAACGGCACCGTCGAGTATCTCGGCAAGGTCGGCGGCAAGTGGCTGGCCGTGCCGGCCACCGTCGGCAGCCAGATGAAGGGGCCGTGCTCGCGCATCGACCTCATGAAGTCGCTGGCCGGCATCGACGTGCAGGCGATGTATCCGGCGGGCTCGCCCCCCAAGGCCGAGGCCTGGACCCTCGACGCCTTCCTCAAGGCCGCCGAAGCCTGCCAGAAGGGCGGTCATGCCTTCGGCATCGGCCTCGGCACGACCTCGGACTCGGTCGACACCGCGGGCGCGATCTTCCACAGCTTCGGCGCCATACTCGTCGACGCCAAGGGCGAGATCACGGTCAAGAACGACAAGGTCCGCCAGGCGCTCGAGTACTACAAGAAGCTGATGGCCTTCCTGCCGGAAGACGCGCCGGCGTGGGACGACGCCTCCAACAACAAGTGGCTGGTGTCGGGCAAGGGTGCCTTGATCATGAACCCGCCGTCGGCCTGGGCGGTCGCCAAGCGCGACGCGCCGAAGGTCGCCGAGCAGTGCTGGACACATGGCTTCCCGTCGGGCCCGGCCGGCCGCTTCGGTCCGTTCCTGCCGTTCTTCTGGGGTACCTGGAGCTTCAGCAAGAACCAGTCGGCGGCCAAGAGCCTGCTCACCGCGATGAGCCAGCCGGACGCGGCCGAGAAGATGGTGATCGCCTCGGGCGGCTACGACCTGCCGTCGTTCGAGAAGCTCACCACCTTCAAGACGTGGGCCGAAGAGGGGCCGCCCAAGGGCACGCTCTATCACTACCCGAACCCGCACAACCACCAGACGCTGTCGATCGCAGCGGCCCCCGCGCCGCACAAGATCGCCGAGCAGATCTACACCCAGGGCATCCAGACCCAGATGGCCGTTCGCTTCTACAAGGGCGAGGCCATGGACAAGACGCTCGACTGGGCGGCCAAGGAGATCGAAGGCTTCATGCGCAACTAGCGCGCAAGCGCGCTACAACCGCACGACGACGACTTCGGCGGACGCCCCGGCAAGGGCGTCCGCCGGTGACCGATAACGATAAGAAGACCAAAAAACGCCGGGAGTTTCCTATGGCAGACATTGCCGCCAGAGGCGCAGTAACGGCTACGGGCAGCAGCCGCAGCAGCCTGCACAAGTTGATGCAGCGCAAATCGACCATCGCTTTCCTGATGGCGCTGCCGCTGATCGTGTTGATCCTCACCCTCGTTGCCTATCCGGCGGGCTACGCCGTCTATCTCGCGATGCTCAACAAGGGCATGACCCGCTTCGTCGGCTTCGGGAACTTCGACTTCCTGTTCGGCCGCGAGACCTTCTGGATGGTGGTCTACCAGTCCTGCCTGTTCGCCATCACCGCGGTGATCTTCAAGGCGATCATTGGCTTCGTGGTCGCCCACTTCGTGCACAACATCCCGAGCAAGGGCCAGCGCAAGTGGCGTGGCATGCTGCTGGTGCCGTGGGTCATCCCGCCGGCCATGAGCACGCTCGCCTGGCTGTGGCTGTTCGACCCGTCCTACTCGGCCTTCAACTGGATCCTGGCCGGTTTCGGCATCGACCGCATTCCGTGGACCGGCGAGACCGGCTGGGCGCGTTTCTCGGTCATCCTGGTGAACGTGTGGATCGGCGCGCCGTTCTTCATGATCATGTACCTCGCCGCGCTGAAGTCGGTGCCCGAGCAGCTCTACGAGGCGGCCTCGATCGACGGCGCCACCTGGTGGCAGCGCATCTGGTACGTGACCTTGCCGATGATGCGCAACATCATCGCCATCACCGCGCTGTTCTCGCTGATCGTCACCTTCGCCAACTTCGACATTGTCCGGGTGCTCACAAAGGGTGATCCGCTCAATACCACCCACGTGTTCGCCACTTGGGCGTTCAGGGTGGGGATAGAAAGCGGCGACATACCATTGGGCGCCAGCGTGTCGCTGTTCATGGTGCCGATCCTGGCGGTGGCCGCGACCTTCATCCTGCGCGACATCACCAAGCGGGGGAGTGAAGTCTGATGGCCAACGCCACGATCGCTTCCCCCACCGCCACGACGATCTCGGGGCGCAGATACGGCAGCATGAGCCGCGACCGGAAGTGGGCCCTGCGCTGGTCCTACTTCTTCCTCGTGCTGTTCGCGATCTTCTTCCTGACGCCGCCGATCTACATGTTCATCACCTCGCTGAAGACCAGCGCGGAGATCTCGGCGGAGAGCAATCCCTGGTGGGTCTACTCGCCGACCTTGGCGAACTACATCGAGCTCTTGACCCAGAACACCTACCTGACCTTCTTCCGCAACTCGGCGATCGTGGCGGTGCTGACCGTCATCATCACCATGGCGATCAGCGTCATCGCGGCCTTCGCTCTGGCGCGCATGAAGTTCTGGGGCTCGGCGACCTTGGCGACCGGCGTGTTCCTGACCTACCTGATCCCCGAGACGCTGCTGTTCATCCCGTTGTTCAAGATGTTCGCCTGGGTCAACGAGACCTTCGACATCCAGCTCATGAACCACTGGTGGACGTTGATCATCCTTTACCCGACCCTGACCGTGCCATTCTGCACCTGGATCATGATCGGCTACTTCGCCTCGATCCCCAAGGAGCTCGACGAGGCTGCCCTTATCGACGGGGCGACCTGGATCCAGACGCTGACCAAGATCTTCATCCCGGTGGCGCTGCCCGGCATCATCGCCGCGACGATCTTCTGCTTCACCGTGGCGTGGGCGCAGTTCCTCTATCCCTTGGCCTTCACCACCTCGACCACCGAGCTGGTGCTGCCGGTGGGCATCGTCACGACCCTGATCAAGGGCGACGTCTTCAACTGGGGCCAGATCATGACCGGCGCGCTGCTCGGCGCGGCGCCGCCGCTCATCATCTACGCCTTCCTCATGGACTACTACATTGCGGGTCTGACGGCCGGCGCGACCAAGGGCTGAGAGGGTATCGACAGATGGCACAAGTTACGCTGCGTAAGGTCGTCAAGATGTACGACGAGGTCCAGGCCGTCCGCGGCATCGACCTCGACATCACCGACAAGGAGTTCATCGTGCTGGTCGGGCCCTCGGGTTGCGGCAAGAGCACGACGTTGCGCATGATCGCCGGCCTCGAGGAGATCTCGGGCGGCGACATCGCGATCGGCGGCGACGTCGTCAACGACGTTCCGCCGAAGGACCGGGACATCGCCATGGTGTTCCAGAACTACGCGCTCTACCCGCACATGAACGTCTACGAGAACATGTCGTTCGGGCTGAAGCTGAAGCGCACGCCCAAGGAGGAGATCGACAAGCGGGTGAAGCAGGCCGCCCAGATCCTCGACATCACCGAGCTTTTAGACCGCAAGCCCAAGCAGCTCTCGGGCGGCCAGCGCCAGCGCGTCGCTATGGGCCGCGCCATCGTGCGCGATCCCAAGGTCTTCCTGTTCGACGAGCCGCTTTCCAACCTCGACGCCAAGCTGCGCGTGCAGATGCGCACCGAGATCAAGAAGGTGCACCAGAAGGTGCGTACAACCACGGTCTACGTGACCCACGACCAGGTCGAGGCAATGACCTTGGCCGACCGCGTGGTGGTCATGAACGCCGGCCTGATCGAGCAGGTCGGCTCGCCCAACGATCTCTACCATTCGCCGACCACCAAGTTCGTGGCGGGCTTCATCGGCTCGCCGGCGATGAACTTCATTCCCTGCCAGCTCGAGCAGGCGGCGGGTGTGCTGCGCGTACGGCTGAGCGACACGCTCTCCTTCCCGGTGCCGGCCGACCGCACGGCGCGCTATACGCCCCAGGTCGGCAAGGCCAACCTCATCCTGGGACTGCGGCCGGAACACATCACCGAGACCCGTCCGCATGTCGAGCCCAACCAGCACGACTTCGAGAATCCGATCGACGTCGTCGAGCCGATGGGCATGGAGACGCTGGTCTATTTCACCATCGCGGGCTCGGAGGTCTGCGGGCGCGTCAATCCCAACGCCGGCGCGACGGCCGAGAAGCCCATGAAGCTGCGGGCTGATCTCAGCAACATGCACCTGATCGACGACAGCACCGGCAAGGTGCTGTAGTTGGCCGTCGACGCTGCGCCCGGCTGTCATCGCGAGCGCAGCGAGGGACCTTTCGGGAACAGTAAAGGTCCCTCGGCCTTCGGCCTCGGGATGACAGTGGGTCTGTAAAGGAGAAATCGATGGCTGCGCTGACGGGCAAGGTCGCCTGGGTGACCGGTGCTGGCTCGGGTATTGGCCAGGCGGCGGCGATCGCGCTCGCCCAGGAAGGCGCCACCGTCGTGCTGACGGGCCGGCGCAAGGAGCCGCTGGAGGAGACCGCGGCCACCATCAAGAAGGCGGGCGGCAAGGCGGTGGTGAAGCCGGCCGACCTGATGAAGGCCGCCGCCGTCGGCCGCATCGCCAAGGACATCGACCAGAAGTTCGGCCGTTGCGACATCCTGGTGAACAACGCCGGGCTCAACATTCCCGACCGCAAGTGGAACGAGCTGACGGCGGCAGGCGCCGAGATGGTGATCGACGGCAACCTGTCGAGCGCCTTCTACTGCTCGTCGGCCGTTCTGCCGATGATGCGCAAGCGCAAGGACGGTGTCTTGATCCACACCTCGTCGATGGCCGGCCGCAATCCCTCGACCTTGAGCGGTGCGGCCTACTCGGCGGCCAAGCATGGCGTGGTGGCGATGAGCCACACCATCAACATGGAGGAATGCGTCAACGGCATCCGCTCCTGCGTCGTCTGCCCCGGCGAGGTGGCCACGCCCATCCTCGACAAGCGGCCGATCCCCATCACCAAGGAGGAGCGGGCGCGCATGGCGCAGTCGGAGGATGTCGGCGATCTCATTCGCTACGTCGCCTGCCTGCCGTCGCACATCGTGATCAACGAGGTCATGATCAACCCGACTTGGAACCGCGGCTACGTCGGCGCCCTGCAGCGCGCGGAGGCGGAGAAGAAGGCGAAGGCGGGGAAGAAGTAATCGTCTTCCGGACCGCGCGCATCCTGCGCGCTCATGAGCTTGAGCGCGCAGGATGCGCGCGGTCCGAAAGAGCATGAGAAGACGCGCCACTGGAGTGGCGCGCCCCCAGCGCTATTGATTCTCTGCCAGCAGCTCGCTTGTCGTCGTGAGGCGGGTCGAGCGGTTGGTTAGAAGGTCGCTCCAGACCCAGTTGTGATGGCGGATGATGGTGGGCGCGTCGAGATGCGGCCGGTCGCTCAGCGTGTGGCCGTCGCTCACGATGACGACGTCGTAGTCGCGGGAAATAGCCGACCGGACGGTGGAATCGACGCAGGAGTCGGTCGCCCAGCCGGCGATCAGGAGGCGGTCCGGCGCATGGCGTTGCAGCGTGTCGTGCAGCACGGTGCTGGCGAACGCATCGTTCAGCGTCTTCTCGACAACGACATCGCCAGGCTCGCGTACAAGCTCAGGCAGGAACGCCCATCCCTTGCTGCCCCTCTCGAAGCCGTCGCCGGCCTTGCCGCAATGCCTGATCCACACCACCAGGCCACCCTTCTGGCGCACCATGTTGGCGAGGGCGTTGATGCGCTGGATCACACCGGCAAGGTCGTGCTTGGGCAGGCCGTCGAGCAGACCAACCTGCATGTCGACGACGATCAGGACGTCCTTGGACATCCTACCGGCCCGGCCTCTTCTTCAGCCGGTCGACGGCGCCCGCGACCGGGTCGATGAAGGCCTGGGTGGCGACGTAGTCCTCGCGCAGCATGCGGCGCAGCGCCTGGATGCGCTCGCTGCTCGCCACCATCCCGGTCGCGACCTCGAGCTGGTACGGGTCCATGTCCCACAGCCGGATGACCAGCACGTCGTAGCCGAGGTCGAGCGCGCGATCGATCTGGCCGCGCAGCTCGGCGACCTGCTGCTCGTCGCTCCACTCGGGATGGCGCAGCACCTGGCCGGTGAAGCCGATCCACTTGAACTTGGGTTCCTTCTGCGGCGCCGGGCCGAGCTTGGCGACGCCGGGGTCGTTGGTGCCCCAGTGCAGCGAGCCGTAAACCATGGCCCAGTCGAAGTCGTGCATCAGCCAGACGGTGCGCTCGGGATTGGACTCCTTTTCCATGCGCTGGATGGCGCCCTCCCAGGCGCTGTCCAGCCCGCGCAGCGGCGCGATGCTCCAGACGTTGTAGGCGAACAGCGCCACGCTCAGCCCCGACAGGGCCGCCAGCAGGCGGCCGCCGTAGCGGCGGTTCTCGCGCGCGGCGACCAGCACCACCGCCCAGCCAACCGTCAGCCAGGCCATGACGTTGATCTGCATCTGCGGGTCCTGCGGCTGGGCGTAGAGGTTGAACACCTCGCCGGCCACGAAGGTGACGCCGAAGATCGCCAACAGGGCGCGCGAGCGCGGGTCATCCCAGTGGCGCCACAGGAAGGGCAGCGCGAAAAAGGCCACGGCCAGCATCCAGACCGTGGCGACCCAGCGCCACATGTCCCAGCCCGGGATGCCGGGGATCTGGGCCACGCCGGCGCCCAGCAGGTAGCCGACCATGCCGTCCCACATGTAGCCGACCTTGGCCCAGGTGAAGCCGGCCCACACCGAGCGCACCGCCTTGCCGGTCCAGATCAGGTCGAACGTGCCGACGGCGCCCTCGTGGCCCTGCCAGGCCCAGGCGACGATCGCGGCCGTCGCCACCATGCCGACCAGGAACAGGGCGATCCAGCCGAGCCGCCGCTGCCAGTTGGCCTCGCACACCCAGAGCGCCACCAGCATGGCGGGCAGGGTGGGGAACATCAGCCGCCATTCCATCAGCCAGGCGAGCGAGAACAGGACGGACACCGCGACCACGCGCGCCGCGGTCGGCCGGCCCAGCCAGACGGCACCCAGCGCCATCGCCGCCAGCAGCACCGTGTAGCTCGGCATGATGTCCTCGTTGATGATGGCGAGGAACATCACGAAGCTCGAGGCGAGGTGGAACCACGCCGCCAGCAGCGCCACCAGCCGGATACCCGTGAGGTTGCGGATCAGCAGGTAGATGATGCCGAGGCTGAGCGCACAGCTCGCGGCATTGAGGATGGTCATCTGCCGCCGCGGGTCGCCCGCGAACACGCCCAAAAGGTCGAGCAGGCGGCAGAGCGCGCCGTACAGCGGATAGAACAGGTAGTTCGAGGGGTAGAGGGGTGCATGGGCCGGGTCGGTGACCCAGGGCTTCAGCTCCAGGCTCTTGAACACGCCGTTGCCGGTCAGCCCGCCCTGGGCATTGTCGAACCACAGCACGATGGCGATCAGCAGCGCGCCGCCGCCCAGGACGACGAGGGCGAGGTCAACGAGCGCGGTGGCGGTGGGACTGGAGCGGCGGGAAATACTTGAGGCGAAGACCAAGGGAGCGACCTGCCGGCTCCTGCCGGCCCTTCCTCTGTAACACACCGACCATGTGTACGCTCACGTCCTCCGGTCGAATTTTTGGCGGCGGTATGCGAAAAATATGCGCCGAACGAGCACTATGCTCGGCTGGACCCTCAAAACATGGCTAGGAAGTCACTTTGGTGGCCGCGATCTCAGTTGCCATGCGGTCAGCCTATGGCAACGACCGGAGAATCCCGCTCATTCGTCGGGAATGTCGACCTCGGTAAGGCTGCCGGGCATTGCCGTCGAGATGGCGTCGGCGATTTCGCGAAGCTTGCTTTTGATGAGCCGCCATCGGCCCCTACCGAGCACGACAATCGCGATCCTTCGATCAGCCAGACTTTGTTGGTAGCGGATATTTCGATCGGTGGTGACGAATACATCGAATCCGTCCGCGTCCGCAGCGTCCAGCAATTCACCATTTCGCAGCATGTCCCAGCCGCGCGAGCGCGCCTCTTCAACGATATGGTCCGACAACGCCGCGGCAACGCCTCTTGGTGTCCCGTTATCGAACAGGACGCGCATCAACGCGTGGCAACAGGCGCGTCGAGACTCCTGGCGGCAAACTCGAGCACGGCCCGAACTTGCTCGCGCGTGACTGGGAATTGTTCGAGCACCTCGTCGATCGTCATGCCGTCCTCAAGGTTCTCGAATACGATCGCGACAGGCGTCCGCGTGCCCTTGAACACCCACGCGCCACTGACCTTGCCAGGGACGCTTTCCACGATAGGACACTGAGACCAATCCAGCGAGGCCATGAAAGATCTCCTCAGGCCGGCCATCGCCCAGGGAATGCCGATTTCGTCGGCTCTTTTGATGGCGCTCCCTACGGGATTCGAACCCGTGTTTCAGCCTTGAGAGGGCCGCGTCCTGGGCCTCTAGACGAAGGGAGCGAGGCCGGAAGGCGCTTGATAGTCGAAGGGCCGCGTTGGCGCAACCCCGGCCATGCAGCCGACAATTTGCGATGACCGCGCGCGGAGGTAGCCTTACCTTGTCCCTCCGCGTCCGCGCAGAGACCGAACGGGGGGCGCCCTGGAGCATTTTCTTGCGCGATGAAGCAGCGCTGATCGGCATTCTCGGCAGGCTCGTCAATAGCGCCCGGTCCACCGGGCCTGAGGGCGAGCCGTGGCGCAGTTATCATTTGGCGTGCCTCATCCGAGATGCGGGCCACGAGGCGATGTTTGCCGAGTTTGTCGTTCAGTCGATGGCGGCATGGGATGCCTATTGGCGGGCGAGGCCGGACTACTCCCCTGAGGAAGCGGCAAGGCGGGCCGAGAAGGCTGAACGACTCCGGGAAATCGATCGCAGGGCGAAGGAGCTGTTCCTTTCCGGCCAACCCGAGGCAGCCGAAGAGACCTATCTGCAAGGCAACGCGCTGCGGTCTGAGCTTGAGGGGGAGTGGAGCCGCAACCGCCCGGCCTTCACCGACTGGTTGGTAGAGGCAGGCCGCTTCGAGGAGGCGATTGAGCTGTTTCGTGCCAACGAGGCGGAACCGGAATGTCGAGCTCGTTTTGCCGCAGGATTTGCGCAAATGATGCACAAGGCAGGAGCCGGCGCGCGTGCCGTCCGCTTCCTCAAGGAGGCTATGCTCTCGATCGATCCCAAGGGTTCGCGTGACCTGATGCTCTGTGGCGTGGCGTTCGCGAAGATGGACCGTCGCGAAGATGCGATCGTCACGCTTCAGCATGCGTCCGCCGCGTCCTTGTCGGAAGCAGCGAGTGATACCGCGCAGTCCCTCATCGAGTTTGTCAGCAGTCCCCTCTACATCTGCCGCCATCAGATCGGCCTCGGCGACCTGAGCGGCGCCACGCGGACAATGCTCGGCACGTTGGAGCTTGCCGCACCTTTCGAATACGAGCCGTTGCCCGCACCGACCTTCGAAAGTGGCCCAGGCCGGTATTTCAAGGTGATCGGCGCGTCCATAACGCCGGCTGCCGGTCGCTGGATCCAAGCGCGCGGGACCGCTGCCCATTTGCTGGCGTGGCTAGGCCTCGAGCGTCAGGCGTTCGATCTGGCAGATGAGCATCGCGCCAACCAGGCGGAGGTCTTGGTGAATATCGCCCATGGTCAGTCGGACCGCGGCGATCTGCACGCCGCCATTCGCACGCTCGAACTCATCGAAGCCAAGACACTGACGGCCGAAGTCGACACATGGGCGGACATGCTGAGCGGCGGTCAATTGGCCCGAAGAAAAATCACGACACCGTCGGGCGACGTCGTGCGAGCGATCGAAGGAACCGAAAAGGATGATCATTGGGGCAAGGCCGCGTTTGTGGTCCTGCTGAACTGCGTGAGATTTGGTGACGCGTCGTCGTTTGCTCGGGTGAATGACTGGGCTCAAGAAAAAAGTCCCGAGCAATGGCGTACCTTCAGTAGATCGCCCATATTCGACGCCATGCTGCCCCTGACCGAGAGGCAGGGCGTCCAAGCCGCGATCAACTTTGCCGAGGCGGTCTTCGACCGCGAACGTTCCCTCCCGAGCGCTTTGGAAAGGGTCGCCAAGAGCATTGCTGGTCTGGCGAAATGGGATCCTCTCTGGCCGTGATCGCGGGAACTCTCCTGTTGCTCGCCCGCTACGCGCGAGCCTAAGCTTCCAGACCCCGCGCGGAGGACCCCCATGGACATGCACATCGCCCAGGACGCGCCGCTGACCGGTATCGACCTGGATTCCCTGCCACCCGCCGAGGCGGAGGCGATCCTGCGCCGCCAGCTCGCGGCCGCCTATCGCCTGGTCGACTATTTCGGCTGGACCGAGCTCATCTACGGCCATCTCACCGCGCGCGTGCCGGGCGAGCAGGCGCACTTCCTGATCAACCCGTTCGGGCTGAACTACGACGAGGTCACGGCCTCGAACCTGGTGAAGATCGACCTCGACGGCAACAACGTGGGCGAGTCGAAGTACCCGGTGAACTACGCGGGCTTCGTCATCCACTCGGCCGTCCACATGGCCCACCAGGCGCGCCACAAGGTGGTGATGCACACCCACACCCGCTCCGGCATGGCGGTGTGCGCGCTGAAGGAAGGGCTGCTGCCGATCTCGATGGCCTCGACGGCGTTCCACGGAAAGCTCTCCTATCACGACTACGAGGGCCCCAGCCTCGACCTCGACGAGCGCGGCCGGCTTTTGAACAACCTCGGCAACAACCAGGCGATGATGCTGCGCAACCACGGCATCCTGACGACGGGCCGCACCGTGCCCGAGGCGTTCATCCGGCTCTATCGCCTGGAGCGCGCCTGCCAGATCCAGGTCGATGCCGGCGCCGCCGGCACGCTCAACATCCTGGGCGACAACCTGGCCGCCAAGTCGGGCGCCGACCTGGACAGCTTCTCGGAGAAGGAGATGGGCGGCCTCGGCGATCTCGAATTCGCGGCGCTGATTCGCAAGCTCGACAAGACCGACACGAGCTGGCGGCACTGACTTCAACTTCCTCCCCACGCTTCGCGTGGGGAGGTGCCCGAAGGGGCGGAGGGGTCATGAGCATCAGTGACGGTGCTCATGACTCCTCCGTCGCCGTATGACGGCGCCACCTCCCCAGCTTCGCTGGGGAGGAAGATCTACTTCTTATAAAGCTCGCTCAGCGTCCCGCTCGGCGCCTTGATGTCGGCGATGCGCCAGCCCATGCCGGTGCGCACCAGGTCGAGCTTGATCTCCGTGGGCTTGCCCTGGTTCTCGAAGCTCACCAGGCCGACCGCCTTGGGGCCCTCGGCCTTCACCATTATGGCGAGCTTGGCGATGTCCCAGTCCTGTGCGTCGACGAAGGGATCGCCGTCGAGCCTCGGCACCTCGCCGCGCCGCTTGGCCTCGCGCATGTCGGCCTCGATGACGCGGGCGAGGTCGGGCGTGAAGAAGCGGTCGACCTGCCAGAATGGCTGGCCCTTGAAATCCTGGTTGGGATAGGGCGTGTAGATTCCCCGCAGGAAAGCCTCGGGCGTCACCGTGTCCTTTGGCGGCTCGCTCTGCGCCTGAGCCCACGCCTGCGCGGGCAATGCGCCGAACGCCATGAGGATCAAGCGCCGGCTAGGCACGGAACGAACTCTGGGTGCCGTCGTACAGCACCTTGGCCGAGCGCTCGACGGCGGCCTGGTGCGCCGCAAGTGCTGCTTCGTCGAGGTCGCGCTTGGGCGCGGGATCGACGTCGAAATTGCCGTAGCGGTCGGTGCCGCGCACCAGCATCGCCGAATCGCGCGCCTTGATCTGGCGGACGTGGGGCGGGATGTAGCGGATGGCGTAGCCGATGCGCCGGTCGGCCGTGCTGTTGGGCCCCGAGCCGTGCACCAGCAGCACGTGGTGCAGCGACATCTCGCCCGCCTTGAGCGGCACGTCGACGCCCTGGCCGTCGGGCACGTCGACGGCGATCTCCTGGCCGCGCGTCAGCAGGTTGTCGCTGGCGAAGGTGTCGCGATGCTCGATCTGGTTCTTGAGATGGCTGCCCGGCCAGAACTTCATGGCGCCGCTTTCGACCGGCGCATCGGCGAAGGCCACCCAGGCGGTGATGACGTCGTTGGTGCTGAGCCCCCAGTAGGTGGCGTCCTGGTGCCATGACACGAAGGACGGCGAGTGCGCCTCCTTGGTGAAGAAGGTCGTGCTCCAGCACAGGATGTCGGGCCCGATCACGTCCTCGACGGCGTCGAGGATCTTCGGGTGGCGCGCCAGCTCGTTGGCCCAGGTGAACAGCAGGTGCGGCTTCTGCCGCATGTTGCCGCTCAGCGGCCCGCCCAGCGTGCGCTCGTTCGCCTCCAGCCGGTCGCGGTAGGACCGCGCCTCGGCCGTCGACAGGACCGGCACCGGGAAGTGGAATCCGTCGCTTCTGTATCGCGAAACCTGATCGGTCGTGAGCACCTTGGGCATGTGCCCAGTCTAGCGCCTTAAAAGAACTTCCAGAAGACCACGATCGAGATGGCATAGATGGCGCAGATCAGGCCGGCGCCCAGCAGGTTGGCTCCCAACACACTGCCCTTGGGGAACATCCACCAGCCCATGCGGTTGGCGACCCAGGGCACCAGGAAGCCCGTCATCGAGACACTGAAGATGTTGCCGATGAACAGGTTGACGGCCCAGGGCAGGTTGAGCTTGTTCTGTAGGATCGGCGTGCCGGCGAAGACGCCCCACAGGAAGACGAGGGGGTAGAGCAGCAGCAGCACGATCATGTCCATCTTCCAGACAGACAACGGGCCGCCGCCCTTCGACTCGTCGCGGAACCACTGCTCGAAGCCGGTGCCGAGGCGGGCGTGGAACTCCTCTGTCAGCGGCTCTGCCTCCACGATCAGCTGCTTGCGCGCCGGCGAGTCGAGCCACGCCTTGAGGTTGGCCTCGGTGTCGAAGCGCAGGATGGCGACGTAATCCTCCTGGACCCCGGGCACCGGCGGCTCGAAGCGGTAGCCCTGCAGGCCCGGCGCCTTGGACTGGGCAGCGGCGATCTTGCGCTCCCAGATGCGGTACTCGGCGTCCTTGCCGGGC
Organism: Reyranella sp.; assembly: GCA_021732285.1. Lineage (GTDB taxonomy): Bacteria > Pseudomonadota > Alphaproteobacteria > Reyranellales > Reyranellaceae > Reyranella. The sequence goes on along the minus strand of JAKFVH010000102.1, from coordinate 22,437 downwards.
TTCACGTGGGTACTGATGACGGCGGAGACCGGCGCGGGCTTTCGGCCGCCCTCGTCGTCGCGCACGATATGGACGTCGTCGCGGCCGATCAGGAACGGCGCCGCGCCCTCGATGCGGGTCTGGCGCTCGGTCGAGCCCAGCCAGCGCTGCGCATCCTCCATGGTGCGGAAGCGCTGCAGGATGACCCAGTCGACTTGCAACGGCGGATTGGGCGGCATCAGCCGCTGCTCGACGAAGCCCGGGAAGCTCGAGACGAGGTTGCTGGTCTCGCCCTGCCAGCGTGCGAAGTCCTCGGATCGCTCCGGCCGCACGCTGGTCTGGGTGACGATGCTGACGGTCATTTGGCCCTGGTCAGTCCGCCGGCAAACAGGCGGTCCGCGGTGAAGGGGAGGTGGGCGAAGCGCACCCCGGTGGCGTTGGCGAGTGCATTCGACACCGCCGGCGCCACCGGGTTGATGCCGCACTCGCCCTGGGACTTGGCGCCCAGGGGACCGATGGCATCGACCGTGTCGGCGAAGAAGATGTCGGTGTGCGGCGTGTCGGCGAAGGCCGGCACGCGGCAGTTGCGCAACTGCGGGTTCACCATGTGGCCCTCGTCGTGGACCATGTTCTCGACCAGCGCCCAGCCGTAGCCCATGGCCACCGCGCCGTCGAGCTGGCCGCGGCACTGCATCGGGTTGATCGCCCGGCCGATGTCGGCCGCGTGCACGCTGTGCAGGATGCGGACCTCGCCGGTCACCTTGTGCACCGCGAGCCGCACGCCCTGCACGTTGAAGGCGATGGTGCGCGGCGACAGGTAGGCCTTGCGGCTGACCGTGAAGCGGTGAGCGACCTTGGCGCCCTCGGCATGCAGCTCGGTGAGCGGGATGCGTTTGTTGCCGCAGATCACCGCGTCCTTGTCGAGGCGGCACTTGTCGACCGGCGTCTTGGTGAAGCGCGAGGCGAAGTCGAGGATGTCGGCCTTCATCGCCTCGGCGGTGATCATCACTGCCTTGCCCGCCACCACCGTGCCGGTGCTGGCGAAGGTGCCAGTGTCGTGGGGCGTGCGGTCGGTGTCGGCATTGATGATGTCGACGTCGGCGGCGCGCACGCCGACCACGGAAGCGGCCATCTGCTTGTGCGCCGTGGTGATGCCGTTGCCCATCTCCGACGAGCCGCAGGCCAGATGATAGGTGCCGTCAGCCAGCAGCTTCATCTCGGCGCCCGAGCGGTGCTCGGTCGGCGGGCCGCATTCGAGCATGGCGAGCGCCGCACCCGTGCCCTCGAGCCAGTCGGCGCCGTCCGGCTTCTTGACGCCGTTGCCCTTCTTCAGCTCGCGCTGGACGATCTCCAGGCACTGGTCGATGCCGTGGCTGCCAAAGGAGGCGTCGCTCGGCTTCATCCAGATCGATTCGACGTTGTCGCCCGGCCGCACCACGTTCTTGCGGCGGATCTCGAACGGATCCATGCCCAAAACCTTGGCCAGCTCGTCCATGGCGCATTCCATGGCGAAGGTGGTCTGCGAGGCGCCGTAGCCGCGGAAGCCGCCGCCCGGGATCATGTTGGTGTAGACGACGCGGCCGATGCCCTTCTTGTTGGCGCAGCGATAGGCCGCGAACGGGCTCGCCATGGCGGCGGCCAGCGTCTCGCTGGCATGGTTGCCGTAGGCGCCGGTGTTGGACACCACCGAGACGTCGAGTGCCGTCAGCGTGCCGTCCTTCTTGGCGCCGATCTTGACCTTGGTGGTCATCTGGTGCCGCGTCGTGGCGCCGATGAACTCGTCCTCACGGGTCCATTCCCATTTCACCGGGCGGCCCTCGAGCTTCATGGTGGCGAACAGCGGCAGGTCCTCCGACACCATCTCCTGCTTGCCGCCGAAGCCGCCGCCGACACGCTCGGTGTAGACGTGGACCTGGCTCGCCGGAACGCCCATCAGGTAGGCGAGCTTGGTGCGGGCGGCGAACGGGCCCTGCGAGCTGGTACGGACGTGCCAGCGGCCGTCCTTGCCCTTGTAGGCGATCGAGCCGTGGGTCTCGAGATGGACGTGCTGGACGCGCGAGGTCGAGTAGGTGTTCTCGTGGATGACGTCGGCTTCCTTGAAGCCCTTGGTCACGTCGCCGATCTCGCCCTGCAGGGTGCAGAAGATGTTGCCGTTGTCGGTGACGACCTCGTCCTTGTTGTGAAGGATCGGCGCGCCGGGTTCCATGGCGGCCACCGGATCGAACACCGTCGGCAGGATCTCGTAGTCGATGACAACGGCGCGCACGCCGGCTTCGACCGCTGCCTCGGTCTCGCCGATCACCGCGACCAGCCGCTGGCCGACGAAGCGGGCGACGTTGTCCAGCATGTAGGTGTCGTCGGGATCGACCAGGTGGTCCTCGCGCAGCGCCGTGCTGTAGAGCCGCCGCGGCACGTCGTCCCAGGTGTAGACGGCGACGACGCCGGGCACGGCGAGCGCCTTGCTCTTGTCGATCTTCTTGAGGCGGGCGTGGGCGTGCGGCGAGCGCAGCACCTTCAGGTGCAGCATGCCCTCCATCGCGACGTCCATCGTGTAGTGCGCCTTGCCGGTCAGGATCGCGTCGGTGAACGGGTTGGCCAGGCTGGCGCCCAGCGCCTTGCCGGCGACGTCCTCCTCGATGTTCTTCTTGCCGTGCAGCGCGTCGACGATCGAGCGATAGCCGGTGCAGCGGCAGATGTTGCCCTTGAGGGCATGCGGCAGGTCGGCCTTGTGGGCCTCGTCGAACGCGGCCGAGGCCGTCGTCATCATCATGCCGGCGGCGCAGTAGCCGCACTGGAAGGCCTGGGCGTCATGGAAGGCCTGCTGGATGGGATGCAGCTTGCCGTTCTGCGACAGGCCTTCGATGGTGGTGATCTTCTTGCCCTCGCCGCGGAAGGCGGGCACCAGGCAGGAGTGGAACGGGTGGCCGTCCACCCACACCGTGCAGGCGCCGCAGTCGCCGGCGTCGCAGCCTTTCTTGACCCCGAACACTTCCAGGTCGCGCAGGAAGGTGCGCAGGCACTGGCCGGGCTTGGGTTCGGCCGAGTACAGGCGGCCATTGACCTCGTATTTGCTCATGACAGCTCCGCGCGAATCTGTTCGGCCAGGTAGAAGGTGATGTGACGCTTGTAGGGTGCCGAGCCGTGGACGTCGTTGAACCACGAGCCCGGCGGCAGCTGCTGGTCGATCGCCTGGTGCAGCTCGCTGGCCGACGGCGTCTTCTTGAAGCGGATGTGCACCGGCCGCGGCGTGGCGGCACTGACGGTCAGCAGGAAGTCGCTGCCGTCGTCCTTGACGGTGGCGATGATCAGCGCCGCCGAGCGGCCAAAGTGGGTGAGCGACACCTGCCGGATGGCGAAGCGCTTGGTGAGCGCCGCGGTCGGCAGCAGGATCGAGCGTAAAAGCTCGCCCTTCTGCAGGACGTTGGTGTGCATGCCGGTGACGAAGTCGACGACCGGCACCTGGCGCGGCTTGCCGTTCTGCGGCCACAGGGTGCAGACGCCTTCCAGGGCGGCCGTGAGCGAGATCATGGCGCCGGCCGGCAGGGACATCACGACGTTGCCGCCGACGGTCGCTGCGTTCCAGATCTTGAACGACATCAGGAAGCAGTCGATCGCCTTGTCGAACAGCGGCACGGCCTTCCACTCAGGCGGGCCCTTGAAGTCGTGCAGCTCGACGATCTTGCAGGTCGCCGCGATCTCCAGCCCCTCGGGCTTCACGGTGAGCGCGGGCCAGCCGAACTGCTGGAGGTCGACCAGCGTGTCGGTGGTCACCTGGGGCTCGGAGAACAGCCAGGTGCCGCCTCCCAGGAAGGCGTGGCCGTCGCGCCATTCGATGTCCTCGAACGACTTCGGCCGCTTCACCTCGACGATCGTATTGAGATTCATACCATCCCTCTTGCGCAGTCGTTTTCTTGTCGGGACGGGCGATGGTGCCCGCCCCGTCAGCGTGTCGGTGCCTACTTCAGGTCGTCGAGCGACGTCGGGCCGGGGCCCGTCGTGATCAAGGTCGGCCACTGCTTGGAGCCGAACGGCACGGCGGGGCCCAGCGTGGGCTGCTTACCGCGCTTCTGCATCTCGGCGATGATGGTCTTGCGGCCATCGCCCCCCATCAGCTCGTAGTCCATGACGTGGTAGTTGCCGAAGAACAGCTGGCCGACCGAGCGGTCGCCGATGATGCGGGTCATCGCGACCAGCATGTCCTCGGGCGTGGTGGTGAAGCCCATCGTCTCGATCAGCATCAGCCGGTCGTTGATCGCGTCGGCGCCGAAATACTGGGCGAGCACCGAGAACAGGATGTTGTTCTGGCGCGCCACGTAGATCGTGTTCGAGGCGGCATAGGTCTTGGCCAAGTCGGGACCGAGCATCGCCGACCATTCGTCCATCACGCCCATCCAGTGCTTGACCTGGGTGGAGGCTGCCCAATTGATGATCAGCTTGATGTTGGCCGCCTGCTTCTTGGCGAAGGCGGTCAGGTCGTCGAGCGTGACCTCGCCCTTGGCGAGGCAAGCGTCCATATAGGCGACGTTGTTGGCCAGGATCTCCTTCACCGCCGGCTTCCAGTCGGCCTGGAGGTCGGTGTTGGCGTCGAGGCCGTCCAGGGCGGTCTTCATCTGGACGCGATAGGCCGCCATTGGCGCAATCCAGCGCTTGTCGGCCTTGTTGTTGACCGACGGGATGGCGACCTGGCTGATCGCCATGGTGCTGTGTCCGGTCGACTTCAGGATCTGGTAGACCTTGGGCACCTGCGGCGCGGTGATCGGCGCCTGGCCGGGCCGGAACAGCATCAGATTGCCGCCCTGGTTGGAGAACATCGCCAGGATGATGGGATGCTTGGCCAGGATGTTGCGGCGGTAGATGGTCGACGCCCTGTCGTAGAGCGAGAACATCCCGATATCGAGCTGCAGCAGGTCGCGCGTGGAGACGTCGCCCGGGTTCGACGGCGTGTTGCCCGTGATGTTGGCGAGATACTCGGGCAGGTTGGCCGGCGCCTGCGCAGACGCCGTCCCGGCGGCAAGGCCAGCCGCGAGGAGTCCCGCGGCGGCGGTCAACAGTCGTCTTTTCATAAGTCCTCCAGTCATGGCCCGTGATGGGCCGTCCACGTCAGTGATACGCATCAGAAGAGCACGGTAAGTCGCAGCGTCGTCGTCAGCGCGCCAGGCAATGTCGGCGACAGGCCCGGCGTCGGGATGTAGGTAACAGTCGGCTGCAGAAAGATCGAATCGATCACGAGGGCCTGGTAGTAGGCCTGGAACATCAGCTCGCTCTGCTGCTGAAAGAGATTCTGGTTGAGCCGCGACAGGGCGATGCCGACACCCATCGAATCGCTGGGGCGGTCGCCGAACGGGCTGAACACGGTCAGCCCGGCGCCGTAGTACTGCGTGATCGGCAGTGTCTGCGAAGAGTTGGCGCCGACCTGAAAGAAACCGGAGATCGAAGAACCCGTGACCTTCGGGTTGATGTTCTTGACGATGCGCTGGGAACCGAAAAGGTAGAAGCCGCCGGTGCCGTCCTCGGAGATGTTGCGGGCCGTCAGCACGCCGGTCTGACGCCACAGGCCGATGCCGAACTGCCCGGGATGGTTGCCTTCGCCCAGCAGCCAGTTGACGCCGACTTCGCCGATATTGAACCAGTTGCCGTTGAACATCGGCGGGGCGAGGCCGGTCTGCACGCCGTGCGCGCGGTTGCCGTCGTAGGCGCCGAGATTGACGTAGAAATTCTTCGTCGAAGAGAAGTTCAGCGTCACGCCGTTGGCCGGGTTGTAGTAGCCCGTCATGGCGCCGATCATCGAGCCGTTGACGAAGACGGGCGTCCACAAGAGGCCGCTCACGGCGGGGATGTTCTGGCTGGGATCCGCCAGCGCGACGGGCCGCAGGACGTTGCCGAAGTCGTAGGTCGGCACGACACGGCCGATGCGGAGCGACAGCACGTCCTTGATCATGTCCTGCAGGTACCAGGCCTCGAGGAGCTCGGTGCGGTTGTACGGCGCGACGCTCACGATGCTGTTGTAGCCGGTGATGCTGCCGGCCTGTGCGTTGGTGTCGCCGTTGACGTCGCTGCCGTTGAATTGCAGGAACTGGAAGCCGAACGACGCGCCTTTCCAGCCGACCATCTTGTCGGCATCGAGGTGGAGGCCGATGAACAACGCCTGGTTGGCGGTCAAGCCACCGGGGACGGCCCCGCCCGCGGCCACCAGGTTGCCGTCGGCGAGCCACAGACCACCCAGCCTGATACCCCATTCATCTTTCAAGCCGAGGGTGCGGCCGAGCCAGCCGGTGCCGACGATGGAATAGTCCGTCGCCGCCGGGTTGCCGCTGACAGCCGGCGAGGCCTGGGCCATCGCCTGTCCGGCGAGCACAGTGAGCAGGGCCGCGCCCAGCACGGAGAGCAAGGCGGACCGCCAGCCGCCATCGCCCCCAAAGCGACGGCGGCTGGACCGACCCGGCCTCCCAACAAGTGCCCTCAATGCCATGCTCTGCCTCAAGACCTTGCACGACCCTGCCCATGACTTTGTACCTGCGCGGGGTGTGCGTTGTGGCGTCAAGAAAGGATCAAGACGAATGTTCAGCCTCCGGATGAAAGCGGGCCCGATGAGGAAAAAACCCGTGTTTGCAACGTTTTGGCGGGCAGACTAGGGTCGGGCGAGTGGGTATGATGCGCAGCGCCGCGCGGGGTGGCGCGTCGGCAAGCTGCACGTTTCACGATTGGGCGAAGTCGCCTCGCATGTCGGTCTACGCGTTCGGTCCTTTCATCCTCGACACCGCGGGACGCCGCCTGACGCGCGACGGCCAACGGATGGCCGTGCCCGGGAAGGCCTGGCAGATCCTGCTGATGCTGGCGGAGGCCGGCGGACGCCTGGTGTCGCACGACACCTTCCGGGCCCGGCTGTGGCCCAACATCGTGGTCGAGGACCGCACGCTCACCGTCCACATGTCGACCCTTCGCAAGGCGCTGGGCGACGGGTCGGCCAGCCTGATCGAGACGGTGTCGCGCGAGGGCTATCGCCTGGCCGCGCCGGTCCGCGTGCTGCCGGAGGCCGGTGCGCAGGCCGAGGGCGCGCTGCCGATCGCCACCGCCAAGACGCTGGCCGTGCGGCCCTTCTCGACGCCCGAACTGGCCGAGGCCGACAGGTATCTCGGGGTAGGCATCGCCGACGCCGTGACCACGGCGCTGAGCGGCGTGGCCGGTGTCACCATCTCGCCGGTCGACGCCGTTGACGACCTGGCCGGCGCCCGCTCGCTCGGCGTGGAACACCTGCTCGAGGGCTCGGTCCAGCGCAGCGCCGAGCGCCTGCGCGTGGAAGTACGCCTGATCGAGGTGGCGAGTGGGCGCACCGAATGGAGCGAGCGCTTCGACCAGGCGCCGATGGACCCATCTGCCTTGCAGGACGCCATCGCCGCTCGTGTCGCCACGTCGCTGCCGCAGTCGTCCGCCGACCAGGACGTGCAGAGCTACCGCCCGCGGGCGGCGGAGGCCTACTTCCTGCAGCTCGAGGCGCGGGCCCATCTGAAACCGTTCACGCGGCTGCCGCTGATCAAGGCGCTGACCCTGTTCGAGCAGGCGCTGGCGATCGATCCCGACTACGCCATGGCGCATGCCGGGCTCGCCTCGACCTACCTCTTGATGGCGTCGACGGCGATGTTGCGGCCCTTGCAGGTCGACGAGGCGATGCCGATGGCGCGCCGCCATGCCCAGCGCGCGATCGCCCTCGACGAGGGGCTGGCCGAGGCCTGGGCGGCGCTCGGCCGCGTGAAGATGGAGTACGACTGGGACTGGGACGGCGCCGAGGCCGACCTCGCCCATGCGGTCGCCCTCAACGCCAGCTCGGTCGAGGCGCTCGGCACCTACGGCCAGTTCCTGAGCGCGATGGGCCGCCATGACGAGGCGATCGACGCCATGGAGCAGGCGCAGCGGCTTGATCCGCGCAGCGTCGAGACGCTGCAGCACCTGGCGATCGTCTACTGGATGGCGGGCCACGCCGAACAGGCGCTCGAGGCGGTGGGCGAGAGCCTGAAGATCCTACCCGCGTCCACCCGCGCGCACTACGGCCGCATGATGATCCTCGACCAGCTCGGCCGGCGCGACGAGGCGATGGCCGAGCGTCTCACCACGCTGCGCGGGCTCGCCGTCGCCGAGGGCCTGGCCGAGCATGTCGAAGGGCTGGCCCGCACCAAGGGCTGGCGCGAGGCGATGATCGTGTGGATCGGCCTGCTCGAGCGCACCAACCGCTGGGAGGGTGCTGCCCAGCAATGTATGGCGGCCGGCGAGTCGTCACGGGCCCTCGATGCCCTCGAGCACTGCGTGAAGGCGCGCACTACCTACCTCTGCTTCACGGCGCAGAACCCGTACTTCCGGCCGCTCCACAACAACCCGCGCTTCCAGGACATCCTGCGCGCGCTCAAGCTCGACGTACGCACATAGCCCCGTCATCCCGACCGGAGCCGAGCGCAGCGGATGACGGTCAGCCGCGGCCAGCAAACTCCGGCAGGCGGTGCGCCGTCACCGCCGGTGCCGGTGCGTCGAAGCGCTCGATCTCGACCAGGCAGGTCTGGGCGATGCAGCCTTGGCTGAGCTTTGAGGCGCCGATATCGAGCGTGAGCGCATTGGGATTGCCGTGCTTCTCGAGCGGCTGGTTGGAGCCGGAATCGGCCGGATCGAACCACGCGCCGGTCGACAATCGCACCACGCCGCGGCGAATGCGGTCCGACAGCTTCGCTGCCGCCAGGCAGGCGCCGCGGTCGTTGTAGACGCGTAAAAGGTCGCCATCCTTGATGCCGCGCGCCGCGGCGTCTTCCGGATGCATGGTGACCGGCTGGCGGCCCTTGACCTTGGTGGCGCGCGCAAGTGGGCTGTGGTCGAGCTGGCTGTGCAGCTTGTCGGCCGGCTGGTCCGACAGCATGTGCAGCGGATAGCGCTCGGCCGTCTTGGCGCCGAGCCACTCGATCGGCTCCAGCCACGTGGCGTGGCCCGGGCAGTCGTCGTAGCCGAACGAAGCGATCTTCTCCGAGAAGATTTCGATCTTGCCCGACGGCGTCTTGAGCGGATGTTTGGCGGGATCGGCGCGAAAGGCGGCCAGCAGCACCGGCTCGCGGGTCTTGCCTTGGGCCTCGGCCATGCCGGCCTGCCAGAACTCGTCGAATGCCGGGATCGTGACGCCAGCTTCGGCCGACTTCGCGCGTGAAAGCTCGTAGAGGTGCTTTAGCCACGCCATGGTGTCGCGGCCCTCGGTGTAGGCCTCGCCCTGGCCCAGCCGCTTGGCGAGCTCGGCGAAGATCCAGAAATCGTCGCGCGCCTCGCCGACCGGCTCGCGCGCCTTCTTCATGGCGATCAGGTAGGGCTCGCGGCTGCCGTAGCCGATGTCGTCGCGCTCGAGGCTGGTCGTCGCCGGCAGCACGATGTCGGCCATGCGCGCGGCCGGCGTCCAGAACTGCTCGTGGAACACGATGGTCTCGGGCTTGCGCCAGGCCAGCATCAGGCGGTTGAGGTCCTGGTGGTGATGGAACGGATTGCCGCCCGCCCAGTAGACCAGCCGGATGTCGGGATAGACGAGGTCGCGGCCGTTGTACGGCACCGTGCCGCCGGGCTGCAGCAGCATGTCGGTGAAGCGCGCGACCGGGATGAAGTCGCTGACGGCATTGGTGCCCTGCGGCAGGGTCGGGCCGCTGTACTTCGGGAAGGCGCTGCCCATCAGGTTGACCGGTCCGTAGCCCACGGCGAAGCCGCCGCCCGGCAGGCCGACCTGGCCCAGCATGCAGGCGAGCGTGATCATCGCCCAGAAGGGCTGCTCGCCGTGGTGGCTGCGCTGCAGCGACCAGTTGATGCTGACCGTGGTGCGCGTCGCCGCCATCTCGCGCGCGAGGGCGGTGATGCGCGAAGCGGGAATGCCGGTGATCTTCTCGGCCCACGCCGCATCCTTGCCGGCCAGCGAGGGCGCGAACTTGTCGAAGCCCACCGTACAACGCGCCAGGAACTCGCGGTCATGCAGGTTCTCCGCCAGCAGCGTGTGGCAGAGGGCGAGGATCAACGCGGTGTCGGTGTTGGGCCGGATCGCCAGCCACTCGACGGCGCCGCCGGTGTCCAGATCGTCGGCCGTCGGCGTCACGTTGACGAAGCGCACGCCCTTGGCGCGCATGCCGTAGAGCCCGCCCTTGACGTGATGCTTGGTGGCGCCGCCGGCGTTGATCTGGCTGTTCTTGTGCGGCACGCCGCCGAAGGAGACGAAGAGCTTGCAGTGCTCGGCCATGACGTCCCACGGCGTGTGCATGGACATCAGCTCGTCCATCGGCGCCACGATGTGCGGCATCAGCACGCGCGCCGCGCCCAGGCTGTAGGAATCCTGGTGGCGCACATAGCCGCCGACCGAATTCAGGAAGCGATGGACCTGGCTCTGCGCATGATGGAAGCGGCCGGCGCTCGACCAGCCGTAGGAGCCGCCGAAGATCGAGCGATTGGAATGCGTGCCCTTGACCCGCCTGAGCTCCTTGGCGACGAGATCGAGCGCCTCGTTCCAGTCGACCTCGACGAAGGCCTCCTGGCCGCGCTTCTCGGGATTGGCGCCGGGGCCTTTCTCCAGCCAGCTCTTGCGCACCGCCGGACGGCGCACGCGCAGCCGCGTCACCTCGTCGGACAGCATGTGCAGGCCGATCGGCGAGGGATCGGGATCCTTGGAGAACGGATGGAGCCGCGTGGCCGTGCCGTTGTCGTCGTACTCGACCTCGTAGACGCCCCAATGGGCGGCGGTGAGGGTGCGCTGATGGGTCATTGGGTACTCACGCTGCTTTGGCGATGGACAGGAAACGATCGACGTCGGCCGGATCGGTATCGAAGGCGGTGACGAGCCGGAAGGCGCGCTCGCCCGGACGGTCCGACGGCCAGGGATGATACTTGGCGCCGCCGTCCTGCAGGGCATCGTGCATGTGCGCCGGCATGACGAGGAAGATCTCGTTGGCGTCGACCGGGTACATGAGCTGCGTGCCCTTGAGCGGCGTCAGCCCGGCCACCAGCTTGCGCGCCATGGCGTTGGCGTGGCGGGCGTTGTCGAGCCAGAGGCCATCGGTCAGGTAGGCGTCGAGCTGGGACGACACCAGCCGCATCTTGGAGAGCAGATGGCCGCCGCGCTTGCTGCGGAAGGCGAAGTCGCGCGCCAGCTCGGCGTTGAAGAAGACCACGGCCTCGGCCGCCATCACGCCGTTCTTGGTGGCGCCAAAGCTCAGCACGTCGACGCCGGCCTTCCACGACAGCTCGGCCGGCGAGCAGCCGACATAGGCCACGGCATTGGCAAAGCGCGCGCCGTCCATGTGCAGCTTCAGCCCATGGCGATGCGTCGAGGTGGCGATGGCCACGATCTCCTCGGGCCCGTAGACCGTGCCGCACTCGGTCGCCTGGGTGATGCTGACGGCAGCGGGCTGGGCGAAATGCGGCACGCCGTAGACCGGCTGGGCCAGCGCCTGGGCGAGCTTCACCGAATCGATCTTGCCGCCCGCGCCGTCGATGCGGAACAGCCGTGCGCCCGCGGTATAGAATTCCGGCGCGCCGGTCTCCTCGGCGGCGATGTGCGACGACGGATGGCAGAAGATCGCGCCCCACGGCGGCGAGCAGCAGGCCAGCGCCAAGCTGTTGGCGGCGGTGCCAGTGACGACCGGGAAGGCCACGAGATCGGGCTTGTCGAACAGCTCGCGCAGGCGGCGCTCGACGCGCTGCGTCCAGTCGTCGGCGCCGTAGGAGAAGGCGCTGCCGCTCGAGAAGGCTTTGCCCACGGCGGCGATCACCGACGGATGGGCGCCGACTTCGTTGTCGCTGCGGAAGTTCATGTCTGGTCCTCGGGCCGGCGCGTCACGGCCTCGAGGCGGTTGCCGTCGGGATCACGCACGAACGCGGCGTAGTAGTCGGGGCTATAAATCTCGCGGATGCCGGGCGGGCCGTCGTCGTTGCCGCCGTTGGCCAGCGCCGCGGCATGGAAGGCGCGTACCGCGGCGCGGCTCGGCGCGCGGAAGCACCAATGGCGGTTGTCGGGCACGACCTTGTTGCTGAGAAAGACCGAGAAGTAGCAGGGCGCGCCGTCGACATGCCGGCGCTCGCCATAGCCGATCCTGCGTTCGCCGCGATTGACCCGCGGCACGCCGAGCGGCGCCAGGATGGCGTCGTAGAAGGCCTGGGCGCGATCGAGGTCGCTCGCCGTGATCGAGAGATGGTCGAACATGGCTCAGCACTGATCCTCATGTTCGGACCGCGGGCGTCTCGCCCGCTCATGACTCATGAGGCGGGCGGGACGCCCGCGGTCCGAATATGACTTCACCGCCCGATCCCTGGGGCGAATTCCACCGTGCCCAGAAGCGCGCCGTTGCGCGGATCGACGATGTAGGCCGAGGCCGGCCCGCCCGGCGTCTCGACATGGACGACCACCCGGTCGCCCGCGGCCGTCACCGACACCACGCGCGCGCCGGCCGGCAGCGCGATGCGCTCGGTGAAGCTCGTGGCGGCTGGCGAGCGGCCGGCGTTGGGCGTAGACATGCGCCGGGCAATCTCGGCCGCGATGACCACGAAACCCGCCACGATCAGCAGGCCCATCACGATGACCAGCACCTTCAGCCAGAGCGGTGCGTAGGCCGGAGCAGGGGACGCCAAGCTAACTCCATGAGCGACCGCCACATCGTGACCGTCGATGAAAGCACCTCGGGCGAGCGGCTGGACCGCGCGCTGGCGGCTGCCCTGCCGAGCCTCACGCGCAGCCGCGTGAAGGCGCTGATCGAAAGCCGCCGGGTGGCGCTTGAAGACGGCCGGACGATAGAAGAGCCGTCCCGCAAGGTCAAAACGGGTGAACGTTTCATTGTCGACATCCCCGAGCCGGAACCAGCGGAACCGAAGGCCCAGGCGATCGACCTCGACATACTCTACGAGGATTCCGACCTCCTGGTGCTGAACAAACCTGCAGGTCTGGTCGTCCATCCCGCACCGGGCAATCCCGACAACACCCTGGTGAACGCCCTGCTGGCGCACTGCGGCGACAGCCTGTCGGGCATCGGCGGCGTGCGCCGGCCGGGCATCGTCCACCGCCTCGACAAGGACACGTCCGGCGTCATGGTGGTGGCCAAGAACGACCGCAGCCACCAGGGACTGGCCAAGCTGTTCGCCGCCCACGACCTCACCCGCATCTACCAGGCCCTGGTCTGGGGCGGCCCCAAGGCCCAGAAGGGCACCATCGAGGCCGCCATCGGCCGCCATCCGGTCGACCGCAAGCGCATGGCGGTCCGCACCACCAGCGGACGGATGGCCGTGACCGAGTACTGGGTCGAGAAGCGGTTCGGGCCGCCGCTCGCCCCTATTGCCAGCCTGCTGGGCGCCAAGCTGGGGACCGGCCGCACCCACCAGGTCCGCGTCCATCTCGCCCATCTCGGCTGCCCCGTCGTCGGCGACCCGGTCTATGGCCGGAAGTCCCGCAACGCCAGCCAACCCGCCTCGTTGAAGACCTTCGGACGCCAGGCTCTTCACGCAGCTGTGCTGGGGTTCCGGCATCCACGCACGGGGAAGGAGATGCGCTTCGCCACAGAATTGCCTCAAGATATCAGGATGTTGGTATCTGAGCTGAACACCGTTAAGTATAACCCTAATACCCGAGGGTATTAGTCGGATTTTCTTGACCGGGGGTTCCTTGGACCCCTAGACTCAGCTTTAGCAGTCGACGGGTGTGAGTGCTAAACGCCCGTTCAGTCCAGTACCAGAAAGGGGGAGCCATGAGTGCTACCGCCGCCAACCTTCCCGCCTTGCCGTCGTCCCTCACGCCGGAAGGCAACCTCAGCCGCTACCTGCAGGAGATCCGGAAGTTCCCGCTGCTCGAGCCGCAGCAGGAGTTCATGCTCGCCAAGGCCTGGCGCGAGCATGGCGATTCCAAAGCCGCCCATCAGCTGGTGACCAGCCATCTGCGCCTCGTGGCCAAGATCGCCATGGGCTATCGCGGCTACGGCCTGCCGGTGGCCGAGCTCATTTCCGAGGGCAACGTCGGCATGATGCAGGCGGTGAAGCGGTTCGACCCGGACCGTGGCTTCCGCCTGGCGACTTATGCCATGTGGTGGATCCGCGCCTCGATCCAGGAATACATCCTTCATTCCTGGTCGCTGGTGAAGATGGGCACCACGGCGGCGCAGAAGAAGCTGTTCTTCAACCTGCGCAAGCTCAAGGGCCAGATGCAGGCCATCGAGGAGGGCGACCTGTCGCCCGAGCAGGTGACCAAGATCGCCACCCGTTTGGGCGTCCCCGAGGAGGAGGTGGTGAACATGAACCGCCGCCTCGCCGCGCCTGACTCTTCGCTCAACGCCCCGGTCAAGGCCGAGGGCGACATGGAGTGGCAGGACTGGCTGGTCGACGACAGCCCCAACCAGGAGGCTCGCCTGGCCGAAAGCCAGGAGCTCGGCCAGCGCAAGACCATGCTGGCCGCGGCGCTGAAGCAGCTCACCGACCGTGAGCGGCACATCATCGTCGAGCGCCGCCTGGTCGACGAGCCCAAGACGCTCGAAGACCTGTCGGCCAAGTACGGCATCAGCCGCGAGCGCGTGCGCCAGATCGAGGTGCGCGCCTTCGACAAGCTGCAGAAGGCCATGAAGAACATGGTGGTCGAGGCGGCCAACCGCACCGGCAAGCAGATGGCGCCGGCGACCTGACCGGTCGCCACTAACCAACGCGAAGAAGCCGCCGTCACCGGCGGCTTTTTCTTTTCGGAATCTTCCGGACCGCGAGCCTCCGGCTCGCTCATGATCATGAGCGAGCCGGAGGCTCGCGGTCCGGAAGAACATGAGTCATGGTTGCTCGTCTTTGCGCATCGCCGCGACCAGTTTCTTGCCGAAGGTCTCGTTGTGGCGCCGCGCCTCGGCTTCCGCCCGATCGGGATCGCGGGCGATCAGCGCTGCCGCGAGCGGCCGATGGTGCTCGATGACCACCGACCAGTCGTCCGGTTCGTTGTAGACGTTGGTGCTCGCTATATAGAGCCGCACCTGCTGCTCGACCTGCCTGTAGTGCTCCGAGAGCCGGCCGTGGCCGGCCAGGTCGACGATGGTGCGATGGAAGGCGAAGTCCGCCTTGTTGATGTCGTTGACGCGGCCGCGGCGGCAGGCGGCCGACAGGTTCTCCACGGCTTCGCTGACCTTGGCGGCTCCGCTGTCCGTCATGCGTTCGGCCGCCAGCCGCGAGGCGAGGCTTTCCAGGCTGCTGCGCAACGTCCACAGTTCCCAGACATCGTCGGCTGACAAGGCGACGACCTGCCATCCGGTGTAGGGGATCTGCACCAGGATTCCCTCGGACGCCAGGCGATGCAGCCCCATGCGCAAGGTCGCGCGGGCGATGCCGAGTTGCTCGGCAAGCGGCGTCTCGGTCAGCCGCTCACCCGGCTTGAGCGCGCCCGACAGGATGTGCTCGCGCAGGCTGAGAGTCGCCTGGGCTTCGGTCGACAGGCGGGCGATGGGACGAAGCGCGCGTTTCTCCATGGGCCGAACTCACCTCGACGAAACGATCAAAACTTCAGCGCAGCAACGCCTGCCAGACAAGCAGATCACACGACAAGGTGGTGATTTCAATCACTTAGCCCACAGGGCGATGCACAAATCGCAACCATTATTGACGATTGACGACAATCGTCAATGGCACTTTACTCGCCCTCGGGATCATCGAAGAGGGGGACCGCATGCTTCACATCAATCGCCGCCACGCCCTGGCCGGTCTTGCCGCGACCGCCGTGTCGGGCCGGGCCATGGCCCAGCCGTCGACCTTCACCACCAACATGTACGGCGGGCGCTGGGAGAACACCTGGCGCGAGAAGGTGCTGCCGCCGTTCTCCAAGACCATCGGCCGCTCGGTCACGCTCGACATCGGTCTCGGCACGCGATGGGTCTCCAACTTCCGCGCCGCCGGCAAGGACAACCCGCCGTTCTCGGCCCTGATGCTGAACGAGCGCTACACGGCGATGCTGCGCGACGACGGCTTCTTCGAGCCGCTGACGCCGGCGCTGGTGCCCAACCTCGCCGACGTCGTGCCCTCGGCGATCCTCAAGGACAGCACGGCCGTGACCGGCATGCTGGCGCCGCTGGTCATCGCCTACCGCACCGACCTGGTCAAAAAGCCGCCGCGCGGCTGGGCCGATCTGTGGCGGCCGGATCTGCGCGGTCAGCTCGGCCTCTACGCCATCACCAACTCGGCGGCGGTCATGCTTGCGCTGTGGGCGGCCGAGCATTTCGGCAAGGGCCCGACCGACATCGATACCGCGGTCAAGAAGTTCGCCGAGCTGAAGCCGTTCCCGCAGATCGCCTACTCGGCCCAGCTGACGCCGCTGCTGACGCAGGGCCAGATCGCCGTGGCGCCGATCGACATCGGCGAGATCGTGCCGCTGAAGCAGCGCGGCCTGCCGCTCGACTTCGTCGTGCCCGAGGAAGGCATGATGGTGTTCGACCAGTCGTTCAGCGTGGCCGCACGCGGCGCCGACAAGGCCGCCGCCGCCAAGTACCTCGACTATGTGCTGAGCCCCGAGGTCCAGCTCTTCATGGCCAAGGAATGGCTGATCGCGCCGACCAACGGCAAGGTGAAGCTGCCGGCCGAGCTCGAATCGCTGCCGCTGACGCCGGCCGCCATCGCCAAGGCCAAGCGCTTCGACTGGACGGAAGTGAACAAGCTCACCGCCGATCTCGCCACCGCCTGGTCAAAGGCGATCTAGCACGGGATGAGCAGCGTCGAGATCAGCGCGCTGCGCAAGCGCTATGGCGAGGCCGTTGCGCTCGACGAGGTCAGCCTGACGGCCCAGCAGGGCGAGCTTGTAACCCTGCTGGGACCCTCGGGCTGCGGCAAGACGACGGCGCTGCGCTGCATCGCCGGCTTCATCGCCCCCGACGGCGGCGACATTTTAGCCGACGGCGTCAGCATCCTGGCCACGCCGTCGAGCAAGCGCGACTTCGGCGTCGTCTTCCAGAACTACGCTTTGTTCCCGCATCTCAGCGTCGCCGAGAACGTCGGCTACGGCCTGCTCTTCCGCAAATGCAGCAAGGACGAGCGCGAGCGCCGCGTGGCTGAGGTCCTCGACCAGGTCCAGCTCGGCGGGCTGGAACATCGCCTGCCGCGCGAGCTTTCCGGCGGCCAGCAGCAGCGCGTGGCGCTTGCGCGTGCGCTCGTCATCCAGCCCAGGCTGCTGCTGCTCGACGAGCCGCTTGCCAATCTCGACGCCCGCCTGCGCGACGACGTGCGCTGGCTGATCCGCGACGTGCAGCAGGCGAGCCGTACGACGGCGTTCTACGTCACCCACGACCAGGCCGAGGCGATGGCGATCTCCGACAAGATCGCCGTCATGAAGAACGGCCGGGTCGCGCAGTTCGCCTCGCCGCGCGAGATCTACCAGCGGCCGGTCGAGCGCTACGTCGCCTCGTTCACCGGCGAAGCCAATTTCCTCGGCGTCCAGGTCGAGCGGGAGCTCTGTCCCGGCCGGTTTCGCGTGCGCGCGGGCAGCGCGGCGTTTGACGTGAAGGGCGCCGGTCCCTTCACACCAGGCACGAAGGCGGTTCTTCTGGCCAGACCGGAGAGTCTGGCGATCGCGGGCGTCGTGGCAGGCCAGCTCCAGGGACGCGTCACGAAGTCGGTGTTCCTCGGCGCCGTGCAGCACTGCGAGGTCGTGCTGCCCGACGGCGCGAGCGTGCGGCTGGGCGTTCCACCGGACCGCTCGTTGCCACCGGACGGCACGGTCACCATCAAGCTCGATGTCGAGCGCGCCTGGCTGATGCCGGAGGTCGCGGCGTGATGCAGCGCCTGCCGCGCCTGGCCCTCGGTCTCCCGGCCGTCCTGCTGCTGCTCGTGTTCCTCGTGTTGCCGTACGCCGAGATGATCACGATGAGCTTCCGCGCGTCGCAGCCTGGCGCGATGTACGGCTTGGGCTTCACCGCCGATCACTATCGCAAGGTGATGACCGAAGGGCTCTACCTGGATGCGCTTGCGCGCAGCCTTCTCAACGCGGCCTTCATCACGACCGCCTGCCTGATCGTCTCCTATCCCATCGCCTGGCACATGTCGCGCGCCCGCGGCCGCAAGGCGTTGCTGCTCTATGCCTGCGTGGCCTCGCCGCTGATGATCGGCGTGCTGATCCGCAACTTCGGCTGGATGATCGTGGTCAACGTCGATGGGCCGTTCAACCGCGCGCTGCTGGCGATGGGCGTCATCGACAAGCCGATGCGGCTCCTGTTCACGCAGGGCCTGGTCGCGCTGGCTCTCGTCCATGTCTTCACGCCGTTCATGGTCCTGCCCATCAACAACGCGCTGCGCAACATCAACCCGGCTGTCCTCGAAGCCTCCGAGTCGCTGGGCGTGAGCCGGTTTGCCACCTTCTGGAAGGTCATCTTTCCCTTGAGCTTCCCGGGCATGCAGCCCGGGCTCATCCTGGTGTTCGTCCTGGCGACCGCGGCCTACGTCACGCCGGCGTTGCTCGGCGGCCAGATGGTCTCGCTGATGCCGACGCTGGTGGTGCAGACGCTGATCGGGACGTTCGACTGGCCGCTCGGTGCGGCGCTGGCGGTGATGATGGCGACCGCCGCGATGGTCGTGGTGATCCTCTTCTCGCTCGCGACCCATCGCCTGATGGAGCGGGTGCGCGCATGACGGTATCAAGAGTCGCCGGCTCGACTTTGATCGTGCTGCTCTACGGCTTCCTGCTGATCCCGCTGGTCGCCGTGGTCGCGGCCTCGCTGACGGCGGGCGACTTCATGCGCCTGCCGCCCGAAGGCCTGTCGCTGCGCTGGTTCGCGCGCTTCTTCCAGCGCGGAGACCTCGTCGAGGGCCTCCTGCTGTCGCTCCAGATCGCGCTGGTGACGACCTTGGTGACCGGCGTGGTCGCCTTGATGGCGGCACTCGCCAGCCAGTCGCTGTCGCGGCGGCTGGCCGTCTGGTTCCAGATCGGCATGACCTTGCCGCTGCTGATCCCGGAGCTGCTCACCGCCATCGGCCTGCTGTTCTTTCTCTACAAGATCGGCCTCGGCAAGACGGTCCTTGGGTTGCAGATCGGCCACATCGTCATGGCTTTCCCGTATTGCTACGTCTCGATCGCCGCGGCCCTGCGCCAGATCGATCCGGCGCTCGACGATGCCTCGGGCAGCCTTGGCGCCTCGGGCTGGCAGACTTTCAGGCGCGTGACCCTGCCCCTTGCCATGCCCGGCTTGGTGATGGGCGCGGTGTTCGCCTTCATCACGTCGTTCGACCTCTACACCGTCTCTCTTCTCCTCAAGCCGATCGGCGGCAACACGCTGCCGCTCGCATTGTTCGATTTCCTCACCTACGAGTTCAGCCCCACCGCCGCGGCGGCCGCGACCATGTCGGTCCTGCTCGCCTTCGTCGGCGTGGCGGTGATCCAGAAACTCGTCGGCCTGCAACGGGCTTTCTGAAATGGCGTCCAAAATCCTCTATCAACTTACCAGCCCGATGCATCGCACCCTGGGCCAGGCCGAGATCGACCGTCGGCGCGACGCCCTGTCGGCGCTGGCGTCGCCCGGCACGACCGTTGCGGTCGAGCCGCTGGAGGAGGGGCCGCCCGCTGTCGAATCCCTGGCTGACATCGCCGTCGTCGGGGCCGAGCTGGTACGCGAGGCGCCGCGCTGGCGGGTGGGAGACTACGACGCCGTCGTGATCGGCTGCTTCAGCGATCCCGGCCTGTCGGCGCTGCGCGACCTGATCGACATCCCGGTCGTCGGTCCGGGCGCAAGCTCGGTGCACATCGCCGCCCAGTTCGGCGACCGCTTCGGCGTCCTGTCGAGCGAGCCCACGCCCAAGGGCCTGCACGCGCGCTTCCGCTCGCTGGGCGTCGGCGACCTCTTCGTCTCGGAGCGCATGGTCGGCTGCTCCGTCCTCGACCTGTCGCGCCGGCGCAACGAAGTGATGGGCGGCATCGTCGAGGCGGCAAAGGCCTGCGTTTCGGACGGCGCCGACGTGCTCGTCCTCGGCTGTCTCGGCATGGGTTTCATGCCCGGGCTGACCGACCTGCTGCAGCGCGAAGCCCGCGTGCCCGTGGTCAACCCCGTGGTTGCCGCGCTCAAGACCGCCGAAGCCGCCATCAGCCTCGGGCTGCGATCCGCCGCCGCTTGCCGTCAATGAAACAGGAGGAAAGTACCATGCAGTCTCTCGCTCCAAGCCTGCCCCCGGTCCGCGCCGACGCCCCGGAAGAGATTCCCGTTCTCGACCTCGCGCCCTATCTCGCCGGCGAGCCCGGTGCGCTGCAGCGGCTCGGCGCCGAGCTGCGCCGCGCCTTCGAGGAGATCGGCTTCTACTTCATCGTCGGCCATGGCGTGCCGCAGTCGCTGGTCGATGCCGCCTTCGCCGAGGCCGCGCGCTTCCACGCCCAGCCGCTCGAGCAGAAACTCGCCGTCAAGATGGACGAGACCCTGGTCGGCTACCTGCCGGTGCGCGGCTCGACCACGCGGCATTCGCAGATCAATGCCAACAACAAGCCCAACGTGAACGAGGCGTTCTTCAGCCGCCGCACCGTCAACAAGTGGCCGGCCAATTTGCCCGGCTTCCGCGAGACCGTGGTCGCCTATCAGGCGGCGATGGAGAAGCTCGGCAAATCACTGCTGCCGATCTATGCCACGGCGCTCGAGCTACCCGCTGACCACTTCGACGCTTTGTTCACGGAGCCGAGCTATACGCTGCGCCTGTCGCACTATCCCCAGCACGACGCGCCGGCCGACAACGAGTTCGGCCTGGCGCCGCACACCGACACCAGCTTCATGACCTTGCTGGCGCAGAACAGGATCCCCGGCCTCTCGATCCGCCTGCCGACCGGACGCTGGGTCGACGCCCCGGCGATCGACGGCGCCTTCCTGGTCAATGGCGGAGATCTGTTGCGGCGCTGGACCAACGACCGCTTCCTGGCGACGCCGCATCGCGTGGCCAACCGCTCCGGCAAGGAGCGCTACGCCATCCCGTTCTTCTTCGACTGCGGCGCCGAGGTGACGATGGCGTGCCTGCCGACTTGCCGCGAGGCCGGCCAGCCGCCACGCTACGAGCCGATCACTTATGCCGCCTACATGGATTGGTATCGCAGGATGAATTTTGGCCAGGCGAAGGACAAGTCGGGCGTCAGTCTCTCGGCGTACTGACATGACGACCGACATCACCCGCGTTCCCAACAAGACGTTTCCCGCCAAGTCGGCGGTGGCGATCTATCGCCTGCCGGGCGGCGGCGGCTTTCTCTGGGCCGTGGCGACCTCGCCCGACCGCACCCAGGACATCCGCGCCCAGACGCTCGGCGCATTGGGCGTCATCGACAAATACCTGAAGGAGGCCGGCCTCGACCGCACGCGCATCGTCAAGGCGGAGGTCGTGGTGACCGACCACGACAACAAGCCGGCCTTCGACGAAGCCTGGGCGACCTGGATGCCGGCGGGCCAAGGGCCGGTGCGGTCCTTCGTGCAGTCGGTGATGCCCGAGGGCGATCTGATCGAGATCATCATCACGGCCGCGTTGCCGGCCTAACTGGTCATCTCTTGCGCGCCACGATGTAGGGACGTCTGCCCTTGTCCTTGGTCGAGTGGTTTTCAACGGCAAGAATGTCGAAGCTTGCGGCATCTATTTTCTGCCTCAGGCCGGCCGCCCGGAAGACGCTGACATAGGGAGCCTTGCCGATCGCTCGCATCGCCGGCAGCAAGGCCAGGCGGATGAGTGGATTCATCTCGCCGACGCAGGGTGTCTTGGAGATGAACAAGCCCTCCGCTGCCAGCAAGGCATGGATGCGGCTGAGCGTGCCGGGCAGGTCGCGGACCAGATGGAGGTAGTTGAACCCCAGCACTGCGTTGAACGGCCCGACCTGTGGTCCAAGGGCCTCTACGGTCGTCGCGCGGAAGACGAGCGCCGGGACAGGGGCGGCGGCTTGTTTCTCTTCGGCGATCGAGATCATTTCGGCGGAGATGTCCGTCGCGAGATAGGTCTGCACCGCGCCGGCAAGCCGGAGCGCCGTTGTTCCCGTTCCGCAGCCCAATTCCAATATCCGGTCGCCCGGTTCCAGCAGGGCCCTGGTCCTTTCCAGCGTGCGCTCATATCCGGCCTGGTCCGCAATCGCAGCCGCAGCATACTTCCGCGAAGTCCGGTCCCAGAAACGGGCGTCGCTCGCCGTGCTCACGGTGCAGTTCTCCTTTTGCAATGCGGCGGGGATTGGCGCCTCGATCCAGCAATACATCCTTCATTCTTGGTCGCTGGTTGGCGATTCTTATTTGTGCCGCCAGACCTTCACCGCGGAAACCAGCAGGATCACGGCCAGCAGGGGCAGCAGCACGGCGCCGGGAACGACGCCCAACAGTGCGGCGCCGACGAAGCTGCCGACGATCGAGCCGGCCGCCATGACCAACACGAACCACCGATTGCGGCCCAGCACGGCAAAGGTGCTGTCGCGGCTGTAGCGGGCGAAGCCGACCAGCATCGTGGGCAGGCTCACGGCCAGCGACAGGCTGCCGGCCAGCT
>JAKFVH010000279.1 GCA_021732285.1 Reyranella sp. | reverse complement strand
CTCGACAAGCTGTCGCGCCTGGAGCTTGCCCTGCGCGACCGCGTGCTGGCGCTGTCGAAGGTCAACGTCGACCGCCATCTGGCGCAGATCATCCGTCGCCGCAGCGCGCGCATCGAGGGCCTCGCTGCCGACCCGGCCTCGGCCGGCGAAGCCGAAGTCGAGGCGGTTCCGGCCGAGCTGGCGCTCGACCTCGACGAGCGCGTCAAGGTCGGCCTGGTGACGCTGTGCACGCGCGAGAAGGAGCTCTACCTCGAACAGTTCGAGCAGCAGATCCTGTCGCGCCGCATGGTCGCCGTGCTGACGGCGGACGCCGACCGGCTGATCGACAGTGTGCGCGACAAGGGCGTGGCGGGCTACGAGGAGTGGCTGGTCGACATCTCGCGGCCCGACCTCGGCTTTCGCCTCGCTTTGTGGCTGCACCGGCGGCTCGGCTTCGAGCGCATGCTGACCGAGCGCCTGGCCGACCGCTTCGAGACCCTGATGGTAACCCAGAGCGTGCTGACCGAGCTTGCCGCCTTCAACATCAGCTCGGTGGCGGACCTTTTGGGCAGCGACGCCGAGGCGGCCCTCGCCGCCGTGATCGACAACCGCCTGGAAGCGGTCGACAGCGCCTTCAAGGCCCTGTCGCTGCAGTATCCCGGCTACGCCGAATCGATCGAGACGCGGCAGCTCGAGCGCGCGGCCATCCGGTTCGAATCGACCGAGTACAATCGCCGCCTGAAGGAGGGCATCATCAGCCGCGAGGTCTACAACGACCTGCGCGAGCAGCTCACCGAGCGCCGCGGCGCCATCAGCAAGCGGCCGCCGCTCGATCTCGGCCTTGAGCTGGCCAAGATGATCGAGCGCGTGCCGCTGTTCGCCTCGCTCGACCGGCCGGCGGTGGTCGAACTCAGCAAGCGGCTGCGCGCCGTGGTGGCGCTGCCGGGCGAGAAGATCATCCGGGTGGGTGGTCCGCCCGATTCGATGTACTTCATCGCCGCCGGCGAGGTGACGGTGCAACTGCCGAACTTCCAGGTGACCCTGAAGGAAGGCGACTTCGTCGGCGAGATGGGCCTGATCAGCGACAGCCCGCGCAGTGCCGACGTGGTCTCCGACGGCTACTGCCATCTGCTGGCGCTGTACCGCAAGGATTTCCGGGCGCTGCTCGACAAGCGCCCGACCGTTCGCACCGAAATCGAGGCCATGGCCGCCCGCCGCATCGCCGAGAATGAGGGCAAGGCGGCGGCGTCGTAAGCTTGCTTCCGCGGTTTCGCGCCTTGGGTTAGAATTCTCGGTCAGTTCACTTTGTGGAGTATGCGTCAGGCGTAAGCGCGATCGCGGCGTCGCTGCCGCGGCTTGGGGGCTCGCAGGTGACGGAATCGTCGGGACAGATCCGGAGCGGGTTGGATGTCGAGGCGACCAAGGGCGTGTTGTCGCCCGGGCTGAAGCTGCGCCACTACGAGATTCGCGAGGTCATCGGTCAGGGCGGTTTCGGCATCACCTACC
Source organism: Reyranella sp. (assembly GCA_021732285.1). Classification (GTDB taxonomy): domain Bacteria; phylum Pseudomonadota; class Alphaproteobacteria; order Reyranellales; family Reyranellaceae; genus Reyranella. The sequence goes on along the minus strand of JAKFVH010000279.1, from coordinate 36,720 downwards.
TGGCTCGTGACACGACCCTTCATCGCGACGTCGCCATCAAGGAGTACCTGCCGACGGCGCTTGCCTTGCGCGAGGGCGGCGAGACCGTGGTGCCGCGCTCGACGGCGACGGCGAACGACTTCCTGAGCGGTCGCGAGCGCTTCCTCGACGAGGCGCGGACATTGGCCAAGCTCGACCACATGACGTCGGTCGTGCGCGTGCTCGACTTCCTCGAGGCCAACGGCACGGCCTACATGGTGATGGCGTTGGCGCGCGGCGAAACGCTGGCCGTCCGCCTTCAGCGCGACGGGCGGCTCGACCCGGCGGCGATCGACCGGCTCCTGCTGCCTTTGCTCGACGGCCTGGAAGAGGTGCACGGCGCGGGCTTCCTGCACCGCGACATCAAGCCGGCGAACATCCTGGTCGACCAGCGCGGCATCCCGACCCTGATCGATTTCGGCGCCGCGCGTGCGGCGCTCGCCGGCAGCAGCGTCGCCATGACGGCGATCTTCACGCCGGGCTACGCCGCGCCCGAGCAGTTCACGTCGGCCAAGCAGGGGCCGTGGACCGACATCTACGGACTGGCGGCGACGGTCTATCAGGCGATCACCGGCAAGACGCCGCCCAACGCATTCGACCGCATCCTCGACGATGTCTACGAGCCGTTGTCGCGGATCGCCGGAGGCGGGTGGCGGCCCGGGCTTCTGGACGGCATCGACCAGGCGCTGTCGGTCCATGCCGCGGACCGGCCGCAATCCGTCGGCCAGTGGCGCAAGGTCCTAATGGCCACATCGGCCGGCGATCGAACGGTGAGGCTGCCGGCCGGCCCGGCAGAGGCGGCGACGGTCAAGGTGGCGCCGCCAACGCGCCGCCCGATCGGACGTGGCAAGGCGGCGTGGATCGGCGGTAGCGTGCTCGCGCTGCTGCTCGTGCTGGGGGGTGGCTACCTGCTGCTCGCGCCCAAGTCGGCCGTCGAAGCCGAGAAGGCGGTGGCCGACGTCGACAAGGAAGTCACACGAGCACGCGCCGCGCTCGCTGCCGCCGAGGCGGCGGCGAAGCGGCGCGACGACGAGGAACGCCAGCGCCAGGCCGACCTCGAGGCCAGGCGCAAGGCCGACGCCGAGGCCGCCGAACGCAAGCGCCAGGAAGACGAGGCGCAACGCAACGCCGCCGCCCAGACGGTGCGCGATCGCGAGGCCGCCGAAGCAGCGCGTCAGAAGGCCGAGGCCGATGCCGCCGCCAAGCGCCAGGCCGACGCTGACGAGGCCAAGCGGCGCGCCGACGCCGAAGCCGAGGCCAAGCGCCAGGCCGACGCCGAGATCCAGCGCGCCCGCGAGGCCGTCGCCGCGGCCGAGGCGGCCCGTCAGAAGGCGGAGGACGAGGCCGCGCGCCTGCGCGCCGATGCCGCCAAACGGCAAGCCGAGGCGGACGCCCTGCGTCAGCAGCAGGCCGAGGCCAGCGCGGCGGCGGAGAAAAAACGTCTCGACGACGAAGCGCGCCAGAAAGCCGCCGCGGCCGCCGCGGCGGACAAGAAGCGCCTCGACGACGACGCGCGCCAGAAGGCTGAAGCCACCGCCGCCGAGAAGAAGCGTCTGGACGACGAGGCTGCCCGGTGGAAGGCCGACGCGGACGCCGCCAAGCGGCAGGCCGACGACACCGATCGCAAGGCCGCCGAAGCGGCGGAGACGGCGTTGCGGCTTGGCGTGCCCGACCGCCAGCGCCTGCAGGTCGCTCTCACTGCGCAGGGCTTTGACACGCGCGGCGCCGATGGCGCGTTCGGCGCGCGCTCGCGCGAGATGATCGCGGCCTGGCAGAAGGCCCGCGGCCTGCCGTCGACCGGCTTCCTGACGGCGGCACAGCAACAGGTGCTGCTGAAGGAGGCGGCGGCAGCGGTGACAAGGTTCGACGACGACGAGAAGAAGAAGGCGGAGGAAGCCAAGCGCAAGGCCGAGGATGAGGCCAAGGCGCGTGCCGCAGCCCCCGCGGCACCGACCGCGCCTGTCCCGGCCGCCGCCGCGCCGGCACCAGCCGCTACTCCGGCAGGGCGCGATGGCCTGTGGTTCGGCGCGCTGGACTGCAAGATGAGCGGGCGCGTGTCGGTTCAGGGTAACGTCGCCGGCGGTGCAGGCTCGCTTTCGGGCGGGAACCGAACGCTGCGGGTGCAAATCGCAGGAGACAGCATGACGATTTCCGTTTCGACGATGGCCGGTGCCGCTGGCCAGACGGGCGGGCCGGTCGGCGGTGGCAGCGGAACGATGAGCGGCAAGCTGAGCGGACGGGGCGTCTACGCACAGGGCAGCGTCGGTGGCGACGCGTGCACCGTGAGCCTGGTCGGGCCATGAGGCGCGCGCTGCTCGCCCTGGCGGGAGGTCTGGCCACGATGTCGATCGCGGCGCACGCCCAGACCCCACTGGCGCAGAAGGAAGCCGAGCTGGTCGTCGCCGGCCACAAGCGGCTGAGTGGGCCGGAGATCAGCCGCACGCTGGTCGGCAACACGGCCCACGTCGTATTTCTCGCGAAAGTCGACGACGCGCCGCGCGGTTCCGTCGTCAGGATCTATTTTCGCGATGCCAAGGTCCGGGTCTCGGTCCCCGGGGGCGGGCCCAACGCCGGCAAGAAGTTCGAGTCGAACTGGTGGCTCGAAGGCGACCTGCTGTGCGCAGAGCAGCGGCTGGTGATGCGCGGTCATACCTGCGCCTCGACGTACCGGGTCGAGTCGTCGTTCTATTCGTGCATCCAGCCTGGCGGCGACTGTCGGTTCCTGTGGCGTGTCGTTCCTGGCAATCCGGAAAACATCTAGGCGGGAGATCGATCATGGCCGGACGGATGACGCGTGCCGCCTTGCTGGCGCTGTTCGCAGGGGCCGCGATCGCCGGGCCTGCCGCCGCCCAGCTGCCCAAGCCGATGACGGAAACCGAACTGAAGGCGGCAGGCGCTCGTCAGGTCACCGCCGACGAGCTTCGCCGAATGCTGACCGGCAATACGAGCTATGTCGTTCTCCTGAAGAATTTCGGGCCCGGCAAGACCGGCGGGGTGATCGCGAACTACTACCGCGACGCGCGCACGCGCGTGCAGAAATTTCCCAACGGGCCGAAGGTCGAATCGAACTGGTGGCTCGAGGGCAACAGCCGGTGCGTGGAGGAGAGGGGGCCTCTTGCCGGCAACCTCTGCTCGAACGTGTGGGATCTCGCGGGCACGCTTTATCTGTGCCCCCAGCCCGCTGGCGACTGCCCGATGTCGTTCCGCAACATGCAGGGCAATCCGGAAGGTCTTTGAGGGAGCCTCGTGCTGTCACGCACCCGCTTGTGCCGGACCCGGGCCGCACTGGGCGCTGTCCTGTTCGCCTGCACGGATCGGGCGGCCGTCGCTCAGACGCCGCCGGTGAAGACGGAGGCCGACCTGCTGGCTGCAGGATACACGCCGATGACGGGACAGGAGCTTACGCAGATGTTCCTGGCCAGCACCACCTACTTCCTGTTTCTCACCAACGGCGGCGGCCTGACGGCCGGTACCTTATTGCTCTCGTATTATCGCGATGCCACGCATCAGGCTCCAGCCGGGGAGGCAGAAGATCGAGGGCAATTGGTGGGTGGAAAGCGACCTCGCCTGTGGCGAACTCGCCAATCAAGGGCACGTATGTTTCGCCTACTACCGTGCCGGTCCGACCACCTATGTTTGCCAGCAGCCCCAACGGGTCTGCAACGTCACGGTGCGCGTCGTGCCCGGTAACGCGGAGAATCTCTGATGACCAGGCTCGTTCGCCTTGCCTTCCTTGGGACCCTCCTTGCCGGTGCTGCGGCCGAGGCCCAGACACCGCCGGCCAGGACCGAGGCGGACCTGATTGCTGCCGGCCAACAGGCGATGACCGGACCGGAGATCGTCGCCCTCCTGCAGGGCAACACCGGCTACTACCTGTTCATCACCAAGGTCGGCGGCGTGAAGGGCGGCACCGTGACGCCGGCCTACTATCGCGACGCGCGCGTGCGCCTGCTGCGCGACGGCAGAGGCAAGGTCGTCGAGGGCAACTGGTGGGTGGACGGCAAGCTCGCCTGCGCCGAGCAGCAGTACGTCGCCCAGGGGCATGTCTGCTTCACCTATTACAAGGTGGGGCCCGTGACCTATGTCTGCTACCAGCCGGCCGGCGCGTGCTCTATGGTCGTCCGCATGGTCCCGGGCAATCCGGAAGACATGTGACGCCTCGGTTGCCCCTTGCGGGCAAACCGGCTACCAACCGCGCCATTCTAGCGTTGGAGCAAGGGGTTATGTCGCTCGACAAGGACACGGTGGCGCGCATTGCGCGTCTGGCCCGCCTGAAAGTGCCTGATGAGGAACTGGCGCCGCTGGCCGGCGAGCTGTCGGGGATTCTTGCCTGGATCGAGCAACTGAACGAGGTCGACACCAGGAACGTCGAGCCGATGTCCTCGGTGTCCGACGTCACGCTGCCGCAGCGCGAGGACAAGGTGACCGACGGCGGCATCGCCGAGAAGATTTTAGCCAACGCGCCGGGCGGGGCGGTCTACATCGAACAGACCGACAAGAACGCCGGCGGCTTCTTCACCGTCCCCAAGGTGGTGGAGTAGGCCATGGCTGCTCTCACCGATCTCACGCTCACCCAGCTCAAGGCGACGCTGGACAAGAAGGAGGCGAGCGCCGTCGAGGTGGCCGAAGCGCACCTCAAGAAGCTCGACGAGCATCGCGCGCTCAACGCCTTCATCACCGAGACGCCCGAGCTCGCCCGCGAGATGGCCAAGGCCTCCGATGCGCGCCGCGCCAAGGGCCAGACCGGCCTGCTCGAAGGTGTGCCGCTGGCGATCAAGGACCTGTTCTGCACCGACGGCGTGCAGACCACGGCGGGCTCGCACATCCTCGAAGGCTTCGTGCCTCAGTACGAGAGCACCGTCACCACCAACCTGTGGCAGGCGGGCGCGGTGATGGTCGGCAAGACCAACCTCGACGAGTTCGCCATGGGCTCGTCGAACATGACGAGCTACTTCGGCGGCGTCGAGAACCCATGGAAGAAGCGCGGCGACAATCGCAAGCTGGTGCCCGGCGGCTCGTCGGGCGGCTCGGCGGCGGTGGTTGCGGCCTACATGGTTCCGGGCAGCACCGGCACCGACACCGGCGGCTCGATCCGCCAGCCGGCGGCGTTCTGCGGCATCGTCGGGCTGAAGCCGACCTACGGCCGCTGCTCGCGCTGGGGCGTGGTGGCGTTCGCGAGCTCGCTCGACCAGCCCGGCCCGCTGGCGCGCACTGTCGAGGACAGCGCGCTCCTGCTGCAGGGCATGGCCGGCCATGACCCGAAGGATTCGACGTCGGCGCCGCTCGCGGTGCCGGACTTCGCCGCCGCCGCCTGCAATCCCGACATCAAGGGCCTCAAGGTCGGCATTCCCAAGGAGTACCGCGTCGACGCCATCTCGCCGGAGATCGTGGCGCTGTGGGACAAGGGCGTGGAAATGATGCGGGCCGCGGGCGCGGTGCCGGTCGAGGTGTCGTTGCCGCACACCAAGTACGCGCTGCCGGCCTACTACATCGTGGCGCCGGCCGAGTGCTCGTCCAACCTGGCCCGCTACGACGGCGTGCGCTTCGGGCTGCGGGTTCCCGGCAAGGACCTGATCGAGATGTACCAGAACACCCGAGGCGCGGGCTTCGGCAAGGAAGTGCGCCGGCGCATCATGATCGGCACCTATGTGCTGTCGGCGGGCTACTACGACGCCTACTACAAGAAGGCCCAGCAGATCCGCGCCCTGATCGCGCGCGACTTCAAGCAGGCCTTCGAGAAGTGCGACGTGCTTTTAACGCCGACCGCGCCGACCGCAGCCTTCGCCGCCGGCGAGAAGATGGACGATCCGGTGACCATGTACCTCAACGACATGTTCACCATCCCGGCCTCGATGGCGGGCCTGCCCGGCATCTCGGTGCCGGCCGGCGTCGACAAGGACGGCCTGCCGCTCGGCCTGCAGATCATCGGCCGCGCCTTCGACGAGGAAACGATGCTCAGGGCCGCGGCGGCGCTCGAGAAGGCGGCGGCCTTCAACCTGCGGCCGGTCGGGTACTAGTCCACCGTCTTCTCTCGATCCGGCGGCCTTCTTCACGAAACGGTCATGCCCCGTCCGTACGACGTTGTCGTTTCATGGCGGAGGACATCATGGCACATGGTCGCGCTGTTTCGCGTCGCACTGTCGTGGCCGCGGTCGCTGCCTTCTCGGTGGCGGCGACGGCGAGAGCGCAGGCCTGGCCCGCCAAGCCGATCCAGTTGATCGTGCCGTTCCCTCCGGGCGGCGGTTCCGACACCTTTGCACGGCCGTTAGCAGCGAGGCTCACGGCGCAACTCGGCCAGCAGGTCGTGATCGACAATCGCGCCGGCGCGGCGGGCACGATCGGTGCCGCGGCCGTCGCCAAGGCGCCGCCGGACGGCTACACGCTGCTGCTCGGCGCCGTCCACCACACCGTGGCGGCCAACGTCTATAAGGCGCTGCCTTACGATCTCGAGCGCGATCTCGTGCCGATCACCGGGATTGCCTACGTGCCCGACGTGCTGGTGATGAATCCCGGCGTGCCCGCGGCCACCCTCGGCGAGTTCATCGCCTACTGCAAGGCGAATCCCGGCAAGGTGAACTACGGCTCGTCGGGCGTCGGCACGTCGCGCCATCTCGCGGGCGAGATCTTCAACGCCATGACCGGCGCGGCGATGGTCCATGTCCCCTACAAGGGATCGGGGCCGGCGAACGCGGCGCTGCTTGCCGGCGAGATCAGCGTGATCTTCGAAGGTCTCGGGAGCTCCGCGCCTTACCTGCAGAGCGGCAAGTTCCGCGCCCTGGCGCTCGCCGCCGCCAAACGGTCGCCGGCATTTCCCGACATCCCGACCATGGCCGAAGCCGGACTGCCGGGCTTCGAATCGCTGTCGTGGTACGGCCTGTGGGCGCCGGCCGGCACGCCGCGCGATCTGGCGGCCCGCCTCCAGGCGGAAGTCGCGCGGGCCTTCGAGACGCCGGACATGAAGGAGGCATGGTTCCGCCAGGGCGCCGAGCCGGGCGGTGAAAGCAGCGAGCAATTCGCCCGCTATGTCCGGGCCGAGGTCGAGAAATGGGGCAAGGTCGTACGCGCCAGCAACATTGTCCTGGAGTGAGCGCGGCTACGGTTCTTCCAGCGGCACGCCTGACGCGCAGAGCGGGCACGCGGCGGGCTCCCACAGTTCGTTGGCAAGACGCGCGACGCTTTCGACGGCGAGCTTGTTCGCGGTGAAGAAGGGCAGGGCGGTCTCGCCGAGGATCAACAATGCGCCGATGGCGACCGGCCGCGCGCCTAGCGCCGTCAGCGCCGCGAAGGTCGCGCGCGTCGCGGAACCGGCATTGATGGCGTCGTCGACGATGGCGACGGTCCGGCCGCGCAGATGATCGTGAAAAGCGTCGGGGATCGCGTAGGTCACGCCTCCGGCGCCCATCCGTCGCTCGGCAAATGCGAAGCGGAGGTCGAGCTCGGCCGAGACCATCTCCGCGACGAACGCGCCGCCGACCAGCGGGCCGACCACGGCCTCGACGCGATGCGCGCTGAGCCGCCATCCTAGATCGCGAGCGAAGGGCAGCATAGCGGCCGGCCGCAAGAACAGCGAATCGAGGTCGAGCCACAGATCGCCGTGATGGCCCGACTCGAGGACGAAATGCCCACGCCGCACGGACAGAAGTTCGAAAAGCTTCTCTTCCATAGAACCGAAAACCTTGGGATGCTCAGCGCATGTCCCTCGAACTATACGCCGCTTACCTCGTCGCCTGCCTGATCGTCGTGCTCGTGCCAGGTCCGACGGTGACGCTGATCCTCGCCAACAGTATCCGCCACGGCACGCGCGCCGGGCTCTTGAACGTGCTGGGCACGCAGGTTGGCCTCGCCCTGATGATCGGCGTGGTAGGCCTCGGCCTCACCTCGCTGATGGAGGCGGCCGGCCACTGGTTCGATTGGCTGCGGCTCGCCGGTGCCGCCTACTTGATCTGGTTGGGTTTTAAGATGATCCGGTCGAGCGGTGCTGACGGCGAGGGGACGACGCCCGCGCGGCCGCGCGGCGGCTTCCTGACGCAAGGCATCCTGGTGGCTCTCAGCAATCCCAAGACGCTGATCTTCTTCGGCGCCTTCTTCCCGCAATTCATCGATCCCGCGAGCGACCACGGCCTGCAAATCCTGATCATGGGCCTGACGGCGATGCTGGTCGCAGCCGTGTCCGACAGCGTCTACGCGCTCGCCGCCGGCCGCGCCGGCCGGGCGCTTTCCGCCAAGCGAGTGCGATTGTTGTCGCGTGTAAGCGGTGGATTCCTGATTGGCGGAGGGCTGTGGCTGGCGTTCTCTCGCCGCTGACGATCAGGTACACTTCCGGCAATCCGGGAGAAGCGACCATGGCGAAGGAATTCGACCTTTTAGTACGCGGCGGCACTGTGGCCGACGGCACCGGCGCTGCCTTGCACGAAGCCGACATCGCCGTGAAGGACGGAAAGATCGCGGCCGTCGGCAAGGTCTCCGGCAGCGCCGATGAGGAGATCGATGCCAAGGGCCTCCTGGTCACGCCGGGTTTCGTCGACATCCACACCCACTATGACGGGCAGGCGACCTGGGATTCGCATCTGCAGCCCTCGAGCTGGCACGGCGTCACCACGGCGGTGATGGGCAATTGCGGCGTGGGCTTTGCGCCGGTGAAAGTCGAGGATCGCCAGCGCCTGATCGAATTGATGGAAGGCGTCGAGGACATTCCCGGCGCGGCGCTCGACGAGGGACTCAACTGGTCATGGGAATCCTTCGGCCAGTATCTCGATGCGCTGGAGGCCAGGCCGCGCGACATGGATCTCGGCGCGCAGCTGCCGCACGGCGCGCTGCGCGTGTTCGTCATGGGCGAGCGCGCTGCGAAGCTCGAGGAAGCCACGGCGGAAGAGGTGGCGCAAATGCGCGCGCTCACGGCCGAGGCCATGCGCGCCGGCGCGCTCGGATTCTCGACCTCGCGCACGCTCAACCATCGCACCGTGAAGGGCGATCCGACGCCCTCGCTGCGCGCCTCCGAGGCCGAGCTTTTGGGTATCGCGCTCGGCATGAAGGATGCGGGCACGGGCGTCATCGAGTTCATCTCCGACTTCAACACGCCCAATCCCGAGAGCGAGTTCGAGATGATCGACCGCCTGCTCACCGCGTCGGGCCGGCCATTCTCGGTGTCGCTGGCACAGGGCCATTCCAGGCCCGACGGCTGGCGCCGCCTGCTCGGCCTGGTCGAGGGGCTGGCGGCCAAGGGCCATGCCGCCAAGGCGCAGGTGGCGCCGCGGCCGATCGGCGTGCTGCAGGGACTGCAAGCGAGCCGTACGCCGTTCTCGATGTGCCGCTCCTACAAGTCGATCCAGCACAAGAGCGTCGCCGAGCGGCTGGCGATCATGCGCGACCCGGCCTTCCGCGCGAAGCTTTTGGCCGAGGCGCACGAGCCGCTGCGCTCCGACATGGCGGCGCGGCTGACCGACTACGACCGCATGTTCCCGCTCGGCGATCCGCCGGACTACGAGCCGGCCCAGGAAAGCTCGCTCGGCGCCCGCGCCCGCCGCGAGGGCCGCGATCCGCGCGGGGTGATCTACGACTACCTGATCGAAGGCGAAGGCAAGAATTTCATCTTCTCGCCATTCGCCAACTTCGCCGCCTACAACCTCGACTGCTGCAGCGAGATGATGCGGAGCCCGCACACCCTGATCGGGCTGGGCGACGGCGGCGCGCATGTCGGCCTGATCTCCGACGGCTCGTTCCCGACGTCGCTGCTGTCGCACTGGGGCCGCGACCGCGCCTCGGGCCGGCTCGACGTGTCGTGGCTGGTCAAGCGCCAGACCTCCGACAACGCCCGCGCCGTCGGCCTGAACGACCGCGGCCGGGTCGCCGTCGGCTACAAGGCCGATCTCAACGTCATCGACTTCGACAAGCTCCGGGTCGAGGCGCCGGTGATGAAGTGGGACCTGCCGGCCGGCGGCAAGCGTCTGCTGCAGAAGGCGCGCGGCTATCGCGCGACCATCGTGTCCGGCGCCGTGACCTACCGCGACGGCGAGGCGACCGGTGCGCTGCCCGGCAAACTGGTGCGCGGCCCGCAGCTCATCGCGTGACCAGAACGATGCCCGTCACCACGAGGCCGATGCCGGGGAGGTGAATCGGCGACAGGCGTTCTCCGAAGGCGAGGGCCGCTGCGACCGTGATGAAGGCAAAACTGGCGCCTGTGAAAACTGGATAGGCGATTGAGAGCGGGATCGCCTTGATCGAGCGCGCAAATAAGAAGGTATTGGCGGCGCCGAGCATCAGTCCGACCGCGAAGATCGGCGCGGGCCGGCGGCTCGGGCGATCGGACAGCGTCGAAACCGGTTGCGGTAATTGCGCTAATTGCGGGAATTCGACAGTAGCATGAGCGATTGGGGGCGGCCGCAGGCCCAGCCCGTCCGCCTGGAAGCGGGCGGACGGGCTGGGCTTCGGATCTACTCGGGCTTGAGGCTGTTGTCCTTGATCACCTTGCCCCAGAGCTCCTGCTCCTTGGCGACGAAGGCGGCGAACTGATCCGGCGGCGGCAGCGTGATCTCCATGTCGAACTGATCGACGAACTTCTGCGTGACATCGGGCGCGCGCACCGCCTTGCCGATCTCGGCCAGCATGCGCTCGACGATCGGCTTGGGCGTGCCGGCCGGCGCATAGACGCCCCACCACGAGAAGGAGGGTATGGACTTTATTCCCTGCTCGGTGAGCGTGGCGACGTTGGGCGCGAGCTTGCTGCGCTTGTCGCCGGTGACGCCGATCAGCTTCAGCTTCCCGGCCGACACGTGCGGCATCATGTTGGCGAGGCTGGTCATCGAGAGGTCGGTGACGCCGGCCAGCGCATCCTGGTAGAGCGGCCCGCCGCCCTTGTAGGGAATGGTGTTGAGCTCGAAACCGTTCTCCTTCTGCACGAAGGCCAGGAAGATCTGGGCGAGGCTGGCCGCCAGCGCACCGACGCTGATCTTGCCGGGCTCGGCCTTGGCCGCCTTCACCATCTCGGCGAAAGTGTTGTAGGGCCGCGTCGGATAGGCGGCGATCCCCTGGGCGCTGCGGCCGATCTGCGTGACCGCCATCAGCTCGCTGTCCTTGTAGGGCAGGTTCTGCGTTCCCCACAGCGTGTTCAGGATGTGGTTGTCGAACACGATCAGCCAGGTGTTGCCGTCGGGCGGCGACTTGGCGGCGACCGCCGCGCCGACCACGCCGCTGCCGCCGGGCTTATTCTCGACCACGATGTTCCAGCCGGTGTTCTCGGTGAGCTTGGCCTGGATGATGCGGGCGATCGGATCGGTCGAGCCGCCGGGCGGGAAGGGCACGACGAACTTGATCGTCCCCTTGGGCCAGTCGGCCTGGGCGTTGACGATGGCGGGTACGCCAAGAGACGCGGCAAGACTGCCGGCCACGACGGCACGGCGACGCAGTACGGACATTTTTTAGCCTCCCTGAATTTCGTCTTTGTCTTGTTCATTTTCAGTCTGTTGCCTTGATGTCGTTGTCCTTGATGACCTTGAACCAGCGCTCCTGCTCGGCCCTGTGGAAAGCGGCGAACGCCTCGGGCGAGCTGGCGAGGACTTCGAGATGGATCTGTTCGACGAACTTCTGCATCACGTCAGGCGAGCGCACGGCCTTGGCGAGCTCGGCATTCATGCGGTCGACGATCGGCCGCGGCATGCCGGCGGGCCCATAGAGGCCCCACCAGGAATAGGTCGGATAGGACTTTATGCCCTGCTCATCGAGTGTCGGCGTATCCGGCAGCGCCGGCGGCCGCTTCTCGCCGGTGGTGGCCAGCGCGCGCAGCTTGTTGGTCCGGCAATAGGGCACCGCCGACACGAGCGTGGTGATGCACATGTCGGTGACGCCGGCCAGGGCGTCCTGCACGGTCGGCCCGCCGCCCTTGTAGAAGATGAAGTTGGCGTCGAAGCCGTTCTCCTTGCGGACGTGCGTCATCAGCAGCAGCGACTGGCTGGCCGACAGCATGCCGATGCTGACCTGGCCCGGCCGCTTGCGGGCGTCGGCCACGACCTCGGCGAAGGTCTTGTAGGGGCGGTCGGGATGGCAGGCGATGACCAGCGGCGCTCGGCCGACCAGCATCACGTTGAAGAGGTCGGAGTCCTTGTAGGTCAGGTTGGGCGTGAAGGCGGGGCTGAGGATGTGGCTGTCGAAGGTCACCATCCAGGTCTGGCCGTCGGGCGGCGACTTGGCCGCGGCCGTGGCGCCGATCACGCCGGCGGCACCCGGCTTGTTCTCGACGACGATGTTCCAGCCGGTGTTGTCGCCGAGCTTGGCGGCGATGATGCGCGCGATCGGATCGGTGCCGCCGCCGGGCGGGAAGGGCACAATGAACTTGATCGGCCCCTTAGGCCAATCGGCCTGGGCGTTGACGCGGGGACCCCAGAGAGCTGCGCCCATGCCGGCGGCCAGCACGACGCGACGACGCATTATGGCCATTCCAGCCTCCCTGATGCGTCTTCGTTTTGCCGCGAGCCTAGGGCCTCGCCCGCGGCGGCGCCAGAGGCCTGTTGATCAATATCAATGCCGTGCGCCAAGGCCGCTCGCTAGCCTGATCCGGGGAGCAGGGACGGCCATGGCCAAAGACGTCGGCGAGAAGCTGAAGCGCAAGCAATACGAGAAGGAGCTCGACAAGCTCCAGGTCGAGCTCTGCCATCTGCAGGACTGGGTCAAGACGACCGGCGAGCGGATCATCATCGTCTTTGAAGGCCGCGACGCCGCCGGCAAGGGCGGCCTGATCAAGGCGATGACCGCGCGCGTGAGTCCGCGCGTCTTTCGCGTCGTCGCCCTGCCGGCGCCCACGGACCGGCAGAAGACCCAGATGTACATGCAGCGCTACATGGAGCACTTCCCGGCAGCCGGCGAGATCGTGATCTTCGATCGCAGCTGGTACAACCGCGCCGGCGTCGAGCACGTCATGGGCTTCTGCACATCCGAGCAGCATCAGCGTTTCCTCGATCTCTGCCCGATCACCGAGAAGTATATCGTCGATGGCGGCATCAGGCTGCTCAAGATCTGGCTGGAAGTCGGACAGAAGGAGCAGGAGCGCCGCTTCATGGCGCGCATCGAGGATCCGATCCGGCAATGGAAGCTGAGCCCGATGGATACCGAGTCCTTCAAGCGATGGTACGAATTCTCCAAGGCGCGCGACATGATGCTGGAGCGAACTGACACCGACGACGCGCCCTGGTACATTGTGCGCACCGACAACAAGCGGCGCGGCCGGCTCAACGCCATCGCCCACATCCTGGCGCAGATTCCCTACAAGAAGATCGACAAGGCCAAGGTCAAGCTGCCGTCGCGCTCGGACAAACGGCAGTACGACGACCAGGCGCCGCTCGAGGGCCGGCGCTTCGTCGCCGAGCAATACTGACGGACGGAGGTCGCCATGAAGTTGCTTACCGTCAAGGAGCTGCAGGCCAAGATCGCCGCGGCGGAAGGGGCCAAGGCTTCGGCCGCCCTGAAGGCGATGCATGCGGAAGAAGAGGAGAAGCGCGCCCTGCTCGAGCGGCTGAGCAAGCCGTCGGGGCTGAGCGACGACGAGATCATGGAAAAGGCCTCGATCATCATCAACCGCGCGGTCGAGAACGGCCAGATGTCGGTGCAGGTCTTCCGCTTCCCCCATTCGCTGTGCAGCGACAACGGCCGGGCCATCAACCAGGTCGAGGCGGGCTGGGAGAAGACGCTGACCGGCATCCCCAAGGAAATCTATGACTTCTGGCAGCGCCAGCTCCAGCCGCGCGGCTACCATATCCGCTATGAAACCCTCAATTATCCCGGCGGCATGCCGGGCGATGTCGGCATCATCCTGAGCTGGGGCTGAGGGCCGGACCGCTGCGCGGTTAGGCGGAACTGCAGACAGTGTGCTAGCGTTCCGGGGTGAACTTCACGGCGCCTCCCCGTCAGCTCCGGGGCATCGCGCTTCCGGGGCTGAAGCCGCTCACCTCTCTGCCGTGCGACCGATGCGTCGGCAGGTCGCTGAACCTTTGCAAACCGTTGGACGACACGCGCCTGCGTCGGCTGCTGGCGCTGGGTGGCATCCGCCATTGGAAGCGGCACGAGACGCTGTTCCGCGCCGGCGATCCGATGGCGTCGTTCTATAAGATCCGCAAGGGCATCGTCGCCGTCTCGCGTGCCCTCGATGACGGCCGCCGGCAGATCGTCGCCGTGCGCGCGCCGGGCGACTGCGTCGGCTACCTCGACAACGACGGCAAGTACGCCTTCGAGGGCGAGGCGCTGACCGACGTCGAGGCCTGCGCCTTCGATCGTCGCGGCTTCGACGCCTTTGCGGCTGATCATCCCGATCTCGCCGCGGCGGTGTCGGAGGCGCTGTCGAGCGCGCTGAAGCAGACCGGGCAGGCGATGCTGGTGCTCGGCCAGCTGAAGTCGACCGAGCGCGTGGCGCACTTTCTGTGCGAGATCGATGCGCTGTACAGCGAGCGCCACATCGGCGGAACGCCGCTCACGCTGCACATGAGCCGCGGCGAGATCGGCGACTATCTCGGCCTCACCATCGAGACGGTGAGCCGCAGCATGGGCAAACTGAAGAAGCGCGGACTGATCGGCCTCGTCGGCAGCGACGGCGTCGTCGTCCTGGATGGCCAGAAGCTGCGCGCGGTCGGCAAGGTGGGAGCCGCGCCGGTCAGCTCCGATGTCGCCTTCTAACGGCTGCCTGCCGGCCGATAGATCAGCATCGTGCCGCGGCCGGCAGGGATCGCTGCCTGCATTGACGTAATCAATGATCGCCAGGCCGGAGTGCATCCGGCTTGGCGATCGGAACCGCTTTAGCGGATGACAGTGGCCTTGATCGCCGTCTGCTGGCTCCACACGGTGATCAGGAGATCGCCCGGCTTGACGCTCTTCACGGCGGCCTGACCCGCCGCCGACTGCACCACCGGCAGCTGGATGACCTCGCCGCTGTCAGGCGCCGGCTCTTCAGGTCTGCCGCCCGAGGCGTTGATCAGATAGATGGTGTTGCCATCGACCTTGGTGACCATGCCATCCATGCGCCACAGGCGGATCGGCTCCTGCATGCCGGGAATGCCCTGCAGGCGCGCGCCCTTGGCCAGCATCGCCTTGGCCCGAGCGTCGTTCTGCGCCGACTTCGGGGCGATCATGAAGTCGAGATAGTCGTACCAGTGGGTGTCGACGATGTTGCCGACCTTGAGTGACGGATAGTTCGTCACGAGGTCGGCGGCACGCATCTTCACGCGGCCGAGGTCCTCCCATACGATGTTGAAGATGCGGCGCTCCGGATGGAGGCTGTGGATCGTGCCGCGCTTGAAGTTCTGGTAGGTGTTCGGCACGACGAGGTCTTCACCCTGCGCGGCAAGCGGCAAGGGCAGGGCGGCCGCCAGACCGGCGCCTCCCAGAAGCTTAAGCGTGGTACGACGGCTTGCTCGTGACATGGCTGGTCCCCGCTTGTCTGTAGCGTCCAAGACAGACGCCGAAACAGCCTGAACCGCCCTCCCAGGGCCGGCTTTGACCAAAATCAATGCCGATGGCCGCGCTTAGCTTGCTGCGACTTCTTCGTAACTTGTAAAACGGATCGTGTCCGCGTCCTGGGCGAGCAAAGGCGCCAGGATCTCGTTCTCCCAGACCTGCCACTTCGGCGGATACTGCGACGGCGGAAGCGGCGCGCCGGGCGGTCCCCACAGCTTCTCCCACGCCTCGCGGCTGTCGAAGATCCAGATCGCGGCATAGCAGCCGCGCCGGGCGCCTTTCAGGCCGCGCAGGAAATGGTGCTCGCTGAGCCCTGGCAGGTCGAAGAGGCCGCGCCGCTCGGCGTCGCCGAGGGCGCGCTCGAAATCGGCGGGTTCTATGCCCGGCCTCAGCTCGTACTCGTGGACGCTGACGACCCTAGTCGCCCCTGATGTCATTCTCCTTGATCACCTTGAACCAGCGCTCCTGCTCGCTCTTCTGGTAGGCGGCGAAGTCCTCGGGCGAGCTGGTCAGGATCTCCATGTTGAACTGTTCGATGAATTTTTGCGTCACGTCGGGCGTGCGCACCGCCTTGGTGATCTCGGCATGCATGCGATCGACGATCGGCTTGGGCACGCCGGCCGGCGCATAGACGCCCCACCACGAATAGGACGGGAAGGCTTTTATGCCCTGCTCGGCCAGCGTCGGCGTATCGGGCAGCGCGGGCGTGCGCGCCTCGCCGGTGACGGCGATCGGGCGGATCTTGTTGGCGCGGATGTGCGGGCTGAACGAGGCCAGGCTCGAAATGCCGATGTCGGTGACGCCGCCTAAAAGGTCCTGCACCAAGGGCCCACCGCCCTTGTAGGGGATCAGGTTGATCTTGAGGTTGTTCTCCTTGTTGATCAGCGTCGCCAGCACCAGCGCCTGGCTGCCGCCCAGCACGCCGAAGCTCACCTTTTCGGGCCGTGCCTTGGCGTCGGCCGCGACCTCGGCGAAGGTCTTGTGGGGCCGGTCGGGGTGGGCCGCGATCGTCTGCGGCGTGCGGCCGATCTGCATGATGTTTAAAAGCTCGGAGTCTTTGTAGGGGAGCGACGGCGCGAACGCCGGATTGAGGATGTGGCTGTCGAAGGTCACCATCCAGGTCTGGCCGTCGGGCGGCGACTTGGCCGCGACCGACGCGCCGACCACGCTGGCGCCGCCCGGCTTGTTGTCGACGATCACCTGCCAGCCGGTCTGGTCGACCAGCTTGGCCTGGAGGATGCGCGCCACCGGATCGGTCGAGCCGCCGGGCGGGAAGGGGACGATGATCTTGATCGGTCCCTTGGGCCAGTCGCCCGCCTGCGCGAGGTTTTGGGCTTTGACGATGGCCGGCGCGGCTAGGATCGCGACACTACCAAAAAGTACTGAACGACGACAAAAAACGGACAACTACTCCTCCCTGGACTCTCTGACTAACGACAAGCCTAAATCCCGCCATCGACATGAACGCTGTCGTGGTCGACCGAAGTCCGCTTCGGCTCCCCGTCCCAAAGAGCAACCGGCCCCTTGGTCTGCGGTCTAAGTACCTGCTTGCGGATCGCCTCGCGGACGAGATCGGAGACGCTGCGGCCTGAGCGAACCGCAGCCCTACGCAAAGCAGCGAGCTCCTCTGAGGGCAGGTATACTTGGACTTTCCCCATCGGGGCCGATTTAGGTCCGCCGATGGCATATGTCAAAAGTCATTGCGGTCAGACCCGATCCGAGATCGAGAACGGATTGCCGTCGGGGTCCTTGCCCTCGCATCGCACCAACCCGCTGCCGGTCATCGGCTTGGACATCCTGGCGCCGCGGCCGACCAGCTCCTGCCGGGCCGCGGCGATGTCCTTGGCCCAGAAGCCGATCTTGGGTGGGCGCCGGCCGATTTCGGAGGTGCCGTTGTGCAGGGCGATGACGCAGCCGTTGGCGTCGAACTCCTTCCAGCCCTTTTCGTCCTTCCTGACTCTTAGGCCTAGCACGTCGCGGTAGAACGCCGTCATTCCCGGCATGTCCTTGGTGAAAAGCACGATCCGCCGCATCGAAAGGGTCATGTTGGCCTCCGCAATCGGGGCGAGCAGGACACGGATCGATTTTTTTGCCAAGCGGGATTCAACCGGCTATTCAGCGGCATCATGCGTACCATCGTCTGTATTCTGTGCCTGTTGCTGACGCTCACCGCGCCGCTGCGGGCCGCCGATCGGCTCGACTCCATGCCGCGCATAGCCGTGGTGTCGGCCTTCGAGCCCGAATGGAAGGTCTTGAAGGCAAGCCTGGGCGAGGCCAAGAGCCACTCCGCCAACGGTGTGGAGTTCGTCACCGGAACCCTGTCAGGCCGCAAGGTGGTGCTGTTCCTGAGCGGCATCAGCATGGTGAACGCCACCATGAACGTGCAGCTCGCGCTTGATCGCTTCGATATCACCGGCATCGTCGTGAGCGGCATCGCGGGCGGCGTCGATCCCAACCTGCAGATCGGCGATGTCGCGGTGGCCGCGCGCTGGGGCCAGTATCTCGAAGCCGTGTTCGCGCGCGAGGTCGACGGCAAGTTCCAGCCGCCGCCCTGGGCTAAAACGCCCTTTCCCAACTACGGCATGATCTTTCCGGGCGATATCGGCGTGCGCACAGCCAAGGGCGTGGAGAGGCGCTTCTGGTTCGATGCCGATGCCGGCATGCTGGCCGCCGCGGCCAAGATCGGGGCGATCGACCTCAAGCGCTGCACGGCCGAGCAGGCCTGCCTGCCGGGCGCGCCGCGCCTGGTCGTGGGCGGCAACGGCGTGTCGGGTCCGGCCTTCGTCGACAATGCCGCCTTCCGCCAGTACGTGTTCAAGACCTTCGATGCCCACGTGCTCGACATGGAAAGCGCGGCGGTGGCCATGGTCGCCTACGCCAACGGGGTGCCATTCATCGCCTTCCGCAGCCTCTCCGACCTGGCGGGCGGCGATCAGGGCGCCAACGAGATCCGCACCTTCTTCCAGCTCGCCTCGGACAATTCGGCAGCCGTGGTGCAGCGGTTTTTGACGCTCTGGACGCCGCCGCGGTGATCGCCTAATTAGCCTCGCATTATGTCCATGATCAAAGGCGAAACCGGCGAGTGGGAAATCGTCCTGGGGCTGGAAGTCCATGCCCAGGTGATCTCCGACGCCAAGCTGTTCTCCGGCGCGCCGACCACGTTCGGCGCCGATCCCAACACCCAGGTCTCGCTGGTCGATGCCGCCATGCCCGGCATGCTGCCGGTGATCAACAAGCGCTGCGTCGAGCAGGCGGTGCGCACCGGGCTCGGGCTCAACGCCAGGATCAACCTGCGCTCGGTGTTCGACCGCAAGAACTACTTCTATGCCGACCTGCCGGCGGGCTACCAGATCTCCCAGTACAAGGACCCGATCGTGGGCGAGGGCGAGGTCGAGATCGACCTGCCCGACGGCAAAGTGCGCAAGATCGGCATCGAGCGCCTGCATCTCGAGCAGGACGCCGCAAAGAACCTGCACGACCAGCATCCGACCCAGAGCTATATCGACCTGAACCGGTCGGGCGTGGCGCTGATGGAGATCGTGAGCAAGCCCGACCTGCGCTCGGCCGACGAGGCCGCGGCCTATCTCACCAAGCTGCGCTCGATCGTGCGCTATCTCGGCACCTGCGACGGCAACATGGACGAGGGTTCCATGCGCTGCGACGTCAACGTCTCGGTGCGCAAGCCCAACGGGCCGCTCGGCACGCGCTGCGAGATCAAGAACGTGAACTCGATCCGCTTCGTGAAGCAGGCGATCGAGTACGAGGCGCGTCGTCAGGTCGAGCTGATCGAGGGCGGCGGCACCGTGGTGCAGGAGACGCGGGGGTTCGATCCCAGCAAGGGCGAGACGCGCCCGCAGCGCTCCAAGGAAGACGCGCACGACTATCGCTACTTCCCCGATCCCGACCTGCTGCCGCTGATCCTGACCAAGGAATATGTCGAGAAGATCCGCGGCACGCTGCCCGAGCTGCCCGACGCGCGGAAGAACCGCTACATCGGCGACTATGGGCTCTCGCCCTACGACGCCGGCGTGCTGATCGCCGAGAAGGAGACGGCGGAGTTCTTCGAGAGCGTGGCCAAGGGGCGCGACGCCAAGCAGGCGGCCAACTGGGTGACCGGCGACCTTTTCGGCATGCTCAATCGCCGCGGCGTCTCGATCGACCAGTCGCCGGTGAGCGCGGCCAACCTCGGCAAGCTTCTGGACCTTATAGCCGACGGCACGATCTCGGGCCGCATCGCCAAGGACCTGTTCGTCGCCATGGAGGAGACGGGCAAGGATCCGGCGGCGCTGGTCGAGGAGCGCGGGCTGAAGCAGGTCACCGACACCGGCGCCATCGAGGCCGCCATCAAGGCGGTGATCGACTCCAACCCGGGTCAGGTCACGGCCTACAAGGCCAAGCCCACGCTGTTCGGTTGGTTCGTCGGCCAAGTGATGAAGTCGACCGGCGGCAAGGCCAACCCCAAGGTCGTCAACGAGCTGTTGAAGAAGGCGCTCGACGCCTAGCTCTTCCTCCCCAGCGAAGCTGGGGAGGTGTCGGCGTCATACGCCGACGGAGGGGTCATGGGCGACAAACGAGTCTGTGGCTCATGACCCCTCCGTCCGCTCCGCGGACACCTCCCCACGTATGACGTGGAGAGGAAGGCTCTTTACGGATTCGCGAACCGCACCAGGCTGGCCGACAGCATGTCGGCCGACCACGAGACGGCGACGATCTGGCCGTCCGGCGTGCGGGCGATGTCGGTGAAGCTGCCGGCCGGGCTCTGCCAGCGGATCTTGCCGTCGACGCCGGCGCGCACCACGAAGCAGAGCGGTCCTGATGCCGCGCAGACGACGGCGGCGACGCCGTCGCCGTCGGCGATCAGCCGGCGCGTCTGGTCGAACGGCCACGGCGCGCTGCCGAGCACCTTGCCCTGCTCGTCGAGCCGCACCAGCGCCGGCGCGTTCGCCGTCTGGAAGATGTCGACCGCCGAGACCCAGAAGCCCGGCAGCATCACGAACGACGTGCCGAGCGTATTGAACGGTGCGCGGCCCTGCGGCGTGCCGTCGGCGGCGAAGCGCGCGACATACCATTGGCTCAAGCCGGACGCCTGTCCGACTTCCTGGATGATGGCCGACATGCTGCCATCGGGCTTAGCGGCGAGGCCGTAGACGTCTTCCGGATAGGCCGGTCCCGGGCCGGCCTGCCAGGCGCGCTGGCCCACCGCGTCGAACTTGCCGATCCACCAGTTGAAGGGGTCGGGACCGTAGCCGCCGGCGACCAGGAGGCCGTTGTCAGCCGTCGGCGCGTAGAACCTGGTGCGATAGAAGGCGCCACTCGCGTTGCTCGCCGGCAGCACCGAGGCGGCGCTCTGCACCTTGCCGCTCGCGTCGACCCTGAAGAGCGTCGTCACTGAACGTTCGTCTTGCGGCAGGGCCACCCGCGTGTTCGAGCTCGACAGGAACACTGCGGCCTCGCCCGACAGGAAGGCGACGACGCCGAGCGATTCGGCATTAAAGCCGTTCGGCCCGACGCCCGCTTGCACGGGCAGCTTGGTGCGATACTTCTGCGCGCCGTCGCGCGTATAGCCCTGAAGCTCGATGTGCGCGCTCTTGGCCGGCAGGACGCCGTCGGGCGAAGGCTGGAAGCTCGAGGTCGCGACGTAGATCGAGCCATCGGCGCTGGTGGCAAGACGCCCGGGCGGTCCCAGGCCGGACAATCGATGATCGGCTGGCGGCGGCAGCGCTATGTTGAGTGTAACGCGCGGCGCGGGCGGCGTTGGCGACGGTGC
The DNA here is from genome assembly GCA_021732285.1 of Reyranella sp. GTDB lineage: Bacteria > Pseudomonadota > Alphaproteobacteria > Reyranellales > Reyranellaceae > Reyranella. The sequence continues at coordinate 15,503 of JAKFVH010000279.1, read as the reverse complement.
TTGCGCCACGGCCGGACCGCAGAGCAGGACAAGAAAGAGAGCGACGGTCGGAAGGCGCATGGGCGCGGAGCATATGTGTTAGGCTTTCGCCGTGGAAGAGAGGAAGCGATGACGGCGAAGCTCTATGCTATGACCTGCGGCCGTCTCGTCGGCCGGTTGAAGGACATGATCGAGGGCGAGGATGGTTCGGTGAGCCTGCCGATACCGTCCTATCTCATCGAGCATCCCAAGGGCCGGGCATTGTTCGACACCGGCATGCATCCTCAGTGCCGTACCGATGCGGCCGGCCGGCTCGGCGAGCGCGTGGCCCGCATCTTCGGCTTCCAGGAATACGGTCCGAAGGACGATGTGAAGTCACGCCTGGAATCGATCGACCGCGATCCCGGCAAGGTCGACTACATCGTGAACTCGCACCTTCACTTCGATCATGCCGGCGGCAACGAACTCGTTCCCAATGCCACCATGGTCATCCAGAAGCGCGAATGGCAGGCCGCGCAGGATCCCGAGACCGCGGCCAAGGTCGGCTTCTTCCGCGCCGACTTCGATCACGGCCATCCGGTGAAGCAGGTCGAGGGCGAGCACGACCTGTTCGGCGACGGCAGCGTGGTGTGCATCCCGACCTACGGTCACACACCCGGCCACCAGTCGCTGAGAGTGCGCACCGAGAAGGGCGAGGTCGTGATCACGGGCGACTCCTGCTACTTCTGCCGCACCTTGCGCGAGCGAAGGCTGCCGCGCTTCGTCTACGACCGCGAACAGATGCTGGCCTCGCTCGATCGCCTGGAAGCGCTGGAGAAGGGCGGGGCGAAGCTGTTCTTCGGACACGATCCCGATTTCTGGAAGGACGTGCCCCAGGCGCCGCTGCCGGCGTTCTAGAACCTTCCTCCCCAGCTTCGCTGGGGAGGTGTCGCCGTCATACGGCGACGGAGGGGTCAAGGGCGACCGGACTGGTGCTCATGACCCCTCCGCCCGCTACGCGGGACACCTCCCCTTCGCGGCATCCGCGAAGGGGAGGAATTCTCTTTGATCAGCCGTCGATCGGCAGGCCGAGCGCCATCCGGCCGGCGAGCTTCCTCTTCCGGACCGCGCGCGTCTCGCGCGCCCCATGAGCGCGCGGGACGCGCGCGGTCCAGAAGACCATGAGCGGGCCGGAGGCCCGCGCTCCCATCAGTTCTGCGGCAGGAATTCGAACATCAACCCGCCCGACTGTTCGGGCGACGTCAGCACGCGATCGCCTTCGGCCAGCGCGAACGGCACGTTGTTGGCACGCAGCAGCGCCTGCAATGGCCGTGCACGCTCGACGGCGATGGTGACGCCGACAATCGCCGGCAGGTCCTGTGGCGCCATCGCCTCGATCGCCTTGTATTCGCTCTGGTAGGCCGCCGCCGACCAGATCAGCAGCTCGACCGTGCCGGTCTTCACCAGCATGCAGCCGTCGAATACTTCCTCGACCTTGGCGCTCCACGCTTCCTTGAGCGCCTTGGCGATCGCCTTGGGATTCTCAGCGACTGCATGCACTGCCATCATCGCCAGCGCGCCGTTGGGATGGACGATCCATTCCGGTTCCATGAAGGCATCCGGCGTCTCGTGCCTCACCGCAAACCACGGCAGCGGGCCGCCGCTTTCGCCGACCACCACGCCGGCATCGACCTCGAAGCCGTCCTCGGTCTCCCAGGCGTGGGTGCGTTCCTCGCCCTCGAGCTCGGTGACGTTCAGCGCCACGGCGGTGACCGGCTCACCCTGCAGCAACTCGACGTAGTTGGGCACGTCGTCCTGGTCGGGCTGGAAGCAGATGCAGCGCGGTTCCACGCCTTCCGGCGTCAGGTTGAAGCCGAGTTGCAGCAGCCGATTGGCGGCCGCTTCGGGCTCGGTGAGTGTCAGGGAGAGGTGATCGATGTCGCGCGCCGAAATCTTCATGCCCGCTCATACAGGCTTAACCAGGGCCTGCTCAAGTGCGATGCTGTGTTCCTTGATCAATTGGGAGAGACCATGTCGAAACTTACGCTATATGGCATCTGGCTGAGCGGCCCGACCTACAAGGCGGGGCTTGCCCTGTCGTTGATGGGCCAGCCCTTCGCCTACAAGCATGTCGATCTGCGGGCCGGTGCGCACAAGCAGCCGGAATACCTCGCCATCAACCGCTTCGGCCAGGTGCCGGCGCTGGTCGACGGCGACCTGAAACTCTGCCAGTCGGGCTCGATCCTGCTCTATCTCGCCGACAAGTTCGGCAAGATGGGCGGCAAGACTGCCGAGGAGAAGGCGCGGGTGCGCGAATGGCTGTTCTGGGAGTTCGACAAGCTCGCCCCCAACGTCTACCGCCCGCGCGCCATCAAGCGCGGCTTCATGAAGGCCGACGACAATGTCTACCAGCTCTACACCGGCCTCGCGAACGATGGGCTGAAGGTGCTCGAGGCGTCGCTGGCCAAGTCGGCCTTCCTGGTCGGCAATGAGCCGACGGTGGCCGACGTCGCGGTCTACGGCGACGTCTCGTATGCCGGCGAAGCGGCGATCGATCTTGCGCCCTATCCCAACGTGAAGGCGTGGATGGAGCGCATCGAGAAGCTGCCGGGCTTCAAGAAGTACGAGGACGTGCTGCCCAAGCAGGACGCGGCCTGATCGACACCGTTGTCATCCCGAGGCCGTAGGCCGAGGGACCTTTGAGGCCATGAGCAAAGGTCCCTCGCTGCGCTCGGGATGACAGCGGGCGTCAGCCTTCAGCCAATCGCTTCCTCATCACCTTCACCGCCTCGTCCATCAGCCCGCCGATCACGGGCGCAAGCTCGTTGGGCAAAAGGTCGATCGTCCAGACCACGCGGCTGCCGTCGCCGTCGGGGAAGACCTGGACGGCGGCGTTGTAATGGCTCGCCTGGCCTTCGATGACCGAATAGACCAGCCGGCAGGTCTCGTCGTCGGAGGTGATCAGCCGTTCGCGTGCCACCATGCCGTTGAAGAAGGTGAGGATCCGATCCCCCCTTGTCCATCTTGAGGTCGGTGAGGAAGCCCGGCGCCACCTTGGTATGAACCGCGCCGAAGTCGCGCAGCTTCTGCCAGACCGACGCTGCGCCGCTGGCCACAGGGATTTCTCGTCGCAGAGTTGCCTTGTCGTGTTTCCGTGTTGGGAGCGGACAATGGTGATGCAGCGGCCTCAGGTCTGGCGGTTTTCGGACATGGTCGTCAGGCGTCCTGCATCTCGCGCCAGCTCGCTTCGACCGTGGCGCGGTCGAGATCACGCGTGATGAACACCAGGCGCGAGCGCCGGTCGTCGTCGGGCCAGCGCACCAGCAGGGTCGGCGGATGGAACGTGCGATGCACGCCGTGGATGACCAGCGGCTGGCTTTCGCCGACGACATCGAGCACGCCTTTTACGCGCAACAGCCTGTCGCCCCATGAGGCGCGGACCGCCATCAGCCAGCGGTTGAAGCGGTCCCAGTCCAGTGGCTCGTCGAAGGTGAGACAGAAGGAGCCGATATGGGCGTCGTGACGCGAGCGATCGTGATGCTCGTGATGGTGATGATGGTCGTGCGCCTCGGCGTTCAGCCATTGCTGAACGCGGTCGCTCTTGCCGGCAGGATCGAACGGGCCCGAATCGAACAGCAGCGCCGGGTCGATCTCGCCCTGCACGACTTCATAAAGAGACGCGCCGGGATTGAGGTCCTCCAGCCGGGCCCTGAGATGCGCGCTGGTATCGATGTCGGCGAGGTCGGTCTTGCTGATCAGCAGACGGTCGGCGACGGCAGCCTGCTTCACCGCCTCCTGGTGCTCGTCGAGCTGGCGTGCGCCGTTCAGGGCGTCGACCGTCGCCACGACACCGTCAAGCCGGTAGTCGTGGCTGATCATGGGATGGTTCAGCAGCAGCTGCAGGATGGGCGCCGGATCGGCGAGGCCCGTGGTCTCCAGCAGCACGCGATCGAACGGCGGCGTCTCGTCCTTGGCGCGGCGGCGGGCGATGTCGCGCAACGTCTTGTCGAGATCGCCTTGGATGGTGCAGCAGACGCAGCCTGACTGGAGCAACACCAATGTCGCCGGCCACCGATTGCATGAACAGATGGTCGAGGCCGACCTCGCCGAACTCATTCACCAGCACCAGGCTGCGGGCCATGCGCGGATCACCCAGCACGCGGTTGAGCAAAGTGGTTTTGCCGCTGCCGAGGAAGCCGGTGATCAGGCTGACGGGCATGCGCCCGGCAGACTTGTCTTGGTCGAACAGACTCATTGCATCGCCGGTGTCAGTTCAGTGACAGTTACAATGTTACGCCGCCGTGCATCTTGACGCCAGCAGGCGACGGCAGGACGCTTCGTCCGTCAATAACTAACGGAGGGAGCGGCTATGGACGCGAGATATCTTCAAGACAAGGAAGAGCTCCAGCAGGCATCTCAGGCTGTAGACGAAGATCGTCGTGCGTTCCTGACCGCCGGTCTAGTAGGTGGTGCGGTCGCAGCCGGCACATTGGTAGCGGGCGTCGCCAATGCCCAACAAGTGGCGCAGGCACCAGCCCTTACGACGGCGCCCTTCTGGCCGCATCCGAAATGGGGCAAAGACGACGTCGCGGGTGCATCCAACTGGATCACGCCGGCCAAAGTCCTCGACACCGTGAAGTTGATCAAGGACGGCAAGATCTACCGTATCGGCCGCGTCTATGAATCCGGCATGCCGAAGTTCGGAGAGCGCGCCTTCACCATGCGCATCCCAGGCTCGCCGACCGGCGGTCCGTTCGGCGCCAACAAGCTCATCTATCACGATGAGTACCTCGCCACCGAGATCGGCCAGACCGGCACTCAGTTCGATGGCCTTGGGCATATCGGCATCCAGATGGGCAAGGACGGCGACAAGAACGAGATGCGTTATTACAACGGCCACACCGAGCAAGAGATCGGTGGCGCCTACGGCCTGGCCAAGATCGGCATCGAGAACTGCAAGCCGTTCTTCACGCGCGGCCATCTGTTCGACGTCGAGGCGGTGAAGCCCAACATGGATGTCGGCGTCGAAATCACCGTCGCCGACCTGCGGGCGGCCCTGCAGAAGCAGAACATGCAGGAAGCCGACATCAAGGAAGGCGATGCGGTGTTCTTCAACACTGGCTGGGGCAAGCTGTGGATGAAGAACAACGACAAGTTCAACAGCGGCGAGCCCGGCATCGGCCTCGAAGTCGCCAAGTGGTGCATCGACAAGGGCGTGTGCGTGACCGGCGGCGACAGCTGGGCGGTCGAGGTCGTGCCCAACCCCAACAAGGACCTGGCCTTCCCGGTGCATGGCGAGCTCATCACCAAGAACGGCATCTACAACCACGAGAACCTCGACTTCACGGGGTTGCTCGCCGACCGCAAGTACCAATTCGTCTACGTGTTCTCGCCGGAGCCGATCAAAGGCGCGACGGGATCGAACGGCGGGCCGATCGCGCTCACTTGACAGCCGGCGTGCAACGCATACCTGGAAGGCCTCCGTGCATACGGGGGCCTTTCAGATTGACTTGCCAAAGGTCGCGAGCATTAATTGTGGCAAGAACGTGATACGCAGGCGGCTCACGAGCCGCCCATGCCAGAACAATGCGACCAACTTCGGGAGGAACGCATGTTGGACAAGGCGCTAGCAGGTATCGCCGCAATCGCCATCACCACTTGCATGTCCGTGGCACAAGCACAGGACATCAAGATGTACGCCTTCAGTTCGGGCGCCCTTACCATCGGCAAGGGCGCCTTGGTGAACAACGCGCCGAACGAGCCGACCATCCAGGTCCCGGTCGGCTTCTTCGTCATCAGGCATCCGAAGGGCAACGTGCTCTTCGACACCGGCAACAATGACAAGATCATCAAGGATCCGACCTACTGGGGCGCCTTTTTCACCGCCCTGAAGCCGGTCAACACGCCGGACGTGGCGATCGACACGCAGCTCCAGAAGATCGGCCTCAAGCCCGACGACATCAAATATGTCGTGCCCAGCCACCTGCATCTCGACCACGGCGGCAACGTCGGCAAGTTCCCGAACTCGACGATCGTCGTGCAAAGGGACGAGATCCTGAATGCGTTCTGGCCGAAGGCCGGGACGGGCGGTCCCTACATGATCGGCGACGTCCTGCCGCTCAGGTCGCCGAACACCGACTACCCCAATGCCCAGAAGATGCTGCAGCTCGAGGGTGACCTCGACCTGTTCGGCGACGGCACCCTGGTGGTCAAGCGCTGGGTCGCTCACACCCCCGGCAGCCAGATGATGACCGTCCGGCTGAAGAACACTGGCCTCATCATCCTGACCGGCGACAACGTCTACATGCGCGAGAACGTGGAGAAGAGCATCCCGCCGAACATCGTGCTGGCCTACAACCCGCAGGGCTTCCTTACCGCCTTCGAATGGATCCGCATGACGATGGCGAACGAGAAGGCAGATTTCTTCACCGCTCACGATCCGGATGCCTTCAAGGCTATGAAGAAGGCGCCGGAGTTCTACGACTGAGCGGCAGCAACCGGGCTTTCTTGATTGATGAACGGCGAGGCTGATCCGGGCTTCGCCGTCTTGCCGGGTATCTGAGCTGACTATGGCCGTCCTTTCGCTCGACCGGCTGAGCAAGCGCTTTGGCGCCCGATTGGCCGTCGATGCCGTTTCCTTCGAGGTGCAGGAGCACGAGGTCTTTGGCCTGCTCGGGCCGAACGGCTCCGGCAAAAGCACCATCCTGAGACTCGTTACCGGTTATCTCTACCCCAGCTCGGGGACTGTCCGGATTGCCGGCATCGACGTCGTGCGCGCGGCCCGCGCCGCCCGGGAGCGCATCGGCTATGTGCCGGAGGATTCGCCGCTCTACGGCCATATGCGCGTCGTCGAGTATCTCGGATTCATGGGGCGGCTGCGCGGGATCACGGGCGGGACCCTGGACCGCGCCATCGACGCCGCGGTCGAGCGGCTGGCGCTGGGCGGCGTGCGGAACGTCATCATAGAACGGCTGTCGCGCGGCTATCGGCAGCGCGTGTCGCTTGCCCAGGCCGTGCTGCATAGGCCGGAGCTGCTTGTTCTCGACGAGCCAAGCAACGGCCTCGACCCCCGGCAGATCATCGAGTTGCGCGGCCTGCTCAAGGACCTGGCGCAGGACTGCACCGTGCTGGTGACATCCCATATCCTGGCCGAGATCGAGCGCACGGCCGACCGGGTGGCGATCCTGCTCGACGGACGGCTCCTGACCGTCGAGCAGATCACCCATGAAACGGTGGCGGCGCCGGCACCGTCGCCCCTCGAGGCGCTGTTCCTCGACCTCACGCAGGCAAAGGCGATGCGATGACCCAGGTGGCGACGCTGGTGGGCAAGGAAGTGCGCACGCTTTTCACGTCACCGATCGCCTATGCGGTGATCGCCGTGTTCATCGTGCTGAGCGGCTACACCTTCACCGTGTCGCTGATCGTGGCCAAGCAGGCGACCCTGGTGCACATCTTCTTCCAGTCGGCCGTCCAGTTGATCCTGCTGGTGCCGCTCATCACGATGCGCCAGTTCGCCGAGGAGCGGCGCAGCGGCACACTCGAGCTGCTGCTGACGGCGCCGCTTCGGGAGATCGACATCGTTGCCGCGAAGTTCATCGCCTGCATGGTGGTGCTGGCGGCGATGGCGAGCCTCACGCTGATCTATGCCGCCGTGCTGGGGGTCTACGGCGATCCGGATTGGGGGCCGATCTACAGCGGCTACGTCGGCCTGATGATGCTGGGCGCGGCGCTGGTCGCGATCGGCCTCATGATCTCGGCATTGACGGCCAACCAGATCGTCGCCGCCGTCGTGTCCCTCGGGCTGTTCGGGCTTTTATGGGCGATCGACACGCTGGCGTCGCTGCTGCCGCACCCCTTCGAGAACTGGCTGCTCGGCTTGTCGCTCTTGGCCCATTTCACGCCCTTCGCGGTCGGCGCGATGTACGTGTCCGACGTCGGCTTCTTCCTCACCGTCATCCTGCTCGGCCTGTTCCTGACGGTCCGGGCGCTGGCGCGGCGCTGAGCGATGCACGAGGGTCATGCCGTCGAGCTCCCGGCGCTGTTGTGGGCGGCCGGCTGGCTTGTCGCCGTGCTCGTGCTGTTCGCGGTCGCGCTGCGGCTGCCGCTCGCGACGGGTCTGGGCGCCATCGGCTCGAGACTCTATGCGGCGGGCTGCGTCGTGGCGGGGCTCGGCGTGTGGATGCTGGCGAACGTCGCGCTTCACCTCAACGACACCCACATCGACGTTACCCGGGAGAAAGTCTACACGCCGTCGGCCACCGCGATGGCGGTCGTCGACGAGCTGCGAACGCCGGTCCACATCACCTATTTCTACCGCTCCGACGATCCGATCGGGCAACGCGCGCGCAACATCCTGGAGGTGATGGGCCGGCGCAATCCGATGCTCACCGTCCTCACGGTCGATCCCGACAAGCAGCCGGAGCTGGCGCGTCGCGAGGGTGTGCGGCTCTACAACGCCGCCATCGTCGAGGCCGCCGGCCGTCGCGTCCTCATCCAGGGCACTGACGAGGCAGAGATTGCCATCGGCATCCAGCGCGTGCTGCGCACGCGTTCGCTCACCGTGTGCTTCCTGGAGGGCCACGGCGAATTCTCGATGGACGGATTCGAGTTCCACACCCACCTCGAGGCCGTGGCCAACCACAGCCACGGCGAGGCGTCATCGCAAATCATCGAGACCGCGGGCCACGGCGTTGGCCGGGTACGGCGGGTTCTTGAAGCGCAGGGCTACGTCACCCGCAAGCTTGTGCTGGTGACGGCCGGTACGGTGCCCGCCGATTGCACGGTGGTCCTCGCGGCCAACCCGCGAACCACGTTCCTGCCGGCGGAAAGCGCGGCGCTGCGGTCCTATCTCGAGGCTGGCGGCAACGCCTTGCTGCTGTTCGACCTCGGCTTCGCACCGGAGGCGGGCCTCTCGCGGCTGCTGTCCGACCTCGGCGTCCGGCTCGAGCAGCAGGTGGTCGTCGATCCATTGAGCCACTACCAGCGCGATGCCGAGATGGTGGCGGTAACCGGCTACGATCCGCATCCCATCACCCGCACCCTGTCGCTGACCTTCTTTCCCGGCATCCGGCCTCTCGCCTTGACCAAGCCGGCGGCCGGCGTGGAGGTGATACCGATCCTGCAGAGCAGTCGCGACAGCTACGCCCGTCCGGTGGCGGCCGCCGAGGCGCGCACGACCGAGGGCTCGTCCGCCCCTGCAACTCAGGTCGCTGACGTACGGCCGCGCGTGCTGGGCATTGCCGCCGAGGGGACGCTGGCACCGGGCGCGCCGCCGTTCCGGGCCGTGGTGATCGGCGACGGCGATTTCGCCAGCAACTCCTTCCTGCCCTACATGGCGAACAGCGACCTGCTGGTGGCGGCGGTGCGCTGGCTCGCCCGCGAGGAGCGCGGCACCGCCGTGCGCACGCGCATCCCCGTGCCGCCGATGATCCTGCTGACGGGCGCACAGAGCCGGTGGCTCTTCATCTTCATCGTCATCCTGCTGCCGCTGACGGTGATCGCGATCGGCGGCGTGGTCTGGTGGCGGCGGCGATGAGCGCGGTGGCGCTGCGACGGCTCGCCCTGCCGCTGCTGGCCCTGCTGGCGCTGGCCTATCTCGTCGCGATGGTCGTGACCGGCGCCCAGCCGGTGCAGCGCCAGCTCGTGAAGTTCGAGGCGAAGGGCGTGCTGCAGCTCGAGCCGGAAGCCGTGCAGAAGATCACGCTCGGGCGCGGCGACCGGCAGCTCGTGCTGGTGCGCAGCGGCAACGGCTGGGCGCTGGAGCCCGGCGGCGCGGTCGAGGGGGCCGCGGCAACCCATCTCGATACCGCGGTCAAGATGCTGCATCGCTCGCCGCCGGTGCGCGAGATCGCCGCGGAGGAGCTGTCTGGCGTCGACACCCGTCCGTTCGGCCTCGACGAGCAAGTGGTCGTGGCGACGCTTTCTGGGGCCGGCGGTGGGAAGGGGCTGACCGTGCGCTTCGGCGCGCTCAATCCGGAGGGCTTCCTGCAATACATGCGGATCGATGGCGATCCCAAAGTCTACCTGATGTCGCGCTTCATCGGCGCCGAGTGGACCGCGGCGCTGGAGGGCTTGAAGACGCGATGATGTGGGCGAGGGTCCTGCTCGCGGTCGTGGTGCTCGCTTCCGGCGCCGCCGTCGCGCACCAGGGCGGGACCACTGGCCACGCCACGATTTCGGTCGCCGGCCAGTCCGTGCGCTACGCGCTGTCCTTGCCGACCGAAGGGTTGGGCGACGCCACGCGAGACCTGCGCGAGTTGGCGGCGGCGGTGGCGCGGCACGTCACGATCGAGGGCGACGGTGCGGCCTGCTCCGCCGTTCCAGCGGAGACGAGGCCGCCGTCAGCCGGCCGCGCCAGCATCGAGGTCGTGGTGCTGTATGCCTGCGCGGCGCCCATACGCAACCTCTCGATTCGCGACGGCATCGACGCCTTGCTCGGCGTCGATCATCACACGATCGCCGACATCCAATGGCCGGGTGGCGCCAGGCAGGTCGTTTTCGAGAAGGGGCAGCGTCAGGCGAGCATTGCGGTGAGCGGCAGCCCGATGCCTGAGCAGAAGGCCACAGGTACGTTCGCCTCCTTTCTCGGCATGGGTGTCGAGCACATCATCGGCGGCATCGACCACCTGCTGTTCCTGCTCGCCCTGCTCGCGCTCTCTAAAAGCCTCTGGCAGACGGTGAAGATCGTCACCGCGTTCACCGTCGCCCACAGCGTCACGCTCAGCCTGGCGACGCTGGGCCTGGTCGACGTGCCGTCATCGATCGTCGAGCCGCTGATCGCTGCCTCGATCGTCTGGGTTGCCGTCGAGAACCTGGTGGCGCCGGGCGGCGCCGGTCGGCGCTGGCTGATCGCCGGCCTCTTCGGCCTGGTCCACGGCCTGGGATTCGCTTCGGCGCTGGTCGAGCTCGATCTCACGCGTGCGACGCTTGTGCGTGCCCTGGTCGGCTTCAACCTCGGCGTCGAGCTGGGCCAGCTGGCCTTCGTCGCCGTGGTCATGCCGCCGCTCGTCTGGGCCTCGCGTCCCGGCCGCCTGCCGCGCCTGCCGCAGATCCTGTCGGTGATCGTGGCGCTGGTCGGCGCGGTGTGGCTGGTCGAGCGCCTTCTCGCTGTGTGAAGCGAGCACCCTCGCGCAAGCCGAGGCGTTTTGCTTTGATGGGTCAGGTTCGGGAGGAAATACTATGTCGATGATCCGCTTCGTCGCAGCAGCTGTGCTTGCAGCCTCACTGGTGCCGCCAGCCGCGGCTCAGGGCATTCCCAAGGCGCAGTCGCCCGAGGAGGTGGGCTTCGTCGCGGCCCGGCTGAAGCGGCTCAGCGACCGCATCGAGGAGGGCGTGAAGAATAACGAGCTACCAGGCGCCGTCGTGCTGATCGCGCGCAACGGCAAGCTGGTGATGTTCGATTCCTTCGGCTTCCGCGACAAGGACGCCAAGGCGCCGATGACCAACGACACCATCTTCCGCATCGCCTCGATGACCAAGCCGATCGTGAGCGTGGCCGCCATCATGCTGATGGAGGAGGGCAAGCTCACGCTGCAGGACCCGGTGTCGCGCTATATTCCCGCCTTCGCCGACACCAAGGTTGCCGTCGAGAAAAAGAACGACGACGGCACGGTGGAATACGTGCAGGCGCCGCAGACCCGGCCGATGACGGTGCAGGACCTGCTGCGCCACACCTCCGGCCTGACCTACGGCGCCGCGGGCGCCAACCAGCTCAAGCGGTCCTACGCCGACATCAAGGCGATGGACCCCAACCAGACCAACGAGGAGATGGCCGACAAGCTCGCCAAGCTTTCGCTGATCTACCAGCCCGGCACGACCTGGGAATACTCCATGTCGACCGACGTGCTGGGCCGCGTCGTCGAGGTCGCCTCGGGCATGCCGCTCGACAAGTTCATCGAGGAACGCATCACCAAGCCCCTGAAGATGGGTGATACCGCCTTCGAGGTCGGTCCGGACAAGGCGGCGCGCGGCGCCAAGCCGATGAAGGAGGGACCCAAGAATGAAGTCCCCACCATCCCCGACATCACCCTGAAGGCGAAGTGGCGGTCGGGCGGCGGCGGCATGGTGTCGACGGCGGCCGACTATGCCCGCTTCCTGCAGATGTTCGCCAATGGCGGCCAGCTCGACGGCGTGCGGCTGATCTCGCGCAAGAGCATCGACCTGATGACGGCCGACGCGCTGCCGCCGGACATCAAGATGGGCGCCGACATGTGGCGCTTCGAGGCGCTCGAGCCGTCGGCGCGCATGGGCCAGGGCTTCGGCCTGGGCTTCGCCGTGCGCACCGACCAGGGCCGCAATCCGCTGCCTGGCACGCCGGGCGACTACTACTGGGGCGGTGCCTGGGGCACCTACTTCTGGCACGATCCGCGGGAGCGCCTGTACGTCGTGTTCATGATGCAGTCGCCGGCGGCGCGGCTCCGCTACCGCTACCTGCTGCGCGACCTGGTCTATCAGGCGCTGATCGGGAATTAGTCTTCCGGACCGCCGGCCTCCGGCCGGCTCATGAGCTTGAGCCGGCGAGACGCCGGCGGTCCGGAAGAGAATGAACCCTGGGGATGCGAATCCCAAAACCACTTCCTATATGGGACCAATGGCCAACGAAGATCCCCGCAACTGGATGTGGTCGGAAGCCTTGCAGATGCTGGCGCGCGCCGAGCGGCTGCATCGCGAGGTTTTCAGCCCGCCGCAAGTCTCGCGCCGCGGCATCAACTGGGAGCCGCCGACCGACGTGCTGGAGACCCAGGACGCCGTTTTGGTCCTGGTCGCGCTGCCCGGCGTCGATCCCGACAAGGTCGAGATCGTGATCCACAACAGCGGGCTCTCGATCGCGGGTGAGCGCGTGCTGCCGCAGGAGCTGCGCACAGCCACCATCCATCGCCTGGAACTGCCGCAGGGCCGCTTCGAGCGCCACATCCCGTTGCCGCCGGGCCGTTATGAGACGCCGCGCAGCGGTGTCGCCAACGGCTGCCTGGTGATCCGGCTGGCCAAGGTGCCGCGTTCGAGGGGCGAGCCATGAGCCCTCCCCCCGACATCAATAGTGGCGTCAGCCCGGGCACCCCCGGCCAGCCGATCCAGTCGCTGCCGTCCGACGCCTTCATCGTCGTGCCGGTGCGCAACACCGTGCTGTTCCCCGAGATCGTCTTCCCGATCACGCTCGGCCGTCCGGCGACCATCGCCGCCGCTCAGCAGGCGGTGCGCGAGCAGCGCCAGATCCTGATCGTCCTGCAGCGCCAGGCGGAGACGGACACTCCCAAGGCGGACGACCTCTACCGTGTCGGCACGGTGACCAACATCGTGCGCTACGTCACGACGCCGGACGGCAATCACATGGTGATCTGCCAGGGCGTGCAGCGCTTCCGCATCACCGAGTTCGTCGAAGGCCAGCCCTTCCTGATGGCGCGTGGCCTGCATCTTGCCGAGCCGACGCCGACGGGAGCGGATATCGAGGCGCGCTTCATCGTGCTGCAGCAGCAGGTCAACGAGGTCCTGGAGCTCCTGCCGCGCGTGCCGCCCGAGCTGCGCCAGACCGTCGAGGCGACGACCTCGCCCGGCATGCTGGCCGACCTTGCTATAACCTATCTCGACGCCACGCCGGCCGAGAAGCAGGACATCCTGGAGACGATCGACCTGGCGCCGCGGCTGGACAAGGTCTCCAAGCTCTTGGCCCGCCGCCTGGAGGTGCTGCGGCTGTCGGCCGAGATCGGCAACAAGACCCGCGAATCGCTCGACTCTCGTCAGCGCGAAGTCTTGCTGCGCGAGCAGATGGCCGCCATCCAGAAGGAGCTGGGCGACGAGGGTTCCAACAAGCAGGAGCTGGCCGATCTCGAGAAGGCGATCGCTGGGGCCAAGATGCCGCCGGAGGTCGAGCAGGTCGCGCGCAAGGAGCTGCGGCGGCTGCAGCGCACGCCCGAGGCGGCGGGCGAGTACAGCATGATCCGCACCTACCTCGACACGCTGATCGAGCTGCCGTGGGCGCCGCCCGAGCCCAAGGACATCGACATCGCCGAGGCGCGCCGCGTGCTCGATGCCGATCACTATGGCCTCGAGAAGATCAAGAAGCGCATCGTCGAATACCTCGCCGTGCGCAAGCTGGCGCCGGAGGGCAAGGCGCCGATCCTGTGCTTCGTCGGCCCGCCCGGCGTCGGCAAGACCTCGCTCGGCCAGTCGATCGCCCGCGCCATGGGTCGCAAGTTCACGCGCATCAGCCTGGGCGGCCTGCACGACGAGGCCGAGATCCGCGGCCATCGCCGCACCTATATCGGCGCCATGCCGGGCAACGTCATCCAGGCGATCCGCAAGGTCGGCGCGCGCGACTGCGTGATGATGCTGGACGAGATCGACAAGATGGGCGCCGGCATGCATGGCGACCCGTCGGCGGCGCTGCTGGAGGTGCTCGATCCCGAGCAGAACTCGACCTTCCGCGACAACTACCTCGACGTGCCGTTCGATCTCAGCCGAGTCGTGTTCATCACCACGGCCAACATGCTGGAGACCGTCCAGGGGCCGCTGCGCGACCGCATGGAGATCATCCCGCTCACCGGCTACACGACCGGCGAGAAGCTCGAGATCGCCAAGCGCTACCTGGTGCGCCGCCAGCTCGAGGCCAACGGCCTGAAGGCCGATCAGATCGAGATCGAGGACGCAGCCTTGCGCCAGATCATCGACAGCTACACGCGCGAGGCGGGCGTGCGCAATCTCGAGCGCGAGATCGGCCGCGTGCTGCGCTCGGTGGCCGTCGAGTTCGCCGAGGGCGCCACGGCCAAGAAGCATATCGGCGTGGCGGAACTGGAGAAGATCCTGGGGCCGGTGCGCTTCGAGAACGAGATCGCCATGCGGTCCAGCGTGCCCGGCGTGGCCACGGGCCTTGCCTGGACGCCGGTCGGCGGCGACATCCTGTTCATCGAGGCGACGCGCACGCCGGGCGGCGGCAAGATGCTTTTAACCGGCCAGCTGGGCGAGGTGATGCGCGAGAGCGCGCAGGCGGCCTACAGCCTGCTGAAGAGCATGGCCGTGACGCTCCAGATCGAGCCCGGCCTGTTGGAGAAGAGCGACATCCATGTCCACGTGCCGGCGGGCGCCACGCCCAAGGACGGGCCGAGCGCGGGCGTGGCCATGTTCATGGCGCTGACCTCGCTGTTCACCGGCCGGGTGATCCGCAGCGACACCGCCATGACCGGCGAGATCAGCCTGCGCGGCCTGGTGCTGCCGGTCGGCGGCATCAAGGAGAAGGTCGTGGCCGCCGCCGCCGCCGGCATCGCCCGCGTGATGCTGCCGGCGCGCAACAAGCGCGACTACGACGACATCCCCGAGGAAGTGCGCAACAAGCTCGAATTCGTCTGGCTGGAGAAAGTCGACGACGCCGTTGCGGCGGGGCTGCAGTAGCTGGGGGCGCGCCACTCCAGTGGCGCGTCATGGTCTTCCGGACCGCGCGCTTGAGCGCCGCCCGTGCCAGCAGGCGGGTCGAATCGAGCGTCGGCAGGGCTGAGTTCGCGTCGTTGATGATCAGCGGGATCTCGGTGCAAGCCAGCACCACGGCGTCGCAGCCC
>JAKFVH010000277.1 GCA_021732285.1 Reyranella sp. | reverse complement strand
AGGGCACGCCATAGCGCTGCGAGATGCTATCGACCGTGTCCTTTTCGTTGACGACATAGACGGCAACGGCGTTGGGACCAGCGCCGGAGCCGGGATATTCCATGGTTCCGCCCTTGGGGCCGAACACGTTCGCACAGGCGCCGAGCGCGACCGAGAGCGCCGCTGTTGTACCCAGCGTGCGCATCCAGCCGGCCCATCGCGAGGGGTAGCGAGGGGCTCTTTTCATGGACCCATTGTACTGCATCACGATTCCGGCGGGAATCGGGCTGTTTCAGTCCTTGAGCAATATCGCCAAGGCCTGCTGGTAGGCCACTTCGGCCCGTTCCTTGAGCTCCGGGAGGGTACAGGAGCCGATCGGGTGCTGGACCTTGGTGAAGGGGTAGTCGGGAATGCCCAGGACCCGGGCGATGTTCTTGGCCGTCACCTCGAAGGGTGTCGTGCAGATCACCACCGCCCGCTTGCCAAGCTGCTCGAAGGAGATGCCGTCGTGCAGACTGCACGTCGAGCAGGACCCTCAATCCCCCAGGCCGGTGATCAAAAAGTCGACCTCCGGCGCCACCGTGGTGAGCGTGTTGGCGGGCGCCGGCGCGCTGGCGTTCTTCTTGGAGGCGAGCTTCACGACCGTGCAGCCATGGCGCTGAACGAAGAGCTCGGCCACCTCGTTCAGCATCTCCTCGGCATTGAGCTTGCCGTTTTCCAGGATGCCGATGCGCGCGCCGTCGAGCTTGGCGAGGGCGGGCGCACGCGTACGCTTGCGCGTGACCGTGGTCGAGGTGGGAGCGTAGAGCTGCATCGGTTTCTCCTACTTCTTCTGCGGCCGGATGGCGGCATGCTGCATGAGCGAGCCGCGGCCGCGACTCCACGACGGAAGAAAGCACGAATGGCCGCCGGCGTCGCCGCCGCCCAGGGTGATCAGGATGTCGTCGGGGCGAAGGCCGCGATGCATGAATCCCTGCTCGGCGAGGGCGTGGGCGCCCTCGCCGTGCTGGCTGTCATACTCGCGGTCGCGGAACTTGCCGACGCCCTTCATGCCCTCGACCGAGCGCTTGGCCTCGCTGAACAGGAAATCCTGCGCCTGCTGTCGCGTCCAGCCGGCGCCGGCCACGATCTGCATGTGCTCGGGCGCCAGGATCACCACGCTCTGGCCCAAGGTGATGCAGCCGTAGTTGGCCATGGCGTCGGCCACCGAGCCCAAGACCTGCTCGGGCGTGTTGCCGCCGTGGTTCTCGACATTGCAGAAGCCGCCGGCCGCATAGACCGTGACGCTGGAGACGCCGGGTGCGTAGCCCTGCTCCTGGCAGAGCGGCGGCCAAGGGTTGCCGCGCACGCGCTCGGCGACGCACAGGCTGTACTTGCCCGGGTTGCCCTGGGTCGACTTGTCGGAGATGCCGGGCAGCATCTGGAAGACGTTGCGCAGGATCAGCCGCACGGCGCGGCCGATGGTGGCGTTGGGCCGGTTGCCGGGACCGAACAGGTTGACGTCGGCGTTCATGCCGATCTCGTCGGCGATCGGCCCGCTCACCACCAGGAGCGGCGCCGAGCCGCCGGTGCTGGCGGTCGAGCCGTGGAAGTTGAAGTCCGGCCGGTCCATGGCCTCGAAGGCCGCGACCAGCACCGGGAAGTACGACGGCAGGCAGCCCGCCATGACGGCGTTAACGGCAGCGGCGTGCAGGGAGAGCTCCAGGCCGGTCGCGGGATGCTTGGAGATGACGGTGTCGGCCGGGCGGTCGTCGGCGGCCAGCATGGCGTGCACGCGATCGACCTGCGGCGGCACGACCGGCAGGCCGTCGGTCCAACCCTGCTCGTAGCAATACTCGATCGCGGCGAGCAGATCGTCCGGCGCCTCGTGGATGCGCGGTGAAGCCGCTGGCATCGCGTGGTCTCCCCGTTGATGACTAGCGTCTGTGTAGCACGTCTCACAGGAGCGCGGGCCTCTGGCCCGCTCATGAGCGGGCCAGAGGCCCGCGCTCCCATTAACCCTGCCCCAGCACCGGCAACGCGCCCGCGACCAGCGGAACGAAGCGGACCGGCATCAGCGTATCGCGCTGCAAACCGCTCTCGCTTTTCACGATGCGCTCGACCACCTGCGCGGTCGGATCGCGACCGACCGGCACGATCAGGATGCCGCCGACGGCGAGCTGGTCGATCAGCGCCTGCGGGCGTTCCTCGGCGGCGGCGGTGACGATGATGCGATCGAACGGCGCCTGGCCTGCCCAGCCCTTGCTGCCGTCGCCGATGTCGAACACGACGTTGAAGATGCCGAGATCGATCAAAAGCTTCTCGGCTTCCTTGGACAAGGGCTTGAAGCGCTCGACCGTGTAGACGCGGCGCGCCAGCTTGGCGAGCACAGCGGCCTGGTAGCCCGAGCCGGTGCCGATCTCGAGCACCTTCATGCGCGGGCCGACGCGCAGCGCCTCGGTCATGGCCGCGACCACCAACGGTTGGCTGATGGTCTGGCCGAAGGCGATGGGCAATGCCGTGTTCTCCCAGGCGCGCTCGGCGAAGGCCGGCGTCACGAAGCGCTCGCGATCGACATTGGCGATGGCGCCCAGCACCTTCTCGTCGGCGATGCCCGACTGCCTGAGCTCGGCGATCAGGCGTTGCATGGCCGGGACGTTCACGGCCCGCCTCCGTTCAGTCGGCGAACTGCGCGGCAAGCTTGCGGCGCGTCGCCTCGTGGGTGAGATCGAGATGCAGCGGCGTCACCGAGACGTAGCCCGAGCGCACGGACGTCAGATCGCTCTCGTCGTCGTGCTCGTGCTCGCCCGGCGCATAGGCGATCCAGTAGTAGGCGCCGCCGCGCGGGTCGGTGCGCTCGACGATATGGCCGCCGAAGCCGCGTACGCCCTGGCGCGTCACGCGCACGCCTTTGACGTTGGCGGCGGCCACGTCGGGGAAGTTGACGTTGATCAGGACGTTGTGCGGGATGCTCATGGCGAGCGCGCGCCGCGCCACATCGGCGCCGAACGTCGTGGCCGTATCCCACTTCACCGGATGAGGATGGGTGTAGGTCTGGCTGAAGGCGATCGAGGGGATGCCGAGCAGGCAGCCTTCCATGGCGCCGGCGATGGTGCCCGAGTAGGTCACGTCGTCGGACATGTTGCCGCCGCGGTTGACCCCCGACAGCACGATGTCGGGCTTGTGGTCCTTGAGCAGGTGCTTGACGGCGAACAGCACGCAGTCGGTCGGCGTGCCTTCCAGCGCGTACTTGGTCTCGGTGAGCTGGCGGGCGCGCACCGGATGGGTGAGCGACAGCGAATGGCCGGCGCCGCTTTGATTATATTCCGGCGCCACCACCCAGACGTCCTGGGAGAGCTGGGTGGCGATGTCGATCATCGCCTCCAGACCGGGCGCGTTGATGCCGTCGTCATTGGTGACGAGGATGCGCTTGCGCGAGATGTCGGCGGGGGTCACTTGCGCTTGCCCCCAGTTGCCGAGCTGGGGGGCGCCGGCAATGCCGTCAGCCCACCCATGTAGGGCCGCAGCGCCTCGGGAATGGTCACCGAGCCGTCTTCGTTCTGGTAGTTCTCCAGCACCGCGATCAAGGTGCGGCCGATCGCCAGGCCCGAGCCGTTCAGCGTGTGCACGAAGCGCGTGCCGCCCCCCTTACCTTTTGGGCCCTCCTTGGGCCGGAAGCGCGCGTTCATGCGCCGCGCCTGGTACTCGCCGCAGTTCGAGCAGCTGGAGATCTCGCGATAGGCGTTCTGGCCGGGCAGCCAGACTTCGATGTCGAAGGTCTTGCGCGAGGCCGGCCCCATGTCGCCGCCACACAGCACGATGGTGCGGAATGGGAGCCCGAGCCTCTTGAGCACCTCTTCGGCTCGGCCCGTCATGCGCTGGTGCTCGGCGTCGGACTGCTCGGGCGTGGTGATGCTTACAAGCTCGACCTTGGGGAATTGGTGCTGGCGGATCATGCCGCGCGTGTCCTTGCCGGCCGCCCCCGCCTCGGAGCGGAAGCACGGCGTGAAGGCGGTGAAGCGCAGCGGCAGGTCCTTCTCCTCGACAATGGTGTCGTTCACCAGGTTGGTGAGCGGCACCTCGGCCGTCGGCACCAGCCAGAAGCCGTTGTCGGTGTGGAACATGTCCTCGGCGAACTTGGGCAGCTGGCCCACGCCATAGGCAGCGTTGTCGCGCACCAGGAGCGGTGGATTGACCTCGGTGTAGCCGCCCTCTTCCGAGGTGTGCAGGTCGAGCATGAACTGCGCGATGGCGCGCTCCAGGCGAGCGAGATGCTTCTTCAGGAACACGAAGCGCGCGCCGGAGATCCTGGCGGCCGCCGCGAAGTCCATCT
This sequence comes from Reyranella sp., assembly GCA_021732285.1. Taxonomy (GTDB): domain Bacteria; phylum Pseudomonadota; class Alphaproteobacteria; order Reyranellales; family Reyranellaceae; genus Reyranella. The sequence goes on along the minus strand of JAKFVH010000277.1, from coordinate 33,981 downwards.
CGCCCGTCGCCTCGCCCAGCGCGACATGGTCCTTGGGCTGGAAGGCAAAGTTCCGCTGGCTGCCGACGCGGCGGATCTCCACGTTGCCGGTCTCGTCGGCGCCGTCGGGCACGTCGTCGAACGGCAGGTTGGGCAGCACTTCCAGGCGATGCGTCAGCTCCTCGTCGAGGCGGGCGGCCTCGGCCTCGCCCTTCTTCAGGGTCGCCTCGAGGGCAGCGACCTCGGCCATCAGCGCCTCGGCGGGCTCGCCCTTGCCCTTGGCGATGCCGATCTGGCGGCTCAGCGCCTTGCGCTGGGCCTGCGCCGCCTCGCTCTCGGAGATGGCGGCGCGGCGGCGCTTGTCGATCTCCAGCAATTCGGCCGACAGGGGCGCCAGGTTGCGCTTCTTCAGGCCAGCGTCGAACGCAGCGGGGTTCTCCCGGATGAAACGGATGTCATGCATGGGTTACAGCGCAGTTCTTGCCTCATGGTCTTCCGGACCGCGCGCATCTTGCGCGCTCATGAGCGCGCTGGAAGCGCGCGGTCCGGAAGAGGATGAAAAAAGGTCTTGCATGGTCAGCTACCGGCCTGGTCGGCCTTGTTCTCTTCTTCCTCGGCCTTCTTGTCCTCCGCCTCGCGCTTCTTCTCGATCCAGCGGCCGATCAGAATGCTGATCTCGTAGAAGGCGATCAGCGGAACGGCGAGGGCAAGCTGGCTCACCACGTCGGGCGGCGTCAGGACGGCGGCGACGACGAAGGCGACGACGATGGCGTAGCGTCGCTTGCTGCGTAGGCCCTCGGTCGTGACAATGCCGACCCGCACCAGCAGGGTCAGCAGCACCGGGACCTCGAAGGCGAAGCCGAAGGCGAAGACGAGCTGCAGCACGCGTTCGAGGTAGTCGGAGGAGCGCAGGGTCTTCTCGATGTCGGGCGGCACGTACTGCGTCAGCATGAAATTGATCACGTACGGCATGACGACGTAGTACATGGCCGCGCAGCCGGCATAGAACATGAACGGCGTGGCGATCAGGAACGGCAGGAAGGCTTTCTTCTCGTGTCGATAGAGGCCGGGCGCCACGAACAGCCAGATCTGCACCGCGATCAATGGGAAGCCCACGATCAGGGACACCATGGCCGAGAGCTTCACGGTGACGAAGAAGAACTCGAAGATGTCGAGGACGACCACCTTGTAGCCGTCGGAGGTCGCCGGCTGGATCAGGAACGAGAAGATCGGCTTCGCAAAGTAGAAGGTGATGAAGAAGACCAGAAAGAAGCCCAGCAAGGCATAGATCAGCCGCTTGCGCAGCTCGATCAGGTGATCGAGCAGCGGCATCGGCTTGTCGTCTTCGGGTCCGTCGTGAGCTTGGGTCAAGGGAGGTCTTCGCGGCCTGGGTGCCGCGTTATGCCGCCCTTTGCAGGGCAATTCAAAGCGCTAATTGGCGCCCACTCTTTCACCTCCCCCGTCATACGGGGGAGGCCGGGAGGGGGAAAGCACCAGTCGTGGCGCGCGAAAATAATGAGATCATGACGTCGGAATCTTCGAGATCGCGTGTGTGGCCTGCCCCCTCCCTACCCTCCCCCGTATGACGGGGGAGGAAAAGAGTTAGCCGGCCGCCGCGGCTTTGGCCGGCTTCTCTTCTTGTGAGGCAGGCGACGATTCCGCCACCGTCGCTGGGGCCTGTTCTGCAAGCGGCTCGCTGGCGATTTGCGCTGCTTCCGCAATGGCGGGCTGCGCCTCGGCCGCGATCTGCGGCGCAGACTCCGGTTCGGCCAGCGGATTGTCGAAGGTGCTCGTGTTCAAGGTGCTTTGGGCATCGGCCATGGCCTTCTCGCCCTCGGCCATGCCTTCCTGGATCGCGCTCTTGATCTGCTTGGTCGGATCGAGGGACTGCAGGTCGAGCCCCGGCGACGCCTCGAGCTGCTTCTTCACTTCGTCGAGCTCGGACTGGCGCACCATCTCATCGACATGGCCGCGGAACTCCGAGGCCATGCCGCGCATCTGGGCCATCCACTTGCCCCAGCTGCGCAACATGCCCGGCAGCTCCTTGGGGCCGATCACGACCAGTGCAACGATCGCGATGACCAGAAGCTCAGGACTGTCGATACCGAACATCGCCGTTCATGCCTGCCGCGAACCGACGAGCGGCACTAGACCTTGGCGGCGCTGTCCTGGTGGACCTGCCCACCGACTTGGCTGCCCGACGGCGGCGGCGTCGTGGTGGCCTGCGCCGAGATCGGCTTGGCCGCGTCGCCCGGCTGGCCAGCCTGGGCCGGCGGGGTTTCCTCACCCTGCGCGCCCACGCCCTTCTTGAAGGCCGACAGGCCCTTGCCGAAGTCGCCCATGAGCTGCGAAATCTTACCGCGACCGCCGAACAGCAGCAGTACGACGGCCAGCACGATCAGCCAGTGCCATACGCTCAAGCTACCCATGTGAAATTGCTCCCAAAACGTTTTGCGGTCGGCGTGGGCCGATTATGGCACCCCGTCGGAAGGCCCGGCAACCAGTCGAATAAGGCCGTTTGTGGGCCTAGAAGCCCCGATCAGCGTCCCGTTTCGTCGACGGCCAGCGGCTCGTCGGCCTCGTCCTCGCTCGGCTCGAGCGGCAGGTCGGGCTCTTCGGGCCGGAATATGGGCGGTTGCGAGCGCGGGTCCAAGAGCCCTGCGGCCTTTAGCTCCTCCTGGCCCGGCAGGTCGTCGAGGCTGGGCAGCCCGAAATGTTCCAGGAAGAAGTCACTGGTGCCCCAGGTCACGGGCTTGCCCGGCGCGCGGCGGCGGCCCATCGGGCGGATCCAGTTCTGCTCGAACAGGAGATCGAGCGTGCCCTTGCTGAGGCCCACGCCACGCACCTGCTCGATCTCGGCGCGCGTCACCGGCTGGTGATAGGCGATGATGGCCAAGGTCTCGACCGCGGCGCGCGACAGCTTGCGCGTCACCGGGCGCTCGATCTTGAGCTTCTCCGACAGATCGGGCGCGGTTCGGAAAGCGTAGCCGCCCGCGACCTGCACGAGATTGACGCCGCGGCCGGCATACATCTCGGTGAGATCGGCGATCAACCGCTTCACGTCGGCGTCGTTGGGCAGGCGGTCGGCCAGCTCCTTCTCGTCGAGCGCCTGGGTGCCGGCGAAGACCAGCGCTTCCAGGAGCCGCAGATGCTGGGCGTGGTCGGGGGAGACGACGTCGGTGACGTTTTCGGGAGTCACTTTTTCTTCTGTTTCTGATTCTGACATGAGGAGCACCGTCATCGTTGCTCGGTACGTTTACGCAAATAGATCGGGCCGAAGCGTTCGGTCTGGCGCAGCTCGAGCTGGCCGTCCTTGGCGAGCTGGAGGCCGGCGACGAAGGTCGAGGCCAGCGCCGAGCGCCGCCGGGACGGATCGGTGAGGCCGGCCGGCAGGAAGGCTTCGAGCGTCTGCCAGTCGATGGCGATGCCCAGCATCCGCCCCAGCCGGTCCGCCGCTTCCTCGACCGAGAAGAACTGCATGGGCTCGATCTGGTAGGTGTCGGCGTCCTTCGGCCGCACCTGGTGACCGTAGGCGGCGAGCAGGTCGTAGAGCTTCACGTCCCACACGGCGCGGCGCACAACGACCACACCCTCGGGCTGGCCGCGGGAAAAGATGTCCTTGCCGAGCTGCGGGCGGGCCATCAGGCGAACGCCCGCCTCCTGCATGGCTTCGAGGCGGCGCAGCTGCCATTGCAGGGCGTCGGCCATCTCCTGACCCGACGGCTCCTCGCCAGCGGGTGGCTCGGGCAGCAGCAGGCGCGACTTCAGGTAGGCGAGCCAGGCCGCCATGACGAGATAGTCGGCGGCGAGCTCCAGGCGCAGGCGACGGGCCTGAGCCACGTGCGCCAGGTACTGATCGACCAGGGCCACCATGGAGATGCGGCGCAGGTCGACCTTCTGGTCGCGTGCGAGCGTCAGCAGCAGGTCGAGCGGGCCCTCGAAGCCCTCCAGGTTGACGATCAGCTCGCCCTCGCCGGGCGCGATCACGTCGGGACCGGCGTCGGCGAAGTTGTCGTTGGGCGGGCTCTGAGCGTCACTCATGTGAGACCCGTTTATGCCATCGCTGCCGTGCACCGCCACAGGATTTGGCCCCGCCTTATCCCCATTCCCCCAACATGGTCGCGAGCCGGGCGGCGGCATCGGCCAAACCCGCCTCGCCGGCGTGATTGCGATGGCGGGCGAGAATGGAACGTCCGGCGGCGAAGCGGGCTGCCGCTTTTTCGGTCATGGGGCCGGTGCGGGCCGCGATCGCGGTCATCTCGTCCATGCGGCCGTTGCAGTGCAGGGCAATGTCGCAGCCTGCGGCGAGGGAGCGCTCGGCGCGGTCGGCCAGCGAACCGCCCAAAGCCTGCATGGAAAGGTCGTCGGACAGCAGCAGGCCGTCGAAGCCGATATGGCCGCGGATGACCTCCTTCACGCCCCGTGCCGATACCGTGATGGCGGCCGCTGGATCGATGGCGTCGAACAGCAGATGACCGGTCATGGCCCACGGCAGGTCGGCCAGAAGCTTGAACGGCAGGAAGTCGGTGTGCTCCAGCTCCGCGCGCGAGGCCGTCACGCGCGGCAGCGATTGGTGGCTATCGACGGTGGCGCGGCCGTGGCCGGGGATATGCTTGATCACCGGCATGACGCCTTCGGCCAAAAGGCCCTCGGCGGCGGCGCGACCCAACGCGGCGACGGGCTCGGGCCGATCGGCGTAGGCGCGGTCGCCGATCACGGCGTGGGTCTCGGGGAAGGCGATGTCGAGCACCGGCAGGCAGTCGACATCGACGCCGATCGAGGCGACGTCGGCCGCGAGCAGGCGCGAGTTGAGCCGCGTCGCTTCCAGCCCGCGCTCGGGATCGCGCGCATAGAGCTCGCCGAAGAGTCGCGCCGGCGGCGCCTTGTGCCAATGCGGCGGGCGCAGGCGGGCGACGCGGCCGCCTTCCTGGTCGATCAGCACCGGCGCGTCGGCGCGCGCCACCGACGAACGCAGGTCGTCGACCAGCCGGCGCGTGCGCTCGGGCAAGTCGACGTTGCGGGCGAACAGGATGAAGCCCAGCGGATCGGCGTCGCGAAAGAACGCACGCTCGTCGGCGCTGAGGTCGGGGCCGGCGCAACCGAAGATGACGGCTCTGGGGTTCATGTCACCTCTTCAAAACACCCGTCATCCTGACCGGAGCCGAGCGCAGCGAGGCGTAGCGGAGGGACCATTTCCGTCGATGCATCGACCAGAACAGGTCCCTCGACTACGCCGCCCTTCGGGCGGCTCCGCTCGGGATGACGGGTCAGCGTGCCGGCGGAACCAGCACGCAGTCGGCCTTGCGGGTCTTCAGCGTGTTGCAGACGCTCTGGGCCTGCTTCTCGTCGAGCGGTCCGCCCTGGACGCGATACCACACGCCCTTGTCGCCGAGATCGACGCGCACGGCCTGCATGCGCAGGTTGGCCATCACGTCGCCATGAGCGCTCTGCAGGCGCGCCCAGGTCGACTTGGCGACGTCCTCGTTCTTCACCGAAGCGACCTGAACGCGCCAGCCACCGGACGGCCCCGACATATTGTCGATCAGGCTGGCGATGCTGGGTCCGCTCTCGGTCGCGGCGGGCTTGGTCTCGGTCACCGCCGGCGTCGGCCCGCTGCCTGGCGTCGCTGCGGCAGGCGTCGCGGCCTGCATCGGCGTCGGGGTCTTGGCTGCGACCTCGGTATCGGGCGGCTTGGGCGCGGCCGGGGTGGGCAGTATCCCGCCGGCCGGCAGCTTGGGATTGGTCGAGCCGGGCAGCAGCTTCTCCGGCTGGGCCGGCACGGTGTTGGGCTGCAGGCGGTTAAAGACTTCCTTGTCCTGGTTCGGGACCGTGAGCCCGCCGGCATTCTCGGGCTTGACCCGCGACGGGGTCGCCGGGGCCTGAACGACCAGGGGTTCGAGCCCCCGGCCGCCTGCCTTCACATCCTGGTTGTGCGCCCACCACACGACCGAGCCGAAGCTCGCGATGGCGGCGATCGAGACCATGACGGTGAGGATCTGGCCACGCCGTCGGTTCACCCGCATGAGCAGGGAATCCCGCGGCGGCGGGGGAATGGAATCGGGTTCGTGCGCGACGGGCCTGGCCGGCGGATCGAGCCGTACTGAAGCTACCGACTCGCTCGGCCGGTAGATGGTTGGACCGTCGCCGGAGGGGGACCGGCGGATGTGCATTTTTCCTTATCTCATCTCTTCGACGGGTGTTACGCCGAAGACCTTTAATCCTGATCCTATCACAAATCCGATTCCCTGTACCAACGCCAGACGCGCCCGCGTCAGCTCGGCGTCGCCCTCGATCACGAAGCGCAGGCCGGGCTCCTCGCGGCCGCGCGTCCAATGGGCATGGAAGGCGGCGGCCAGTTCATAGAGATAGAAAGCAATCCGATGGGGTTCGTGGGCGGCGGCGGCGGCCTCGACCTGGCGCGGCCACTGGGCGATCAGTCGGATGAGGGCCAGCTCGCCGGCGTCGCCCAGACGATCCAATGGAGCGCTGTCCAGTCCATCGATCGCGACGCCGGCGGCGGCTGCCTGCCGCAACACGGAGCGAGTCCGTGCATGCCCATATTGGACGTACCAGACCATGTTATCGCGTGACTGTTCTGTGGCCTTTGTCACATCGAAATCGAAAGGCGCGTCGTTCTTGCGCGTCAGCATGGTGAAACGCACGACATCCGGCCCGACCTCGTCGAGCAGGTCGCGCAATGTAACAAATGTACCGGCGCGCTTGGACATGCGGACCAGCTCGCCGTTCTTCATCACGCGCACGATCTGGCAGAGCTTTACGTCGAGCTCGCCCTTGCCGTCGGTGACGGCGCTGACCGCCGCCTTCTGACGTTTGACGTAGCCGCCGTGGTCGGCGCCCCACACGTCGATCATGTCGGCAAAGCCGCGGCGGAACTTGTCGAAGTGATAGGCGATGTCGTTGGCGAAGTAGGTCCAGGTGCCGTCTGATTTCTTCAGAGGCCGATCGACTTCATCGCCGAACTTGGTGGCGCGGAACAGCACCTGCTCGCGATCCTCCCAGTCGTCAGGCTTCTGGCCCTTCGGCGGATCGAGGCGGCCGGTGTAGATCAGGCCCTGGCGGCTCAACTCCTGGAAGACGCGGTCGACCATGCCGACATCGACCAGCGCGCGCTCGGACGAATAGACGTCCATGTGCACGCCCATCGTCTCGAGGTCGGTCTTGATCTCGGCCATCAGCGTCTCGATGGCGAAGTCGCGCATCGCCGGCAGCCAGTCGGACTGCGGCTTGTCGATCCAGCGCGCGCCGTCGCGCTTGGCGATCGCGGCGCCAACGTCCTTGAGATACTCGCCGGGATAGAAGCCCTCGGGGATGGCGCCGATCTGATCGCCCAGCGCCTCCTTGTAGCGCAGGAAGGTCGACTGCCCGAGCTTGTCGACCTGCGCGCCGGCGTCGTTGATGTAGTACTCCTTGGTGACGGCGTAGCCCGCCTTGGCGAGCAGGTTGGCGAGCGCATCGCCCACCACCGCGCCGCGCGCATGGCCTACGGTCAAGGGGCCGGTCGGATTGGCCGAGACGTACTCGACATTGACCTTGGCGCCCTGCCCCATCGGCGAATCACCATAGGCGATGCCGGCCTTGAGGCACTCGCGCAGCCGATCGCGCCAGAAGGTGTCGGCGATCTTGAGGTTGATGAAGCCCGGCCCCGCGACCGCGCCGTCGACCACGTCAGGATTGGCTTTCAGGCTCGCCAGCAGCGGCTCGGCGATGTCGCGCGGCTTCTTCCTGGCGGCCTTGGCCAGCACCATGGCGGCATTGGTGGCGATATCGCCATGCGCGGCATCGCGCGGCGGCTCGGCCGTGATGGCGGAGAAATCGAGGTCCGGCGGCAATTCGCCGGCCGCCTGCATGGCGCGCAGCGCGGCTTCGATCTCGCCGATGAAATGGCGGTACGGGTTCATGGGGCGGGGGTATTGCCGAAATGGCAACGTTTGTCATCCTGCCCCCTCCCGTCATCCCGAGCGGAGCCGCCCAGCGGGCGGCGTAGTCGAGGGACCTGTTTTGTCGCTGAGGCAACAAATATAGGTCCCTCCGCTACGCCTCGCTGCGCTTGGCTCCGGTCGGGATGACGGCTGGCTAGTTATAGAGGTCAAACAACCGCCGGTGCTCGTCCAGCGCGTACCGATCCGTCATCCCGGCGATGTAGTCGGCGACGATGCGGGCGCGGGCGGCGCGTTCGGCGGCCTCGGCGCGCTCGCGCCAGGGCGGCGGCAGGCAGTTGGGCTCGGCGAACAGCAGGCCGAACAGGTCCATCACGACGCGGCGCGCCTTGGAGTGCGAGCGGTTGAGATGCCAGTGCTCGTACATGCGGCCGTACAGGAACTTCTTCACCGTGCGGTCGGTCTCGGCCATGTGCTCGGAGAAGGCGACGACGGGGCGGCCAAGCGCGCGGATCTCGGCGACCGACTGGGGCTTGGCCTCGGCCAGCCGACGGCGCGTCTCGGCCATCACGTCCTCGACCATGGCGTTGATCACGCGCCGCACCGCCTCGTGGACCAGGCGGCTCTCACCCAGCCCGGGATATTTCTTCGACACCAGCGCGAACATCTCGCCGACCAGCGGCAGGTCCAAAAGGTCGGCGACGCCGAACAGGCCGGCGCGCAGCCCGTCGTCTATGTCGTGGTTGTTGTAGGCGATGTCGTCGCTCAGGGCCGCGACCTGCGCCTCCGGACCGGCATGGCCGCCAAGTTCGAGGTCGTGGTCCTGGCAGTATTCGACGATGGCGGCCGGCAGATCTTCCAGCGTACGCCCGTCCTTGAGCAGCGGGCCGTTGTGCTTCACCGCGCCTTCCAGCGTTTCCCAGGTGAGGTTGAGGCCGTTGAACTCGGCGTAGCGCTCCTCGAGCTTGGTCAGGATGCGCAAGGTCTGGGCGTTGTGGTCGAAGCCGCCGAACGGCTTCATCGCCGCGTGCAGCGCCTCCTCGCCGGCATGGCCGAACGGCGTGTGGCCGAGATCGTGGGCGAGCGCCACGGCCTCGCCGAGATCCTCGTCGAGGTGCAGCGTGCGGCAGATGGTGCGGGCGATCTGCGCCACCTCCAGCGAATGCGTCAGCCGCGTCCGGTAGTGGTCGCCCTCGTGATAGACGAAGACCTGGGTCTTGTGCTTCAGCCGGCGGAACGCCGTCGAATGGATGATGCGGTCGCGGTCGCGCTGGAACGGGCTGCGCGAGGGATCCTCGCTCTCGGCATGCAGGCGGCCGCGGCTCTGCCACGGCAGGGTGGCGTACGGCGCCAGGGCCTCGCGTCGCCACAACTGCTCCGCCACTCGACCTCCTCAAGCGTGCGGCGCGGTTTTACAACAACCGAGGCTACTTCACCAATGTAACCGGCACTTTGACGTGGGCGATCACGTCCTGGGCCACCGAGCCCAGCAGCACGCCGGCGAGACCGGTATGGCCGCGCGTGCCGATGACGACCAGACCGGCACCCAGCTTGGTGACGAAATCGCTCGCCACCTCGCCCTGGCGGCCGACGCCGATATGGACCTTGGCCGCGACGCCGGCTTTCTTGCTGATCTCAACCGCGGTCGCCAGGCCCTTGTGACCCTCCTCGCGATGATGGGTGTCGATCTGCTCCTTGGACACGAAGGTCGAGATGGCGCCGCCGAGGTTGGGCTGGACGTTGAGCAGGTGCAGCTCGGCGGCGAGGCCCGCCTCGATCAGGTCGAGCGCATGGCGGACCGCACGGTCCGACGTGTCCGAGCCGTCGACGGCGACCAGGATTGCCTTCATCTTGGCCATGGTGGCTACTCCTTGCGTCCTTCGGCGGCGAGGTCGACCGGCTCTTCGTGCTTCTTCGCCCTGGCGCGTCGCTGCAACCAGTAGCCCAAGGCGACGGTGAGGACGGCGCCGCCGATCTCGAACCACAGCTTGTGATTGGGAATCCTCGCCGCCAGCCACTCGACATAGGCCGGGTCGGTCGCCAGCACCTCGCCCGCGATGTAGCCCAGCAAGCCGCCGCCGGCGATGACGATGATCGGGAAGCGGTTCAGCAGGATCATGATCAGGGTGGCGCCGAAGATGATCAGCGGGATGCTGATCAGCAAACCGAGGATGATCAGGGTCGTGTCGCCCTTGGCCGCGGCGGCGATGGCGATGGCGTTGTCGAGGCTCATCACTGCGTCGGCGATGATGATGGTGCGGATGGCCGCCCACAGTGAGCCCGCCGCCTTCACACCGTCGCCGTGCTCCTCCTCGCCCTGGACCAGCTTGACGCCGATCCACAGCAGCAGCAGGCCGCCGATCAGCTTGAGGTAGCCGATCTTGAGCAGCTGATCGACGATCAGCACGAAGATGATACGAAGGATGATGGCGCCGGCGCTGCCAACCAGGATGGCCGGTTTCTGATGGCGCTTCTCGAGGTTGCGGCAAGCCAGCGCGATGACCAGCGCGTTGTCGCCGGAGAGCACGATATTGACCAGGATGATCTGAAACAGGCCGCTCCAGAAGGCGGGCGTTAGCTCGATTCCCATGTTCCCGCGGACTCCGTCCCTGTTATTCCGGTGCGGTCGATCTTCATTGCGTCGGTCGAAGGTGTTAGTTCAGCGTCTGCCGGGGGGCAAGCCAAACCGGACAGGGCAGGAGGCGAAATCGCATGGCGAGCGGCGCGGGATACAACAAGATGTTTCCCGTCTCGTGGACGGAACTGCATCGCGACGCCCGGGCACTGGCCTGGCGATTGGCCGATCTGGGGCCGTTCAGGGGGCTGGTGGCGATCACCCGCGGCGGGCTGGTGCCGGCCGCCATCGTCGCGCGCGAGCTGAACCTGCGGCTGATCGACACCGTCTGCTGTTCGACCTACGACCGCATGGAGCGCGGCGCCAAGGTCGAGCTGCTGAAGGGGACCTCGGCCGAAAAGGACCAGGGCGAAGGCTGGCTGATCGTCGACGATCTGGTCGACACCGGCGTCACCGCGCGGGCCGTGCGCGCCCTCCTGCCGAAAGCGCATTTCGCCTCGGTCTACGCCAAGCCGGCCGGGCGGCCCACGGTCGACAGCTTCATCACCGAGGTGAGCCAGGACACCTGGATCCTGTTCCCGTGGGACCAGGAAGCGGTCATGGCCAAAACCATCATCGAGCTGAAGGGCGGCAAGGAATGAAGTGCTACGTCATCCCCTCGCCCAAGGGCATCGATTCGCTGACGCTGGCCGAGCGGCCGGACCCGACGCCCGGCCCACGCCAGGTGCTGGTGCGCGTGCAGGCGACGTCGCTCAACTACCGCGACCTGATCACCGTCGAAGGCAACTACGCGCGCGCTGCGCCCAAGCCCGACCTGATCCCGCTGTCGGACGGCGCCGGCGAAGTGGTCGCAATCGGACCCGGCGTGACGCGAGTCAAAGTCGGCGATCGCGTCGCCGGCTGCTTCATGCAGAGATGGGTGGGCGGCGCGATCGACGACGCAGCCTTCGGCTCGGCGATGGGCGGCGCCATCGACGGCATGCTGACCGAGCTTGCCGTGCTGGAAGAGGACGGCGTGGTGAAGCTGCCGGCAGGCCTGAGCTTCGAGGAAGGCGCCACGCTGCCCTGCGCCGGTGTCACCGCATGGCATGCGCTGGTCGAGGTTGGCGGCATCAAGTCAGGCGACACCGTGCTGGTGCTGGGCTCGGGCGGCGTGTCGATCTTCGCTTTGCAGTTCGCGAAGATGTTCGGCGCACGCGTGCTCGCGACCTCGAGCTCGAAGGCCAAGGCCGAGCGGCTGAAGACGATGGGCGCCGAGGCGGTGGTCGACTATCGCGCCATACCCGACTGGGACCAGGAGATCACGAAGCTGACCCAAGGCCGCGGCGTCGACATCACCGTCGAGGTCGGCGGCGCCGGCACCCTGCCGCGGTCCCTCATGGCGACGCGCATCGCCGGCCGCATCGCGGTGATCGGCCTGCTGACCGGCCCGGGCGCCCAGATCGATCCCATGCCGATCCTGCGCCGCAACCTCCGCGTCCAGGGTCTCTATGTCGGCAACAGGCAGATGTTCGAGGCCATGAACCGCGCCATCGAAGCCGATGGTCTAAAACCTGTCATAGACAAGGTGTTTCCTTTCGCCGAGGCGAAGGACGCCTACCGGCATCTCAAGAGCCAGAACCACTTCGGCAAGGTCGTGATCGCACACAGGTAAGATTGTCATCCCGAGCGCAGCGAGGGACCTTTGACGCCTCAGGAAAGGTCCCTCGCTACGCTCGGGATGACAGCGGGAGCAGGAGAGCCAATGCAGAATTTGTGGTCCGACAGCGATGCCAAGGCCGCGATCGCGCAGCATGCCACCAAGGGCATCGGCGAGGACCTCGCCTTGCGCGTGTACACGACGCGGCTCTTGGGCGGCGAGCCGCGGCTGGTGCTGCATGGCGGCGGCAACACGTCGGTGAAGACAAAGGTCGCCGACATCACCGGCGCTTCCGTCGACGTGCTGTGCGTGAAGGGCAGCGGCTGGGACATGGGCACGATCGAGGCGCCCGGGCTGCCGGCCGTGCGGTTGGAACCGTTGCGCGAGTTGGTCGGACTGCAGGCGCTTTCCGACGAGGACATGGTCAACGTCCAGCGCTGCAACCTTTTAGACAGCAAGTCGCCCAATCCGTCGGTCGAGACGCTGCTGCATGCCTTCCTGCCGCACAAGTTCATCGACCACACCCATTCCAACGCCGTGCTGGCGCTGACCGACCAGCCCGACGGCGAGGCGCTGGCAGCCGATGTCTACGGCAAGCGTGCCGCCCTGGTGCCCTACGTCATGCCGGGCTTTGCCCTCGCCAAGAAGACCAACGAAATCGCGCGGAAGAATCCCGATGTCGAAGGGCTGATCCTGCTGAAGCACGGCATCTTCTCGATGGGCGCCACGGCGGAAGAAACCTATGTGCGCATGATCGACCTGGTGACGCTGGCCGAGAAGCGGCTGGCCAAGGCGATGCGCAAGACCTTCCCGGGCGTGTCATTGCCCGTGAAGATCGCAACGGCGGCCGAGGTGGCGCCGATCCTGCGCGGGCTGATCTCGCTGCCGGCCAAGGACGGCGGCCGCGAGGCGGCGCAACGTTTCGTCTTCGAGTTCCGCGCCAATCCCGGCATCCTGGACTATGTCGGCGGCAAGGAGCTCGCCCGCTACAGCCAGCAGGGGCCGGTGACACCCGATCATGCGATCCGCACCAAGGGCGTACCGCTGGTCGTGCCGGCGCCGGAAGCGGACAAGCTCGATGCGTTCGCGAAGGACGCGAAGGCGGCGCTCGACAAGTACGCCGCCGACTATCACGCCTACTTCGCGCGCCACAACGTGCGCCAGATGCCGAGCAAGACCGAGCTCGACCCGATGCCGCGCGTCGTGCTGGTGCCGGGGCTCGGCCTGTTCGGCGTCGGCAACACGTCGAAGGACGCCAAGATCGCAGCCGACCTCGCGGAGACCACGGTCGAAGTGGTGGCCGACGCCGAGCGGCTCGGCACCTATGAATGCATCCCCGAGCCCGACATCTTCGACATCGAGTACTGGTCGCTGGAGCAGGCCAAGCTCGGCGCGACAGCGGAGAAGCCGCTGGCGCGGCGCATCGCCGTCGTGACCGGCGGCGCGTCGGGCATCGGTGCGGCGACCGCGGCGGCATTCGCCAAGGAAGGCGCCGAAGTCGTCGTGCTCGACCGTGACGTGAGCAAAGTGAAGGGCTTTGCCATCGCCTGCGACGTCACCAAGCCGCCTGAGGTGCGCGCCGCCTTCGACAGGATCGCGGCGACCTATGGCGGTGTCGACATCGTCGTCTCCAACGCCGGCGCCGCCTGGCAGGGCCGCATCGGCGATGTTTCGGACAAGGTCCTGCGCGAGAGCTTCGAGCTGAACTTCTGGGCGCACCAGAGCGTGGCGCAGAACGCGGTGCGCATCATGCGCGCCCAGGGCCTGGGCGGATGTCTGCTGTTCAACGCCTCCAAGCAGGCGGTGAATCCGGGACCCGACTTCGGCCCCTACGGACTGCCCAAGGCGGCGACGATGTTCCTCAGCCGGCAGTACGCGCTGGACCACGGCGGCGACGGCATCCGTTCCAACGCCGTCAATGCCGACCGCATCCGCTCCAATCTGCTGACGGACGACATGATTGCCCAGCGATCGAAGGCGCGCGGGCTGAACGAGGCCCAGTACATGGGCGGCAATCTCCTGGGCCTCGAGGTCACGGCGGCCGACGTGGCGCAAACCTTCGTTTCGCTGGCCAAGGCGAGCAAGACGACGGGCGCGGTGGTCACGGTCGACGGCGGCAACATCGCGGCAGCGCTGCGTTGAGAAATCTGCGGCTCTCGCCGATCACGGGGGCGGTCTAAGATCGGGCCATGCCGATCGAGACCACTCCGCTCACGCCCCACATCGGCGCGCGCCTGACGGGCGTCGATATACGCCGGCCGCTTTCCGCCACCGAGGTCGAGGCCATAGACTCGGGCATGAACCGGCACGCGGTGCTCGTCCTGCCCGGCCAGGACATCAGCGACGAGCAGCAGCTCGCCTTCACGCGCAATTTCGGGCCACTCGAAGAAGGCGCCAACTCGACGGTGCGCAATTCGGAGCTTCGGCTCGATCCCGCCTTCGCCGACGTCTCCAATCTCGACAAGGACGGCCACAAGCTGGCGCGCGACAACAAGCGGCGCATGGCGGCGCTCGGCAACCGACTGTGGCACTCCGATGCCTCGTTCCGTGTCGTGCCCGCCAAGTACTCGATCCTGAGCGGCCGCATCGTCACGACCACAGGCGGCAACACCGAGTTCGCCGACATGCGCTCGGCCTACGACGCGCTCGCCGCCGCGACCAAGGCCGAGGTCGAGGATCTGATCTGCGAGCACTCGCTGATCTATTCGCGCGGCCAGCTCGGCTTCACCGAATTCCTGCCCGACGAGCGCGTGGCGATGAAGCCGGTGCGTCACCGGCTGGTGCGGACGCACCCCGGCTCAGGGCGAAAGTCGCTGTTCCTGTCGGCTCACATCGGCGCCATCGTCGGCTGGCCGCAGCCCGAGGCGATGGCCTTCATCCGCGACCTGATCGAGCACGCCACCCAGCCGCAGTTCGTCTATTCGCACCGCTGGACGCAGCACGACCTGGTAATGTGGGACAACCGCGCCACCATGCACCGCGTGCGCCGCTTCGACGATCTCAACATCGTGCGCGACGTGCGCCGGACCACCACCAAGAGCGACGGCCCGACGGCCGCTCAGGAGGCTGCATGACCGTTCTGCCCAAACGCCGCGTCGGCAAGACGAAGCTCGAAGTCACGACGCTGGGACTGGGCGGCGCACCGATGGGCGGCTTCCGCGCCACCATCTCCGACGCCGAGGCGGTGGCGCTGAGTGATGCCGCTTACGACGGCGGCGTGCGCTACTTCGATACCTCGCCGTTCTACGGCTACGGCCGCAGCGAGCTGCGCATGGGCGCGGCCTTGCGCGCCAAGCCGCGCGAGGAGTTCGTGCTGTCGACCAAGGTCGGCCGCATCCTGCATGCCATGAAGCCCGGCGAGCAGAAGCCGGCCGACTTCCGCGACAACGGCCTGCCGGGCTTCTCCCCGGTGTTCGACTACACCTATGACGGCGTCATGCGCTCCCTGGAGCATTCGCATCTCAGGCTCGGGCTCGCCAAGATCGACATCGCGCTGATCCACGACGTCGACTTCTGGACCATCAAGGACCGCAAGATCCTCGACGAGCGCTTCAAGACGGTCATGGACGGGGGCTTCAAGGCGCTCGACGAACTGCGCCGCGCCGGGGTCATCGGCGCGATCGGCGTCGGCATCAACGAATCGGACACCAGCCTGCGCTTCATCAAGGCCGGCGACTTCGACTGCATGCTGCTGGCCGGCCGCTACACGCTTCTCGAGCAGGGCGGACTGCAGGAGTTCCTGCCCGAGTGCGTCAAGCGCAGCGTCTCGGTGATCCTGGGTGGGCCGTACAACTCGGGCATCCTGACCGGCGGCGTGAAGCCCGGCGCGACGCACGACTATGAGGCCGCACCCGCTCCCCTGATCGAGAAGGCGCAGAAGATCGAGGCGGTGTGCCAGCGCCATGGCGTCGAGCTCGGCGCCGCCGCCATGCAGTTCCCGCTGTTCCATCCCGCGCTGTGCTCGGTGATCCCGGGCGCGCTCAGCAGCGCCGAGGTGAAGCAGAACGTCGCGCGGCTGTCGGCCAAGATCCCGGTCGAGCTGTGGAGCGAGCTCAAGCGCGAGAAGCTGATCGACGCGAACGCGCCGACGCCCAACTGACGACGGCTTCAGATCTCGAAGAGCGCCGCGGCGAGGACGCCGAGGACAGCCGCGATCGTGGCCATCAACAGCAGCGTCTGGCGCAGGTCGACGTGAGCTTCGCGCCAAAGGAACGCGACCAGCGCGAAGGGCACGAGAGCAATGAGTGCAAGGATGTGAAGCGACATGGGCCGGCGGCTAATCTGTTCGCATCTGAAATGAGATTAGTTTAACAAACTAATTGCTCCCAAACTGCGACAAATTCAACCCCCTTTCTGGAGGGATCAGGGCGCGGCAGCGGTCACCACGATGGCCCGAATCCGGCCATCGACGGCCCCTCGGCCGAACCGGGCGGCCACCGCATCGGCGGCCCAGCCGGTCGCCTCCTCCAGGCGTGCTGCGTCGCGCTGCTCGATCTCGTTGCGCAGCGGCGTGCCCTGGCAATAAGCGACCGCGACATGGCGGGCCGAGGGTGCCCGGCTGCGGGCGTCGACGGCGGCGACCGACACATCTGTGAACCCCGCGGCCTTCAGGTCGTGGCGGATACGCTCGACGTCATGATGGCCGTGCGGCGTGCGCGCCATGAAGCGCGGCGGATCGTCAGGGAAGAGCCCGGCCAGCGCCTCGGTCACGACGTCGGCGAACTCGTTGTCGGCGATGCGGTCCCATACGTTGAACAGGAAGCGACCGGCCGGCCGCAGGACGCGGCGCGCCTCCTTGTATCCCTGCACCTTGTCGGGAAAGAACATCGCGCCGAACTGGCAGGCGACGACGTCGAAGCTGCGATCGCCGAACGGCAAGGCAAGCGCGTCGGCCTGCTTCCACTCGACGATACCGCCCTGCTGCCGCCGCGCCGCCTGATCGAGCATCGGCTGGTTGAGGTCGCTCGCCACGATGCGCGCCGATGGCGCGAGCCGGGATGCGAGGGCGCGCGTCAGCACGCCGGTGCCGGCCGCCGTCTCCAGCACGTCACGCGGCGCAAGCGCTGCAACGCGGCCGGCGAGATCGGCGGCATAAGGCTCGAAGATCAGCGGGACCATCAAGCGGTCGTAGATTTCGGGGATCGATCCGGCGAACAGCTTGTCGGTGGCAACCATTGGCGCTCCGCGGCTCGGATGGCTGATAGTATCACCCATCGGAGGAACGCCATGAAGATCATCGACGCCCAGATCCACATCTGGTCACAGACGGTAACGCCGCCCAGCGGACTGCACCGCAAGGTCGAGAAGTTCACCGCCGAGGAGGCACTGAAGGAGATGGACGAGGCCGGCGTCGATGCCGCGCTGATCCATCCGCCCTACAGCTGGGACCCGACCTCCAACCAGCTCGCGCTCGCCGCGGCGAAGAAATATCCCGACCGCTTCGCCGTGATGGGCCAGTTCCCGCTCGACGATCCGGAGAGCCGCAAGCGCATCGTCGGCTGGCGCAACCAGCCCGGCATGATGGGCCTGCGCTGGGCGCTGCTCTATCCCGACCAGCAGAAGGCGCTGCACGAGGGCAAGCTCGACTGGGTGTGGCCCGCCGCCGAGAAGGAAGGCATTCCCGTCGCCACCATGGCCGGCCTGTTCCTGAAACCGTTCAGGAAGATCGCCGAGGCGCATCCGCGACTGAAACTGATCATCGACCATTGCGGCCTGCTGCGGCTCGAGAAGGACGACAAGGCCTTCGGCAATCTCGACGAGCTCTGTGCACTGGCGAAACTGCCGAATGTTGCAGTCAAGGCGACCGGAGCGCCGGGTTACTCGACGCACGCCTACCCATTCAAGAATTTGCACGACGGGCTGCAGCGCATCTTCGACGCCTACGGGCCCGACCGTTTCTTCTGGGGCACCGACATCACCCGCATGCCGTGCAGCTATCGGCAGTGCGTGACCATGTTCACCGAGGAGCTGCCTTGGCTGAAAGGTCAGGACCTCGAGAAGGTGATGGGTCGCGGTCTCACCAAGTGGATCGGCTGGAACTACAAGTTCGACTGATGTTCGCCTCGACATTTCCGCATAGCTGAACAAACTGCACCCGCGGATACAAAACAGTAATTTGAGCAGTGGTCGGCCTCCGATACTCTTCGTGTCGGGGGCGAGATGGACGCAGGCAAGTCAGGTTCGGCTCAACCCAGTTCTCTGTTCCGGGGCGCCGCCCTGGCGCGGCTCCGCTCGTCCGATCACATCGATCATCGCGACCGCCTGATCCCCGCTGCCATGCGCGTGATGACACTGGCCGCCGCCGTTGTCCTGGCAGCCGTGCTCGCCTGGTCGGTCCTGGGGTCGGTGCCAACCCGGGTGACCGGCCACGGCATCATGGTCGACGACGGCGAGGGCGCCTACGCGGTGCAGCCAGTGACGTCCGGCCCGATCCTCGAGATCCTCGTCAAGCGCGGCGTCCAGGTTGCGGCCGGCGCGATGATCGCCCGGATCGAGCAGGCGTCACTCGACGCTCAGCTCGGCGGCGCGACGGCGCGTGCCGCCATCTTGCAGGATCATCTCGCGCGCCTGAAGGCTGCGCACGCTGCCGACATCGAGAAAACCGAGGACACCGCCCGCCGCCAGCAGGCTGCGATCGACCAGCAGATCGCCGCGGGCAAGGCCCGTGCCGTTCGACTGACCCAAGTCGTGGCCGATGACGATGCGATGCTGACCAAGGGTCTGGTCAACCGCACCCAGGCCCTGAACAACCGCCAGCAGCTCGACCAGACGCTGCTCGATGTCGCCAATGCCGAAGCGAGGAAGGTCGAGGTCGAGGCCAGCCTGGCGCAGAAGCGCGACGAGCTGGCGCGCCGCGAGCGCGAGAAGCAGGCCGAGATCGAGGCGATCCAGGCCGACATCGCGCGCCTGCGCACCGAGCTTGCCGTCGGCTCGGCT
The DNA here is from genome assembly GCA_021732285.1 of Reyranella sp. Lineage (GTDB taxonomy): Bacteria > Pseudomonadota > Alphaproteobacteria > Reyranellales > Reyranellaceae > Reyranella. Next base: position 14,954 of record JAKFVH010000277.1, on the reverse strand, counting down.
GTGAAGGCGCCGATCGGCGGCATCGTCGAGGATATCCGTGTCGGCCGCGGCGACGTGGTCTCATCGGGCATGGTCATCGCCACCATCGGCCAGACCGGCGAACGCAGGTACGAGATCGTCGCCGTGATCGGCCACGACATGGCCAAGCGCGTGCAGCCCGGCATGGACGTCCAGGTGCGGCCGGCAACGGTCAAGAAGGAGCAGTATGGATCGATGCGTGGCCGGGTCGCGTCGATCACCGACCGCGGCGTGTCCACGGAGGAGCTGCAGGCGGTGCTGCGCAATCTCGAGCTGACGAAGAGCCTGATGGGAAACGGCTCGCCGCTGCTCGCCCGCATCGAGCTGTTCGGCGATCCCAACACCGACAGCGGCTTCGCCTGGTGGACGGGCGATGGTCCGCCGTTCCGCATAACGCGCGGCACGCGTGTCACCGTCGATGTCATCGTCGACGAGACGCGACCGCTCGCCTTGCTCATGCCGGCGCTGCGCAAGCTGCTCGGCGTCGGCGCATGACCGGTCGGCCACGCCGTCGCTCCAGGCGACGCGTTCGCACTCCCACGATCCTCCAGATGGAGACCACCGAATGCGGAGCCGCCTCGCTCGGCATCGTGCTCGGCTGGTTCGGCCGACACGTGCCGCTCAAGGAACTCAGGGTCACCTGCGGAGTCTCGCGCGACGGCAGCAAGGCCGCCAACGTCATCCAGGCGGCGCAGGCGTACGGCCTGACGGCGAAAGGTTGGCGACGCGAGGTCGAGACCGTGCTGGCCGGCACGTTCCCCGTGATCGTGTTCTGGGGGTTCAACCACTTCCTGGTGGTCGAGGGCGTCTCCGGCGACAAGGTCCACCTCAACGACCCGGCGGTCGGGCCGCGCACCGTCACGCTCGACGAGTTCGGCGAGAAATTCACCGGCGTCGTTCTCGAATTCGATCCCGGCCCGGCTTTCGTGGCGGGTGGTCACGCTTCGATGCTGTTCTCCCAGCTCCGCCGGAGATTTGCGGGCCTGGAACTGGCGATCGCCTTCGTCGTCTGGGTCGGCCTGATGCTGGTGATTCCGGGACTGGTCCTGCCAGGGATGACGCAGGTCTTCGTCGACAACATCCTGGTCGAGCGATTCGACAACTGGCTGGGTCCCCTGCTGATCGGACTCGGCGCCACCTTCGTCATTCAGTTCCTGCTGCTGTCGATCCAGGAGCTGGCGCTGCTGCGCATCGAGCTCAGGCTGGCGATCGAGCAGTCGGCCCTGTTCACCTGGCACGTGCTGCGTTTGCCCATCGAATTCTTCAACCAGCGCTACACGGGCGACCTCGTCAGCCGTGTCGAGGCCAACGACCGCATCGCCACCCTGGTCGCACGCGATCTCGGCGGCATCGGCGCCAGCTGCCTCACGGCGCTGTTCCTCGGCATTGTCATGGTGTTCTACAACGCCACCCTGGCGGCCATCGTGATCGGCGGTGCCGCCGTGAACGTCGTCGTGCTGTGGCTCGCCCGTCGCGGCCTGAAGGACACGGCACTGCGCCTCGAGACCGAGCGCGGCCGGCTGTTCGCGGCATCCGTGATCGGCCTGCAGTCGATCGAGACACTGAAGGCCACCGGCACGGAGAACGACTTCTTCGCCCGCTGGACGGGCTACCACACGCGGGCGACGAATGCCGAGCAGCAGAGCGCCGTCCTGCAGCACGCCACCAGCCTGGTGCCGCCGCTTGTCTTCAATCTGACTTCGGCTGCCGTGCTCTGGGTCGGCGCGCTCGACGTCATGTCCGGGGACCTGACCGTCGGCACGCTGGTGGCGTTCCAGGTCCTGCTGATGAATTTTTCCGCGCCGATCCAGCGGCTGGTCGACGCTGCCAGCATGGCACAACAGGCATCGGCCGACCTCGCGCGTCTCGATGATGTCCTGAACCACCGTCACGACTGGCGTTTTGCGCAGGCGCCGGCCGAAGTGCCGGAGGGCCAGGCGGCGGGCCATGTGACGGTGCGAGACGTGAGCTTTCGCTACGACCCCATGGGACCGCCGCTGATCGAGAACTTCTCGCTCGACGCGGCGCCGGGGCAGTGGGTGGCGCTGGTCGGCGCATCCGGCAGCGGAAAGTCGACCATGGGCCGCCTCATTACCGGCCTTTATCAGCCCGAAAACGGCGAGATCCGCATCGACGGCCACACGCTCGGCGAATGGGGACGCGACCGCCTGGTGCATGTCGTGGGCGTCGTCGACCAGGACATCCATCTCTTCCATGGGTCGATTCGCGAGAACGTCACACTGTGGGACGACACCGTCCCGCATCAGCGACTGATGGCTGCCATCGACGACGCGGGCCTCACCGCAACGGTGGAGGCCATGGCCGGCAGCAAGGACGCCGCCGTCGACGAAGGCGGACGCAACCTCAATGCCGGCCAACGCCAGCGGATCGAGATCGCCCGCGCCCTCGTCCAGGAGCCCGCCGTGCTGGTGCTCGACGAGGCGACCTGTGCCCTCGATCCGGTGAGCGAGAGCGCCATCCTCGATGCCGTCCGACGGCGGGGCATGACGTGCATTCTTGTCGCCCACCGGCTGAGCACCGTGCGCGACTGCGACGAGATCATCGTGCTGGATCGCGGCAAGGTGGTGGAACGCGGCGATCACGCCGCGTTGATCGCCCGGGATGGCGCCTATGCCCGCCTGATCGGCGCCGAGGCGCCGCCATGAGCGCGCTCGATCTCGCGGGCCTTGCTTCGCCGTCCATGCTGGCCGAACCGGCGCGCCTCTACGCCACCCTGTGTGACGATACCGGCAAGACCGGGCCGTGGCGCTTCCTGGCCGAGCTGCCGGCGGGCAGCGCGGTCTTTGCGCTGGCCGCACCGGGCGCCAGCTTCCTCCTGACGGCGCGCGCCTCGGCGACCGCGCCACGGCTCGAACCCGGCACGCCCGATGGCATGGCCATCGACCTGTGGTACGCGGCACTGCTGTCCTGTCCCGGCATCCCGCATGGCGATGGCGAGGCCTTGCCGCTCGAACCGGGCGAGCGGCGGAACCTCGCGGGCGGCGCCAGGGTCACCGCGCGCCAGGTCGTGTGGCTGCAAAGCGAAGCGCCGGTCCTGCGATATCGGGGGGCGGATGAACCGCGCTCCCTCGTGGTCCTGGCCGATCAGGTGACGGTGGAGGTCGCCGTCGACAGCGCGATCGTGACGTACGACAGCGGCTCGCTCGCCGCGCGATCCATGTCGGCCGCCGGTGCGGCATCGGAAATACCGGCGGCGTTGATTGTCGCTGCCCTGCGAGCGCGTGACACGGCAGAGCGGAAGCGCCGGCGAGACGTGCCGCTGCGCGACGAAGCACGCGCATCACATGCCCTGCAGGAGCTGCACGATATCGCGGGCTTCCAGGCGCCGGCCGCAGCGGCCTCTCTGCACGTCGGGCAGGATGCCCTGGCCGATGCGCTCGCCATCATCGGCGCGGCCGAGGACTTCGAACTGCGAGCGCCCTCCCAGGACGACCGTGACGCGCCCTTGTTCGAGCGGCTGGAGCGGTTCGCCGATGTCAGCGGCTTCCGGTTCCGCGAGATCGCCCTCGACGGCGACTGGTGGGGGGAGGAAGGGCCGGCATTCCTGGCCGTCGAAGCGGCGAACAGCCGTCCGCTTGCCGTCGTCTGGCGCCGCCTGGGCTGGCACGCTGTCGATCCCGCAAGCCGGGGCGAAACCAGGATCGACGCGCGCATGGCAGCGCGCCTGCTGCCGCGCGGCTACATGTTCTACGCATCACTGCCCGAGCGCGTGACCATGGGCGCGCTGCGACGCTTCGCTCTCGTCGGCGCGCGCCGCGACCTCGCACGCGTGCTGGTCGCCACGGCGGCCGTGACGCTGGCGGGCCTGCTGACGCCGGTGGCGACCGGCGCAATCCTGGGCATCGCCGTGCCTGACGGACGGTTGTCGCTCCTGAACGACATGCTGCTGCTCCTGCTCGCCGCGGCAATCGGCACTACGGGATTTCAGATCACGCTGGCGACGGCGCTCATCCGCTTCCGGACCACGGTCAATCGCCGGCTGCAGGCCGCGGTATGGGATCGCGTGATACGGCTGCGCACGGGGTTCTTCCGACAGTATCTGGTGGGCGACCTGGCCCAACGCATCGTCGGCATCGACACCATCCGCCGCCTTCTTTCCGTCCTCACGGTGAACAGCGTGATCGCCGGTGTCTTCTCCCTGGCGGGCCTGGCGGTCATGGCGGCCTACGACCTGGCGTTGACCGGATTCGCCTTGGTCTACGCCATCGTCGTCGCTGTCGTTCTTTTCGTGCTCGGCCGTGCGCAGATGCGGCTGGAACGCAACGTCACCGAGCGGCGCGGCGCCGTCACCAGCCTGCTGGTCGAGACGTTGGGCGGCATCGCCAAGCTCAGGATCGCCGCCGCCGAGCTGCGCGCCTTCTCCCGGTGGTCGCATGGCTTCGCCCGGCAACGCATCAATTCCGCGCACGCCGGGCGGCTCGCCGCCTTCCAGACGATCGCCGCGACCTGCCTGCCGACCCTGGGAGCGCTCGGTGTCTTTGCGATCGCCGCCGGTGGTGAGCATCCTCTCGATGTCGCCTCGTTCGCCGCCTTCAACAGCGCCTTCAGCCAGTTCACCGCCGCCATCCTCAGTCTCGCCATCGCGCTCAGCAACTCGATCGAGGTGGTGCCGCTGTTCGACCGGTTGCGTCCCGTGCTCGAGGCCAAGCTGGAGGTCGAGTCCAGCCGCGTCGATCCCGGCCGTCTCGAAGGCCGGCTCGCCGTGCGCAACCTCGCCTTCCGCTACGACGACGACGGCGCCTGGGTCCTCCAGGATGTCGAATTCGAGGTTCGCCCGGGCGAGAATTTCGCCATCGTCGGGGGGTCGGGCTCAGGCAAGTCGACGCTGCTGCGCCTGCTCCTCGGCTTCGAGGCGCCGGTGCGCGGCGGCGTGTTCTACGACGGCAAGGATCTCGAACGTCTCGACCTGCGCCTGGTGCGCCGCCAGGTCGGCACCGTGCTCGAGACGTCACGCCTCGTGCCGGGCTCGGTCTACGACAACATCGCCGGCAGCGCGCCGCTGCCGCGCGAGCGCGTGATGGAAGCCGTGCGGCTTGCGGGGCTCGAGGCCGACGTGGCAGCCATGCCGATGGGGCTGGAGACTCTCGTCATGGAAGGCGGCGCGCAGCTCTCGGGCGGTCAGCGCCAGCGCCTGATGATCGCCCGCGCCCTGGTGCGCCGGCCGCGCCTGATCTTCCTCGACGAGGCGACCAGCGCGCTCGACAACCGCACCCAGGCGATCGTGGGCCAGAGCATCGCGGCGATGAACGCCACACGCATCGTCATCGCCCATCGTCTCAGCACGGTGCGCGACGCCGACCGCATCCTGGTGCTCGACCGCGGGCGGATCGCGGAGATCGGAACGTACGACGACTTGATCGAACGCCGCGGTGCGTTCCACCGCCTGGCGCAGCGTCAATTGCTGTGACGGGCGCTTAGCCTTTTTTAAACGGCGACGTACCGCTGTCGTTCGAGCCGCCCTTGATCGGGTCATCGCCGGCAGCAGCGATGCTCTCGAGCTCGGCGTCGGAAAGCTCGCGATCGATGGGCGCGGTCATGCCTTCCGGCTGCTTCGCCGTGCGTTTTTCGGATTGGCTCATGGTGCGCCTCTATACCGAATTGGCCGGTGGCGGCGGTGGCTTGTCATTCGGATTGCCTTTGCCGCCGTCGCCGGCGCCGGCGACGGTCTCGAGCTCGGCATCGGAAAGCTCGCGATCTTCGGCAGCCTTCGCCGCCGCGTCGTTTTCATTGACGGGTTCCTTCGGCACCGGCTTGTCTTTCAACTGCCGGACGAAACGCTCGACTCTGGATTGGCTCATAGCGATTGGCCCCCATCGCATGTACGGCAAAACGCTACGACTCGTGGCCAGGGGAGTCGAGGCTGGAGCGACGCATATCTCGCAAGCGTCCGCCGGGGTTGCTCGTGTGTTCCGTCCGCAACCGCAACGTCAAACAAGTTTCAGCGAGGCTCCGCTGTTATTTCTTCAGCGGCAGGATCTGCCCGCGGATCTCTCCGTCAGGATATTGCAGTGTCGTGACGTTGACGTACCACTGGCCGGCGAGGACCTGGGCCGCCTGCTCCTCGGTCAGCGTGACGCCGTCCCAGATCGTGTAGTCGTAGATCGGGATGTTGATGGGCGCGACCTGCTGGGCGTTCTCGCCCGGACCGGCCGGGCCATGCAGGTAGCCCATGGTGATCGGGCCGCTCAGGCCCTGCAGGTTGAGGCGATACTCCATCACCTTGGTCGACGGCCGATAGACGGCCTCGAAGTAGCCGCTGCCGCGGCTGTCGGTCGGCGGCACCTCGTAGGCGCCGGCCAGCGCGGCGCGCAAGTCGGTCTTCGGCACGCGCGGCTCGCTGAGATAGAACGAGCACGACGACGCCAGCAGCAGCGACAGCACCAGCACGGTCGTGCGGACAACGGCGATCATGAAATCCCCTTCTCCCGTCATACGCAGCAAGGCCGGGTGATCTCCCCTATCCATTGTGCCCAATCCCCTCGCGACACTCTAGCCGCAGTCGGACTGAAGGTCGCACGGCGCGCGGCGCTCATTTTGCTACACGACCCCCGGTCAATAGCAACGTCACCGCCCAAAACTCGTTGGGAGCCGCATGAAGTCCGGAAAGCCTCGTATCACCGCCCAGATCGCCGGGCGCGCCCTGCATCCTCTGCTCCGTCCCTTCGCCGTCGGCTACTTCCTCACCGCCTGCGCCGCCGACCTGATCTACACCCAGGCGAGCGTCTTCGTGCGCCACAGCGTGCCGGAGTTCGCGGACATCACCGAGTGGCTGCTGATCGCGGGTCTGGTCATGGCCGTGCTGGCCGCCGTCGTGGCCCTGATCGACCTTTTGGGCGAGCGGCAGTTCCGCGACCTTCCCGACCTCAGGATGTATGCCGCGGGCAGCGCGCTGGTGATGGCGTTGGAGATGTACAACCTGCACCTCCGCCTCTCGATCGGCGCCGACGCGATCACGCCGACCGGCCTGATCCTGTCGCTGGCCGCAACGCTCGTCCTGCTGGTCACGCCGTCGCAAAACTGGGCACGGATGTATCGCTAAGCAAAGCGGGGGACTGGCACGGCGCGTCCGACGGGAGGATGATCCTCCCCGGAGGAATGCGCCCATGAAGTATGACGTCATCTCCGCTGACGGCCATGTCGACCTGATCTGGCTGCCCCCTGACCTTTTCACCAAGAATGCCTCGGCGGCCTTCAAGGACCGCATGCCCCACGTCGTCGAGGGCCCGAAGGGACCCGAGTGGGTCAGCGCCAAGGGCGCCAAGTTCGGTCTGGTGAACGGCATGGGCTCGGCCGGCCGCGAATACGTGCCGGGCGTCATCCATCGCTCCGACCGCATGGCCTCCACGGGCCTCTACGACGACGGCAAGAAGGGCATCCGCCGCCTGACCGAGCCCGAGATGCGCCTGAAGGACCAGGACCGCGACGGCGTGCAGGCCGAGATCCTGTACGGCGTGCTGGGCTCGAGCGGCCGGCTGAACGATCCCGAGGCGGCGCTGGAGATGCTGCGCATCTACAACGACTGGCTCCATGATTTCTGCAAGCAAGCGCCCGACCGGCTGATCGGGCTGGCCAACATCCCGAACTACAACATGGAAGAATCGGTGGCCGAGGCGATGCGCAACGCCAAGCGCGGCGTGCGCGGCTTCGACATCGCCAACCGGCCCGACATGACGCCATTGTGGGACGAGCATTGGGAGCCGCTGTGGAAGTTCGGCCACGAGACCGGCATTCCGCTGCACTTCCACACCATCGGCGGCCGCTCGCCCGACTACAGCAAGATGAAGCCCCACATCGTGCGCCGCGTGCAGGCCGCGCACATCACCAACTTCCAGATGCACATGAGCTACATGCTGATGTCGCTGATCTACTCCGGCGCGCCCGAGCGCTATCCCAACCTGAAGATCGTGATCGGCGAAGCCGGGCTGGGCTGGATCCCCTACGTGCTGCAGCACATGGACCTCGAATGGGAGGACCAGTTCCAGGATCTCGACCTCAAGATGAAGCCCAGCGAATACTGGTATCGCCAGTTCTACGCGACGTACCAGACCGACCCGATCGGCATCCGCCTGCTCGACGTTTTAGGCGAGGACAACGTGATGTGGGGCTCGGACTATCCGCACCCCGACGGCATCTGGCCGGATTCGCAGGAGTTCCTCGAGCGCGAGCTCTCGGGCGTCAGTGCGGAAGCGCGTCGCAAGATCACGCGCGACAACGCAATGAAGCTCTACCGGCTGAGCAATTGACCGACCGATCTCGCATCGCGCCTGACCGTCTGCTCGACTTCGCGACCGCTGTCTATGCCTCGGCCGGCATGCCGTCAGCCGACGCCCGCACCGTCGCCGACACCCTGGTGCAGGCCGACCTGTGGGGCCACCAGTCGCACGGCGTGATGCGGCTCTCCTGGTACTTGGCGAGGCTGAAGGCCGGCGTGTGCACGGCGGTGGCGGCGCCGAAGTTCGTCGTCGATGCCGGCGCCGTGGCGGTGATCGACGGCGGCGACGCCATGGGCCAGGTGCTGACCCTGCATGCAATGCGCGATGCCGTGCGGCGCGCCAAGGCGCACGGCATCGGCGCGGTCGCCCTGCGCAACTCCAATCACTTCGGCACGGCGCTCTACTACACGCTCGCCGCTGCGCGCAAAGGCTGCGTCGCCTTCCTGTCGACCAACGCCAGCCCCGCCATGGCGCCGTGGGGCGGCCGCAAGAAGACGGTCGGCACCAATCCGTGGTCGTGGGCGGCGCCGGCCGGCTCGTATGCGCCCATGGTGCTCGATATCGCCAACACCGGCGTGGCGCGCGGCAAGATCTACCTCGCCAAGCAGAAAGGCCTGCCGATCCCGGAAGGCTGGGCGATCGACGCCGAGGGCGCGCCGACGACCGATGCGTCGGCCGCCATCGACGGCATCATCCTGCCGATGGCCGGTCACAAGGGCTATGCGATCGCCGCCATGATGGACATGCTGTCGGGCGTGCTGACCGGCAGCGCCTTCGGCAGCGGCGTGTTCGGCCCCTATCAGACCGAGCACAAGAGCGGCGCCGGCCAGATGATGATCGTGCTCGATATCGAGAAGTTCCAGCCGCTGGCCGAGTTCAATGCCCGCATGGAGAAGATGGTCGAGGAGCTCAAGGCCGTGCCGCCGGCGCAGGGGCACGACGAGATTTTCTATCCTGGCGAGATCGAAGCTCGCAACGAAGTGAAGAACCGCAGCGACGGATTGCTGCTACCAGACGACACGCTCAGCGACCTCGCGAAAGTGGGCCGCGAAACGGGCGTCAGACTGACGTTCTAGGCAATCGTGCGCGTCCCCCTTCTCGTCGTTTTCGCCATGCTGGCTTTCGCCAGCAACTCGCTGCTCTGCCGCGTCGCCCTGCGCGACACGGCGATCGATGCGGCGAGCTTCACCGCGATCCGGCTCGCCTCGGGCGCGCTGATGCTGATCGTCCTCTTGCGCGCCCGCGGCGTGCGGCCGTCGAGCGGCGGCAGCTGGCCGATGGCCCTGATGCTGTTCGCCTACGCCGCCTTCTTCTCCTTCGCCTATCGCGACCTCACGGCGGCAACCGGCGCGCTGCTGCTGTTCGGCGCCGTCCAGCTCACCATGATGGCCTGGGGCCTGTGGCAGGGCGAACGCATCGCCGGCCTGCGGCTGGTGGGACTGGCGATCGCCGTGGGCGGCCTGGTCGTCCTGCTGCTGCCCGGGCTGGCCGCCCCGCCGCTGCATGCCGCCGCGCTGATGCTGGGCGCGGGGGCCGCCTGGGGCGTCTATTCGCTGTTCGGAAGGGGCGCCGGCGAGCCGATCGCGGCGACCGGCGGCAACTTCCTGCGCTCGGTGCCCTTTGCAGCGCTGCTGATCCTGACCGCCGTCGGCCACGAAACCGTCGACTACACGGGCCTCGCCTATGCCGTGGCCTCGGGCGCCATCACCTCGGGCCTGGGCTATGTGCTGTGGTACGCGGCCCTGCCGGCGCTCTCGGCAACCTCCGCCGCCACAATCCAGCTCAGCGTTCCAGCCATTGCGGCCATCGGCGGGGCAATGCTACTCGCGGAGCCGATCACCTCCAGGCTGCTCCTGGCCTCGGCGGCGATCCTGGGCGGCATCGCGCTCACGATACGGAAGAAGGGCTAATAGAGATCATGTTCGAAGTCGCCGAGCGCCTGCGCAACATCAAGGTATCCGCCTCCGCCGCCATGACCCGCAAGGTGCGCGAGCTGCGCGCCCAGGGCGTGAAGATCGTGGGCCTGTCGTCGGGCGAACCCGACTTCCCGACGCCGACGCACGCCATCGAGGCGGCAAACAAGGCGGCGCTCGCCGGCGAGACCAAGTATCCGCCGCAGGACGGCATCAAGCCCCTGAAGGAGGCGATCCAGCGCAAGTTCAAGCGCGACAACAATCTCGACTATGCGTTGGAGGAGATCATGGTCTCCAACGGCAGCAAGCAGATCATGTACGACGCGCTGATGGCGAGCGTGAACCCGGGCGACGAGGTGATCATCCCCGCGCCAGGCTGGATCTCCTATGCCGACCAGGCGACGCTCGCCGGCGCCAAGCCGGTGCCGGTGTCGTGCCCGGAGAACAACCACTTCAAGCTGCGCGCCGCCGACCTCGAGGCCGCGATCACGGCGAAGACCAAGTGGGTCGTGCTGAACTTCCCCAACAACCCGACCGGTGCGGTGTGCTCGCGCGCCGAGATGCGCGAGATCGCCGACGTCCTGCTCGCCCATCCGCATGTCTTCGCCATGGCCGACGACGTCTACGAGCACCTGACCTATGACGGCTTCGGCTTCTGCACCGTGGCCGAGGTCGAGCCCAAGCTGAAGGAACGCACGCTGACGGTGAACGGCGCGTCCAAGGCCTATGCCATGACCGGCTGGCGCGTCGGCTTCGCGGGGGGCCCGCGCCCGATGATCGCCGCCATGACCAACATGCAGGGCCAGATCGGCTCGGGCATTTCGACCATCAGCCAGGCCGCCGCCGTGGCGGCGCTCAACGGGCCGCAGGATCTCCTGAAGGAGCGCGCCGCCGACTACCAGAAGCGGCGCGACGAGGTGGTGGGCATGCTGCGCCAGGCCAAGGGGCTCACCTGCCACAAGCCCGAGGGCGCGTTCTACGTGTTCCCCAACATGGCGGGCTGCATCGGCAAGACCACGCCGGGCGGAGCCAAGATCGCCAACGACACCGACTTCGTGACGGCGCTCCTGGAAGAGAAGCATGTCGCCACCGTGCAGGGCGCGGCCTACGGCATGAGCCCCTACTTCCGCATCTCCTACGCCACCGACATGGCGAGCCTGCGCGAGGGCTGTAAGCGCATCCAGGAGTTCTGCGGCGAGCTCAAGTAGGCTCGGGCAACCAACCGGGAAGCCTCGACGTTCGTCCGATGCGGGGGCTCACGACGCATCGGAGGAACGTCATGCCACGCGGCAGCAAGGCGAAATACACCGACAAGCAGGACGGCAAGGCCGATCACATCGCCAAGGGCTACGAGGCGAGCGGCGGCGGCAAGAAGAGCGGTTCGGGCCGCGGCAAGAAGGAAAGCCACGCTTCGGCGCGCAAGGGCGGGCGGATCGGCGGACGGGCCGCCGCGTCACGGCCCAAGGCAGCGCGCTCGGCATCGGCGCGCAAGGCGGCAGCGACGCGCAAGCGTCGCGCAGCGTAACGAGCTTTATAAGCTCACCACGCCGCCATTGCCTGGTTCGACAGTTCCTTGATGGCAGACATCTGGCTGCGCAGGCCGATCTTGCGGGCGCACAATGGCCAGTGATGCGGCTCTTCGAGATCGAAGATCATGTACTTGGCGAGCGAGCCGGCGCGATCGTAGTCGTGCGCCAGATCGATCGCCTCCTGGCGTGAGAGCTGCGCACCGTCACGCCGCTTCTGGTAGGCGATCACCGTGCTGATGGTGAATTGCAGACGGCCGAGATAGGCGCCGCGGCCGCCATGGATCAGACGATCGGACGGACCCCAGCCACCGCTCTCGCACTGAGCGAGCTGGCGGATGATCTCTTCCTTGCGCTCATCGATCTCCTTCTGACGCAGATCGACCGGCGGCTCGAACCCCGATGTTTTGGGCGGAGTCCCTCCGAGCTGGCATCCGGAGATGAGAAAAGCGCTGGCGATGAGGCCGGCGCAGGCGATGGTGGAGCGCAGAGCAGTCACAACCCGTCCTTGCTGCCACGATTCGTATGACGAGGTAAACCCTGCGAGGTCGAGATTCACACAGCACGTGGATAATGTTTGGGGTGCGAACAGTCGGCGAACATCGGCATCATCGAACGCTGATACATTCGAAACGAAACGGAATAAATGCTTGTGTGGCGGTGAGATAGCAGCCGCTCCTGTCATGCTGAGCGAAGCGAAGCATCTCATCGACAGTGGCCATCATACCGGTGCTTCCGTGACGCTTCAGTGCGGCAATGCGCCCATCATCAACAGCGTTGAGATCCTTCGCTGCGCTCAGGATGACAGACTCCGCGAAGATTCATCCCACCTGTCGTGACTGCCCTGTCCAATATTTCGCGCGCAGAATCTTCTTGTCGACCTTGCCGACAGCAGTGAGCGGCAGGCTGTCGACGAACTCGACCTGCTTGGGTGCGTGCGTGCTGCCCTTGCGATCCTTCACGTGCTGCATCAGCGCCTCGGCCGCGGGCTGCGTGCCGGGTTTCGCGACGATCAACGCGGCAACGGCCTCACCCCATTTCTCGTGCGGCACGCCGATCACCGCGGCCATGGCGACATCGGGATGCGAGGACAGCACATCCTCCACTTCGCGCGGAAAGATGTTGAAGCCGCCGGACACGATCATGTCCTTCTTGCGATCGACGATATAGAGATAGCCGCGCTCGTCGGCGCGGGCGATGTCGCCGGTATGCAGCCAGCCGCCCTTGAAGGTCTCGGCGGTCTGCTCGGGCCGCTTCCAGTACTTCTCCATCGCATGCACGGCGCGCACGCAGATCTCCCCGGCCTCGCCTGGCGCCACCTCGTTGTTGTCTTCGTCGCGCAGGGTCACGGCGCAGGAGGCGATGGGAAAACCGCAGGACGCGAACAGCTCCGGGCGCCTGGCGTCATGATCGGCCTTGCGCAGCACGCTAACCGGATAGCATTCGGTCTGGCCATAGAGCTGGCTGAACACGGGCCCGATGCGCTCCAGCCCTTCCACCAGCCGCGTCGGCGACATCGGCGAGGCGCCGTAGAGGATCAGTTCCAGCGACGAAAGATCGGTTTTGGCGAGCCGCGGATGGTCGAGCATCACATAGATCATGGTCGGGACCATGAGCGTGCAGTTGATCTTCTCACGCTCGATGGTGGCCAGAAACTTCTCCGGCTCAAAACCCTTCAGGAGGCGCACCGTTCCGCCCTTGAGCAGCGTCGGCGTCACCTTGGTGCCGGCAACGTGGGTGATGGGGGCTGCCGCGAGGTAGTGCGGTACAGCGGGCAGCTCGAAGTCGGCGGCGACCGCCAGCGACATGGCGGTCGTCGACCGATGACGGCGGATCGCGCCCTTGGACTTGCCCGTCGTGCCGCCGGTGTAGCTGATGATCGCATAGTCGTCGGTGTCGGTGAGATCGACGGGCGTGGCCGAACCGACCTGTTCGCTCGCCAGCAGAAGGTCGCGGCCGAAGTCGGACGGCCCCAAGGTGAGCACGGCGCCAAGCCGGTTGGCCGCTCGGGCGGCGAGCTCGCCGCCGCGGCTTGCATGGGTGGCGGGATCGACGATCAGCGCCGTGGCGCCGGCATCCTCGATGACGTCGAGATGATCGGCGAGCGAACCCAGCGGATGCAGCCAGGTCGTGATCAGCCCGAGAGCCCCCGCTGCCACGCCGGCGCACCACATGGGAGCGCTGTTGGCGCTCAAGAAGGCCGCGGTCTCGCCCTTCTTGAGGCCGGCTGCCGTCATCGCCGCCTGGAAGCGGCCGATCAGGTCCAGCGTGGCGCGATAGGTGAGCCGGCCGTCGTCCCACACGAAGGCCGGACGATCGGGATAGCGCGCGAGGGCGCGCAGCAGCATGGTCGTGCCGGTCGGCGCCTGCGTGATCAGATCATCCATGGCCTTCTTCCTCCCACGACCCGACCGTGCAACGCCGTCGCTTCTGCTGCATTGTTAAACAGATCAGCACCGAGGGCCTGCCCAAAGGATCTGCCATGAGTGAAACCCTGATCGTCGCCTGCCCGGCTTGCAATACCCTGAACCGCGCGCCACGCGAAAAGCTCGTAGCCGGCGGCGGCAAGTGCGGCAGCTGCGGCGCGCCCCTGTTCGAGGGCCATCCCGTGGCGCTCAGCGCCCAGAGCTTCGAGAGCCACGCCGCCAAGAGCGACATTCCCCTGCTGGTCGACTTCTGGGCGCCATGGTGCGGGCCCTGCAAGGCGATGGCGCCGCAGTTCGAGAAGGCAGCAAGCCAGCTCGAACCCAGGGTCCGCTTCGCCAAGGTCAACACCGACGAAGAGCAGCAGCTCGCCGGCCGCTTCGGCATCCAGGGCATCCCGACCATGATCCTGTTCCATCATGGCCGCGAGATCGCCCGCCAGTCCGGCCTGATGAACGCGGCCGGCATCGAGCAGTGGGTGCAGCAGTCACTGCGTTCATGATCTTCCGGACCGCGCGCGTCCTCGCGCGCCTCATGATCATGAGCGCGCGAGGACGCGCGCGGTCCGGAAGAGAAGACCTACCCCTTCGCCGGATGCACCTTCATCCAGTGCCGCGCAATCTCCTCGCGCGTGGCCACCCAGACCTTGGGCTTTGACGCGACGTAGTCCATGAAGCGCGCCAGGGTCGCGGCACGACTCGGCCTTCCCACGAGGCGGCAGTGCAGGCCGATCGACATCATCTTCGGGCTTTTGGCGCCCTCGGCGTAGAGCACGTCGAAGCTGTCCTTCATCGCCTGCAGCCAGCCGTCGCCCGCGGTGTAGCCCGGCGCCACGCCGA
>JAKFVH010000111.1 GCA_021732285.1 Reyranella sp. | reverse complement strand
CGCACCATGCCGACGATGTCCTCGACCTCGAAGGCGTGGCGGAACGGCGCCTGGCACATGTGCCGGCCGGTGGCGAACTGCATCTCCTTGTCCTGCAGATGGAAGCGCGCCTTGGGGAACTTGTCCCAGTTGCCGACATGGTCGTAGTGCAGATGGGTGATGATGACGTCCTCGACCTCTTTGGGGTCGATGCCGAGGTCGCCGAGAAGATCGGCGGGATTGCGCTTCACTTCGCGGCCGCGCTGCTTACCGACCTGGGCGTTGAAGCCGGTGTCGATCACGACGGGCTTGCCGCCGATCGCCCGGTTGCCGGCCTCGTCGAGCGGGATGGCCACCCAGACGAAATAGTCCATCGGGAAGTCGGCATCGTGCGGGTCCGGGGTGATCTGGACTTCCCAAGCCTTGCGCGGCAGGTGGGCATATTTGACGGCATGCACCTCGTAGACGGGCGTCGAACGCATTTTTGTTTCCATCCCTTCGTCGGTTCAGGAAACCGTAGCCCGCTCGGTGCCTGCGGCGCTATAGTCATCGAGTCATGGCCCGCATGGACCTCCTTGCCCGGCGAATTAGCACCCCGGTTTGCACTGCAAACCGGAGCGTCGCTGTTCGTCCGTCTGCAAGGGAGCTGTTCCATGTCTGCCGTGTTAGCGCTTAAGCGCAACGCATCCACCGTCCGATACTGTTTCGAAGCCGACGCCGAGCCCGCGGTGCTGCCGCGCGCGCTCGAGCTTCTGGCCAAGCGCGGCCTGGTGCCGGCGCGCGTCTTCGCCCAGGCCGATGCCGACCAGTTGTCGGTCGAGATCGAGGTCGAGGGACTCGAGCCCGACACCGCCGATCATGTCGGCCGCTGTCTGTCGCAGATCGTAGGCATCCGGCAGATCTTTTGAGGCCGCCGTCATGGCTGCCTTCACGATCCGCCCGGCGACGCCGGCCGATGCCGAGGCGTTGTGCGTCTTGCACAAGGCCTCGGTGAGGGCCCTGTGCTGGGGTGCCTACACAACCGAAGAAATCGAAGCCTGGCTGAGAGATCGCGAGCCGCAGGGATTTCGCCACGCCATGACCGACGGCGGCGAGACCATGCTGGTGGCCGAGCGTGACGGCGCCGTCGTGGGCTTCGCGTCGATCAAGGGGACGGTGCTGTTCGGCCTCTACGTCGATCCCGCGACAGGCAGGGGCGCCGGACGGGTGCTGCTGTTGGCGGCGGAGGACGAGGTCCGGCGACGCGGCGCCAGCGTCCTGTCACTGCAGGCGACGCTGAACGCCGTGCCTTTCTATCGCCAGCACGGCTTCATGCGGCAGGACCGCTCCACCGTGCGGCGCGGCGGGCGCGATCTGGCCGTGTTGGACATGACGAAGACCCTGTAGTTCGTCATCCCGACCGGAGCGCGAAGCGCGGAGTGGAGGGACCTCGTCTTCCCGGCTGACGGTGAGGAAGAGGAGGTCCCTCGGCTTCGCTTCGCTCCGCTCGGGATGACGGTGGTGGTCTCCGCGACCTATTCGACGCCTTTGACGATCACCAGGTCGGCGATCGCCGAGCACCGGCGAAACTCGGCCGCCGCCTGGTAGTCGGGCGAGTTGTAGTAGGCCAATGCCGTCTCGTAGCTGTCGAACTCGATGATCACGTGACGCTGGCGGGCGGTCCCCTCGATGGTCTGGAACTCGCCGCCGCGCGCGAGGAAGCGGCCGCCATACTTGGCGAAGACCGGGGCGTCGTGCTCGATGTACTTCTGGTAGGTGTCCGGATCGTTCACCGTGACGTGGAACATCCAATAGCCCTTGGCCATCATCGTCCTCCGGTCGAAAGCCATTCGACGATGGCGTCGATATGCACCCGGGCGCAGTCGATGCTCGGGAAGCCCGCCGTTTCCTCGTCGAAGATCACCGCGAGGTCGGTGCCGGCGAGCAGGATCGCCTCGACGCCGTCACGGCGCTGCAGCTCGGTCGCGATGCGGCGCAGGCCCAGGGTGTCCTCGTCGTGGCCGCGCTGGGTGTCGAGGATGCGCTGGTAGGCTTTGCCGACGAAGGCGATCTCGTCGGGCTGCGGCTTCACGATCTCCACGCCGGAGAGCTGGCCCCACAGGCTGCCTTGCATGGTGAAGGTCGTGCCGAACAGCGCCACGCGCTTCAGCTGCCGCTTGCGAAGCTCCGCGCCGATGGCCTCGACAATGTTGATCAGCGGTATCTTCAGGCGCGGCCCGAGCTCGGCGATGCAGATGTGCGGCGTCACCGCGGGGAGGACCGCCGCCTCAGCGCCGGCGCACTCTAGCCGCTCGATGAAGCCCGCGAGATAGTCGGCCAGCGCATCGAGCCGGCCTTCGCGCACGAAGCCTTGGCCCTTGTCGACGTCGGCATGGACGATCGCGAGATCGGGGATCACGCCACGCGCTTTGCAGGCTGCCGTGATCTTCTCGTAGTAGTGGACCGTGGCGCCGACGCCGAGGCCGCCGACGATACCGACCGAGGCCATGCGTGGCCTCAGCCCGATGGAAAGTTGCGCTTCCACACCTCGCCGAGCTCAGGCACCTGGTCGGCGCGGCGCGCGATAGCGAAAAGGTGAGGCGTCTCGCTCTCGAACCAGCCGCGCTTGGGCCGCCAGCGCGTCATGATATCGATGTAGATGTCGAGGGCGGAGAAGCGTTCGCCCAGGAACCACGGGCTGCCCGCTTCGCGCTCGATCTGGCGCCACAGGCGCTGGGCATAGGCGTCGGTGGCGGCGCGGAAGGGATCGCGCGCGGCGTTGACCGACACGAAGCGCGCCGGATCGTCGGCATAGGTGAAGGTCGGATAGATGTTGGCGACGATGAACACCAGCCAGCGCAGGAACTTGCCGCGCTCCTTGGCATTGCCCGGCGGCACCAGCGAGTCCTTGCCGGTGACGTCGGCCAGCAGGAGCGTGATCGCGGCACTCTCGCTCATGATCGTGGCGTCGGGCATCTCGAGCGTCGGCACCTGGGCCAGCGGATTGACCTTCTTCAGCTTGGCATCGGCGTCGGGCGTGCGGAACAGGTCCTCGACCGCCTCGAAGGTGTAGGGCAGGCCGTACCAGACGAGCTGCGCCTCGACGATGGTCGAGCCCCAGCCGGCGCGACCCCAGAGCTTGTAGTCCGCCATCGCTTTCCCCTTAAGGCTTCTGCAGGGGCTGGATCAGGCTGCAGGTGTCCCAGCGTCCGCCGCCGCGCTGCTGCACGCGGTCATAGAACTGGTCGACCAGCGCCACCAGCGGCATCGCGGCCTTTGCCCGCTTGCCCTCGGCCATGCTGATGCCGAGATCCTTGCGCATCCAGTCGACGGCGAAGCCGAACTCGAACTTGCCCTCGACCATCGCCTTCCAGCGATTGTCCATCTGCCAGCTCTGCGCCGCGCCCTTGGAGATGGCGCTGATCACCTTCTCCATGTCGAGACCCGAGCGCTGCCCCAGATTCAGCGCCTCGGCGAGGCCCTGGACGATGCCGGCGATGCACATCTGGTTCATCATCTTGGTGATCTGGCCCGAGCCCGGCGGGCCGATCAGGGTGACGGCCTTGGAGTAGGCGTCGGCCACGGGCTTGGCCTTGTCGAACGGCGCCTGCTCGCCGCCGCACATCACGGTGAGCTGGCCGTTCTCCGCGCCCGCCTGGCCGCCCGAGACGGGCGCGTCGATGAAGTCGATGCCGCGCTTCTTGCCGTCGGCATGCAGCTCGCGGGCGATGTCGGCCGAGGCCGTGGTGTTGTCGACGAAGATCGTGCCGCGGCCCATGCCGGCGAACGCGCCGTTGTCACCCAGCACGACCGCCCGCAGATGCTCGTCGTTGCCGACGCAGGAGAACACGATCTCCTGGCCCGCCACCGCCTCCTTGGGCGTCTTGGCGGCCTTGCCCTTGTGCTTCTGGGTCCAGGCTTCGGCCTTGGCGAAGGTCCTGTTGTAGACCGTCACGTCATGGCCCTTGGCGGCGAGGTGCCCCGCCATCGGGAAGCCCATCACGCCCAGACCGAGAAATGCCACCTTGGCCATCGTCCACTCCCGCGAGATTTCGTTGAGGGCGCGATCATAGAGCCAAATCGCGCCGATGCCAGTGATGAAGGCATTCCTCCCCATGCGTCGCATGGGGAGGTGCCCGCGAAGCGGGCGGAGGGGTCATGGGCAACAACGAGTCTGTTGCCCATGACCCCTCCGCCCTCGTATGACGAGGGCACCTCCCCAGCAAAGCTGGGGAGGAATGCTTTAGCTGACGAAGCGCAAGCCGGGCACCGTGGCATTCAGCCAGTCACGCACGCCCGAGACGCGTGCGAACCAGGATTGCGATCCGTAGGTGTCGCCGTCGCCGTTGGCATTGACGCCGCAGACCGCCCAGCCGCCACCTTCCGTCCTGATCCAGGCCGAGCCGCCGCTGTCGCCCGAGCCTAAAATGCCGTCGAGCCGCTCGGCGCCCTCGCTCTCGCGACGCAGGGTGACGCCCAGCCAGTTGCCGGCATCGCCGGTCTTCGGCACCGGGCGGACGACATCCATGACTTCGTCGATCTTGTTGGTCGCTGCGGCCTTGTCGACCTCGACGTAGTACCTTGGCTTCTGGCCGACTGAGCCGATGCCGCGGCTGCCCCAGCCGACCATGACGATGCGCTGACCCTTCTCACGAGTGCCGCCATAGAGCGCGGGTCGCGGGCCGGCATCGTCGATCGGCCCGTCAAGTTGAACGATGGCCAAGTCATAGCCGGTGCGCTCGGCATTGTTCCAGTTGTAGAGCGGATGGAAGACGAGATCGGTGCCCTGCATCACCGTGCCGTCGGGTGCGCGATAGACGTAATCGTCGGCCGCGCCATCGCGATTGAAGACGTGTGCCGCCGTCAGGATGCGGGCATGGCCGCGGACATTGCCGATCCAGGTGCCCGATCCCGACCCCCACACCTGGCCGTCGTCGCTCGACAGCGCGATCACCGAGGCGAACTGCGGCTGGTCGGCGAGGGCGAGATGGGCGCGAAAGCCGCCCTCGGCGCGCCAGGTGCTGTCGAGGATGATGACGGCGCCGGCCGAGCGGGGTGTCGCGGCGAGCGTGCCCGCGGCGAGGGTGCCGGCGGCGAAGCGGCGTCGGGTCAGGATCATGATTGGGCCAGCAGGATGACGATGGCGGCGAAGCCGGTGAGGAGGGGCGGCAGCGCGAGCGGCCAGGCGCGACGATAGAGCACCGACTCCGGCGTCGCGAGCGCCAGGATCGCCGCACCCATCGAGACGCGGATCGGCGACAGCATGGTGAGGTTGGTGCAGACGCTGTTCTGCACCGCCGCGATCCAGGCGGGGTCGACGGCGATGGCACGCGCGAGCGCCGTCACCATCGGCATCAGCATGGCGTTGGCGGCGGCCCCGCCGCCGGTCAGGAAGCCGCCGACCGCGGCGAACACCGGCACGCTCAGAGCCGCACCGCGGCCGGCGGCGGCGCGCAGCGCCTCGGCGATCGAATCGGCCATGCCCGAGCCGACATAGAACTCGGCCATCACCACGAACAGCAAGGTGACCAGGCAGGCGCGCCAGGCGCCGCGGCCGGCCTCGGCCAGCACCCGGCCGAGCGGCGCCCGCGCCTGCCACACGACGACCAGGCCGATGGCGAGCAGCCAGAAGCCCGGCGCATAGAACGGCGCGAAGGCCGGCTGGTTGTCGAAGGGCTTCAGGGACCACAGAGGCTTCAGGAGATCGCGCAATGGCGGCACCAGGCGGGTGGCGCAGAGGGCGACGGTCAGCGCGACGTACGGCGCGTTGGCCTTGAGCGCTGCGACCAGTCGCGCATGGTCGGGCCGCTCGTCGCGCCAGAAGCGGATGGCGAGCAGCAGCGCGGTCGATGCGGCGCCCGCGATCTCGACGTCGCTGTAGAAGTTCAGCAGCACGATCAGGCCGAGCAGCAGGAGGGTCCACACCGCATCATCGACCTTCTGCGCCAACGACACCGTGACGCCGGCGTCGCGCGCGAAGCGCCAATAGAGCACGAGATAGAAGGCATGGATCGGCGCCTGCAGGATCGCCGAGCCGAGCCCGAGCTGGTTGGGCGTCAGTCCGGCGAGCGTGGCGCCGACCGTCGTGCCGATGGCGAGCGCACCCCACGGCACCAGCGACTGGCTGTAGAGGCCGAGCAGCAGCGCCGGCAGGCCGCCGATGCCGATGCGGCGCAGGCCGCTCAGCGCGATGATGTAGCCGATGCCGAAGCCCGTCACCGCCTCGCCGAACGGCGCCAGGAGGAAACACACCGACCACAGGCGTCGCGGATTGGCCTCGAGCGTGCCGCCCGCGGCGTGATCGCCGCGCGCTTGCAGGCAGCGATGGAAGAACATGCCGGCGGCGATGATGGCGATGACGTGCCACGACAGCCACGCGCCGGCCGCCGTCTCGCGCAGGAACAGGGGACCGATCACGGTGCTGCCGCGGCTCTGCAGGACGATGATGAAGGAAGCCGCGAGCGTCGCCGACAGGCCGGCGAGACCCGCCACCAGGGCGCTGACGCGGCCCGAGGCCAGCAGGCCGAGCACGAGCAGCAGCGGCAGGAGGGCGAGCAGGGTGGTCATGGACTGAGGGTGACGCCGGGGCGATGCCTAGATCGACGTGCGCCAGTCGGCCGGCAGGCCGAGCCAGGCGCAGCGGCCGTCGTTCGACACGGTGATGGCGGGCGCAGGCAGCGGCGTTTCGGTAAAGCAGCCGCCGGCGGTGCCTGTCCAGGTCGGCCAGCCGGCGGCCTTCCACAGCAGGGTGGTGCCGCAGGCGGCGCAGAACCAGCGGCGCTGGGGCCTGGCGCCGGTGATTTCGTAGAGACCGAAGTCGCCCGTCCTGGCCATCACCTGCCCGTCGGTGAAATAGGCCGACCAGCCGAAGGCGCTGCCCGTGCGTCGCTTGCAGTTGCTGCAGTGGCAGACGGCGTTGAGGACGGGCTCGCCCTCCACCTCGATGCTGCAGGCGCCGCAGCAACAATGGGCCTTGCGGGTCATGGTCCAGCTCCAAAGGCGCGGCGGGATGGCCGCTTGCGCCGACGCGGCCGGATGGCCGCTTGCGCGGCTTGGGCCTTTCGCCTAGAACCCGCGCCATGCCCCGATAGCTCAGCTGGTAGAGCACGTCATTCGTAATGATGGGGTCGGCGGTTCGATTCCGTCTCGGGGCACCATGACTTTCTCACCTACATATAAATCAGTGACTTAGCGGTAGGTGCGACAGAGCTTCCACAAGGTGCGACAGAACTTTCACCCTTGTTTGTTCCTGTCGCGGGGAACAAGCAAATGCATCGCCTCGCCGGCAAGTCGCGCGCGGTTCGCGTTCCTGGTGTAGAGCTCGGCCTGGCGCAGAGTTGCCCACCCGTAGATCGACATAAGCTGATGCACGGTCGCGCCGTTGTCGGCAGCGATCGTAGCCCCGGCTTTGCGAAGCCCATGCGCGGAGCAGTGATTTAGCCTGCCTCATCGCACCAATCCCGGAACCGGTTGCCGAAGCCGGCAGCCGTGAAGGGCTTGTTGAAGGCCGTCACTAGATAGACCATCTGCCCCGAAGGAGACGCGTCGATCCGCGGCATGCTCGAGGCCAAGATCAAGGAAGCGAGCGAATAGCAGGCGCGACTGGCTGCGTCGCCGCCGGTTGCGAAAGCGGGACGCCCTGATAAGGGCGTCTCGCCGTTACGCACGCTTCTTGCGCAAGCTGTCCGGAGTTGCCTGCGTCATCAGGTCGGTGACTCGGGGAGGAGAGGTAGCCTCACCCCTTAACGGCGCGCCGGCCGGAATCCTGCCAGGAAATGTTCCGCTTTCAGTCGCCGTCGCGGGGCTCTCTCTTGTGCGCTAGTCTGCGGATCGTCACGCCGTCCTGGATCGCGTGCCAGCTCGCTCGGCCTCGCTTGGGGCGGGTGCGTGACGATGTCGATCTTGCCGGGTGAGTCCTGGGTGGCAATGAAAGAGGGCAGCCACGCCTCGTCGGGCATGACGGCGCCATCCTGTCCTCTTGCCCGGGACCAATCGTCGCCATTGTCAGTCAGGTTCCGTCCCTGCTGGGGTCCATGCTTGGGGCTATGATGGGGCGCCCATGCTTGCGCCCGCGTTTCGACCAGGGCTTGAGCCCCTGTCCGTGTCCGTGATGCGGGCGATGGGATTCGCCATCCTTGTTGGTGCGATCAAAGCCCACGCTGAGGCCACCGCCGCCGTTGCTGTTTCGCCGGGGTGGCAGCGGTGCGACGCCGTCGCGGGCAAGGTTGTTCGGCCGCTGTCCGCGTTCCATCGTCTGCAATAAGGAGTGCACGGAATCCGCGCCGGAATTCCAGCGCTCCTTGGCGGCGCCGCCGAGCCTCTCGCCGTAGCGGGCATGGCAGCTGCGCTTAAGGTGCCCGATCTGCTCGGGCGTCAGGCCGCACAGATGGTCCCAGATCGACGCCGGCAGCTTGCCGATGAGCCGGTGGGTGCCGATCAGGAGCAACAGCACCTGCGGCCAGTTGGGTGAGCACTCGAAGCCCATGCGGTAGAATTCGAGGGCTTTCTGATGGTCCGGCTCCGCTTCGCCCATCATCTCGAACCATTCGCCGCGGACATAGCGGTGGCGCACCCCCTTTCTCAGGACCTCAAGCAACTGGCGCTCGAACTCGGCGAGGGTCTCGGAAGAGCCTACCTTCCAGCGGCGCAGGAAGCCACAATAGTGGGTTAGCGCATGCAACTTGAGCGGGTCGGTGCCGACGGTGGCGGCACTGGCCCGTTTCACCGCTAGCTCAAAATAGCCGACGATCTCCTCGCGCAGCTTGCATTCATCAGCGATCGATTTATCGGTCTGCGTGGCCGCGGCGGCGCCGCCCTTGCGGTAGCCGATCCAGCGGTTTTCGGCGGCACGCGCGGCCGTGGTCAGGCCGCGCATCGAGATCCGCTTCTCGGCGTCTTCGTGGTCCCGAACCAGCTCGCGCGCCAGCAGGTAGGCTTCGCCGGAAGGAGTGTTCTGGCGGTTGCTCATGAGCAGGGACACGGCGCTCCAGGTCGGGACGTCGAAGAAGCGCGTCAGGCGCTCGTGAGCCGTGCGCGCCTCGCGCGTCACCTTGTACAGTCCTTTCCTGTTAGCAAGCTGCGCGGCCGTTTCGAAATGGTGCGCCGCCTCGCGGATGCGCTCCGCCGCCATGGCGTCGGCCAGGTTCTGCGGCGGTCCGCTGGAAGGGCCGAGATAGGGAGCGAAGGCATACCCGGCCTTGAGATGCAGTGTTGCCCGCTCGATCGCCGGCTCGGGCAGGTGATGCTCGTTCTTCAGCGGACGCACCCGAAACGTGCCGCCGCCGGTCGACAGGGCACTGTGAACCTTGTCGAGCAGCCGGAGGTCCCTACGCATGGCTTGGGCGTCGTCGTATAGGTCTTCGCACAGTCGATAGGCCATGGTCGGGCTGAAGCCGTGCTGGAACGTGGTGAGGCGCGACAGCAGCTCGAGCCGCTTGGCGGGGATGTTGTCCATATGGAGCCACGTCTTGCGACCTAGCTCGCCGGCGCGCGGTATGCGGATGATGCGCGTACGGCCGAGCACCTGTCGATGGCGCCCATCGGGCACCGGCGCCAGATGCATCTTTGAAAGTGCTTTGAACACCGCGGGCCCGTAGTGCGGACGCAAGGCCGCGATGCCGTCCGGCTCGGCCGTATCGGTCAGTTCGTCGCTGTCCAGCACCACCAGGAGTGCCGGCGTCTGCGTGTTGCGCGCGAAATGGCTGGGCACGAAGTTGTTAAGCTGTTCGGCCAGCAACTGGGCCGCCTCGAACGGTTTCGTGGCGAGTCGGAAGCGGCGGAAATCCTCGCGGCTCGACGACACCGCACGCCACAGCGTGTTGAAGAAGCGCTCATCCTGTTCGTAGGGCACTGCGCGCACAAACGTCCACGAGAACATCGGCGGCATGTAGGGCAGCGAATCGCGCCGCTCGTAGTTCAGGAAGCGCAAGGCCGCCAGCAGGGCCAGCGGTCGCAGGTCGCTCGGCCAGTCCAGTACGGCCGAGTTGTTCTTGGCCAGCAGGGTCAGGGTCTTCGCGACCTCTTCGCTGTTGACCTTGGGCAGCTCCTCGGTGTCGTTGTGCATCAGGTGGCCGGCGTCGGCGGCGCGGACGTAGGTGAAGGGCCGCCAGCCGCCGATCTGGACGCAGTCGGCGACGTCCGACAGATGCTTGCAGTACGTGGTCTCGATGCCGCGGACGAACTCCATGCTTTGGTCGCCGTCGTCGTCTTCCGCCTCCGCTTCGGCGGCGGCTTCGGCAACGAGGGTCTCGACCTTCTTTCGGTCGGCGCGCGGCAGCACCTTGCGGTCGTACTTGCCCGACAGGTACGAGAATTGCAGCTTCTGCTTCAGCCATGCCGCCGGATCGAACCCCCAATCGAGCACCGTCGTCATCTGCGGCTTGGCACCTAGATTGCCCTTGTCGGCCTCGGCCTGTGGGAGCGCATGCTCGCGCTGCTTGCCAATCGTGCCGGTGACGGCCGCGGTGATGCCGGCGTGGCGCGCCGTCGCCTTTGCAAGCACCACCTGCGAGAAATAGACCTCCGCACTTTCCTCCTCAAAGTTGAGCTCTTCATTGATGAAGCGTGAGATCATCGAGGCGATGCTGAAATCAACATGCACGCCCGCGTCGGCCAGCATGTCGCGGTAGTTGCCCTTTTCGCCGTTCTTGGAGCGCCACAAGTCCTTGCCGCATTTCACGGCGCGCTGCAGCGAGGCTTCCCAGTCGGTGACGCGCGCCGCGCTTTGCGCCAGTTCCGCCTCCTCCTGTCCCTCCAGCGACAGCAACAGCTTGGCGCGCGAGCGTCCCGAATCGAGCTTGTAGCTGATGCCGCCCCGCCAGCCCGGGGTGAAGTCGAGATCGACTGCCACCGGCACGCTGATGGTGGCTGGCGCGAGCGCGCCTTCGCCCGCGCCGAGCACGAGCAGCGGCCAGGCGAAGATGCTGTCGTAGAGTGCGTTGCGCACGGCATACCAGCCGGGCAGGGGCGGCAGGATGGCGAAGGTCATCGCCTCGACCGCATGGACAAGCTTAAGCATCGGATTCTGCGCCGTGCGCAGGCAACGGAGCGCTAGGCGGACCGAGGTCTGCTGGCCTTCGGTCAGCCGGGACCATGTATCGGCGCCCCTCAGGAAAGCGTCCGCCGTGTCGATCACGGCGCGCGCGCGGGCGTCCGAGTAGAGGATCTGATAAGTCACCAGCTTGGCCGACTCGGCAAGCGACGGCAGGTCCTCGCGAGGTGTCGTGACCCGCGCGTACTCGGTGGCGGCGGTGTCGGCGATGTCCTTGAGTCCGGCGCCCAGGCAGTTCCGCACTTCCTCGCGCTGCAGCAGGTAGAGTGTGTCGACCGGCATGTGGCGGCCTCCCGTCGCCACTTTTCGGCACGCTTCCCAGGCCTCCCGCAGCTTGACGGTGAGGAAGGCGTGGTCGCGCTCGCGCTGCGCGGCCCGGTCCTTGTCCTCGAAATCCTCGACACTGATCTGGGTGAGGCGATAGGCTGTCAACGCAGCCTGGTGCGCGCTTATCCAGTCCGGCGGTACTTCCCATTGCATTTCGGCCTCATCATAAAACTCAATCCATGATCAGCACGGCAGGATTGCTCTCCGAGTTCTTCTTCAGAAACACATTCAGCTGATCGCTCGTCAGATCGAGTATGCGGAAGGTCCCGGCCGTGCGGCCGGCCTTCAGCGCATAGCGTTGCTCGCCGAACGCAATGGCCTTCGCCTTACTCGTGCCGACACTCTCGACATGGATGCGCAGCTTGGAATCGATCCGTACCGCGCATTTGCGTCCATCGACCCACAGGGTGCGCGTCACGTCCTTCGGCCTTTCCGCGACCTGGGTGCCGGCGACCATGCGCAATCGCCGGCGGCCGTTGCCGTTGGCCGCTAAGGGCGCAACCTTGGGCTTGGGCGCCGACTTGGGCTGTGGCCGCTCGAACTGCAGCACGTTTCCGAGATCACTCAGCGAATTCAGCACGGTCGGATTCGTCGCCGGCTTCCTCGTGGACGCTTGCGGACCTGCGCGGTCAGTCTTGCCGGCGATCGGCGCGGGCTGCGACTTGGTCGGCTCGGGCCTTTCCTCGTCCTCGCCCAGGCCGCTCTGCAGCACTGCAGCGATTCGGAATTCGCGCTTGAGCAGTATCTGAAGGAGCTTCGCCTTGTCGGAGCTGTTGTCGGTCATGAGTCACCTGTTCCTATTTGTCGTCCAGGAACCGCGCCAATGCGCGCCGGAACGATGTGTATCTCTTGGCGATCTTTTGCAGCTTGAGCTTGTCTTTTTGGACCGTGTCCACCGGGATGCAGGTGAGCTTGGCCATGCGGGCTGGGCTGATGCGGAGAAGGCCGGCTTCCTTGCCTTCTTCGATCTCGCGGATGCCCTCGCGGTTGGCATAGACGCAGTACTTGATCAAACGTTCTTGGCCGTCGAGGCCAAACTCGTCAAAGATCTCGGCCAGCAGCCTGGCTTCGGCACTGACCTCGTCGCTCTCGCTCTCTTCCTTCTGGATGAGATGATCGAGCGGCGTGGCCGTCGGATCGCTGAACGGTTCGTGCAGCGCGGGCGCGAGTTGCGCGGCCCGATCGATGGCGCCGAGCGACAGGCGGTGGCCGCGGCTGCTGTAGTCGTCGAACTGTCCTTCCAACTGCTCGTCGAACTCGCGAAGCATGGTCTCCGGGACGCCCAACGCCTCGCACTCCTTCTTGGCGAAGTAGTGCACTTCATCGATGACGACGCGCTTGATGGCGACCTTGCAATAGGCACGCAGCTTGGCGAACGTCTTGAACACGAGAGGCTTGCGACCGTCGGTATCGCGCACCTTCGTGCAGGCCTTGCCCACGACGTAGTGGGCGCCCACCACCTGCTGCATGCGGGCCAAACGGATTTCCACCTGGGCCGAGTGCAACAACGTGGACTCGAGCTCAGCCAGCCGTTCGCCGAAGGCTGCGAAGCAGCCTTCGTTTGGTATCAGCCTGGATGGCACCGGTTTTCGGGCCTTCTCCCCGTTGTACATTTCGGACCCCGAGTAGTTGCCACTTCTTAACGGTGCCTTCGGCGGAATCCTGCTTGTCGATTTTGAGATTCATCATATGTCGCAAAAGTGGCGGTGGCACCTGAAATTGCAAGCGATATTTGAGCTGTAAAAACCCCGATTTTCGAGGGTCAGCCCGCTTTTGCGCAAAGGAAGTGTTTAATTGAATTCAAAGCCGCGAGCCGATTTTCCGGTTTCTCACGGACCTTGAGCAGGGCCTAGAGCGTCACGCGCTCCCGGTCGTGTGTCGCCAAAGGTGGGCCGCTGCATCCGGGATCCGGCGCGACCTGGCCCGACAATTCCTACGCCGCGGCAGGAATAGAAAATTTCCCGCGTTCGTCTCTGTGAGGCACCCGCCTCAGTCACCAACAGAGACCAACATGAAATACAGCCGTCCCCTCGCTCTGGCCTTCATCTCTATCGCCACTGTGGTCATCGCCGCGACGACGACGCTCGCCGAGGACCTGCGCTCTCGCTTCGATGCGATCTCGGTCGGCATGACGCGCGCCGCCGTGCTCGCCGTCATGCCGCCGCCCGCCGCCGCAGTCGATAGCTCGTGGCTAGGCATCCCCTATGGCCAGCTGAAGTGGTCGGAGCGCGTGCGCGGCGCCGTCTTCACCGTGAGCTTCGTCGGCGACCGGGTCTACGCCAAGACGGCCTGCGATCGCGCGACCGACTGCTAGTGGCGGAGTCCCGCACTTCGCCGCGTTCCCCTCTTATCGACCCCAAATAATGGAGTCCGCTATGGACGGCTTCTCTTCCCCTCGCTTCGAGCATTTCGACCTCGACCCCCTGCCGGCCGCAGTCGCGCCGGCGCCCGCGCCCGGCCTCTTCACGCGTCTCATGATGGCGGTCGCCGGAATCGACCTTGCGCTGGCGCGGCGCTGCCCGCCTAACGAGTGGCCGAGCCTGGCGATGGCGGGCGCCGGCCTGCTGGTCGGCGCCGGCCTCACCGGCTTCGGCGTCTGGGTGGCGCTGGGCGAGCTGTTCGGCGCCGATCTGACGGTCGAGGGCCGCACGCTGGTGACGGCTTTGGCGACAGGCGTGCGCTTCATCGTCGACCGCAAGTTCGTCACCGCCGATTGGTACGCCCAGGGCCTCGCCTATGGCTGGTCGCACGGCCTGATCCGGCCGCCCGGTCGGCTGCGCCGCGCCGGCCGCACGTTGGGCGTCGGGGGACGGCTCGCCTATTCGCTCGCCTTCTCCTCGCTGATCGCCCTGGTGCTGATGACCCTCGTGTTCGGCGGCGGCATCCAGCGCCGGCTGGCGCAGGAGAACCTGGTCGACAACGCGCCGCTCGCCGCCGCCGCCACCCTGCAGTACGAGCGCCGCCTGCGCGAAACGGGCGACGGCCTGGCCCAGAGCGAGCGCGCCGCCCAGGCGCTCGAGGCCGAGCGGACCGCCTTGTTGGCGCCGCTGCCTGCCGACAGTGCCCGTACCGCCGAGATCGATCGCGTCGGGGCCCGCCTCGACGGCTTACGCGAAGCCCGCGCCGGGCTCGAGCGCAAGGCCGCCGAGCACGAAAGCAACCGCAACGCCGAGAAGTCGGGCGTGCAGGCCTACAAAGGCGCCAGCGGGCTCGAGGGACCGGGCAAGAAGTTCGAGTTCCACCGCGATGAGGCCGAGCGCCTGCGCAATGAGGTCAAGGCGCGTAGCGCTGAGATCGCGGCCGCCGATGCCGAGCTGGCCGAGTTGCGCCGCCTCGCCGCCGACGAACGCGCTCGCCAGGAGGCGATGCGCGCCCAGCGGTTGCCCGCGATCGAGACTCGGCTCAGCGAGCTCGCCACCGGCCGCGCCGAGCTTGCCGCCGAGCGTACGCGGCTGCTGAACGACCGCGAGGGCTGGATCGAGCGCAAGGTGCGAGCCGCGCCCGGCTACAAGCCGCTGCCGACCGATATCGGCGACCGCCTGCGCGTTCTGCGCCTGCTCGCCGAGGGCTCGGCCTTCCTGGCCGGCATGATGCTGGTGCTCGAGCTCACCGTGGTGGCGTTCGAGAGCGCCGGGCCAATCTCGAAGTTCGCCTTCACGCCGCCGACGCACTACGCGATGTGGGTGGCGCTCAGGCTCGAGACCGCGACCGACCTCGAGCGCGACCGCCGCGCCGAGCTGACCTGGCGACTTGCCGCGCGTGAACGCCGTCGCGAATCGACGGAGCCGGATTTAGACGAAGAGTCGACAGGGCAGAATTCGGTCGCGACGCGCGTTCGGTAGGCAGGGGGAAGGATAGGTCCCCCACGTAGCAGTCAGAGTCTCAACAGCAGTCAGAGAAAGGAAACCAGTCATGCAGTCTCTCTCCCTCTCTACCCCCAGCGTGCGTCTCGCCCTCGCCATGGTGGCGGTGGGCTGCCTCGCGCCGATGACGGTGTCGGCGCAGCAGATCGCGTCGCCGCCGTCCAGGGTTGTGCCGATGCCGGCGCCAATGAGCAAGGCGGCGCCCGAGGTCCCGCTGAAAGGCGAGCTCGGCAAGATATTCGAGAAGCTGGCACAGGACCTCAAGATCGCCGACGAGCTGGTGCAGAAGCTGCGCTCGGCGGCGCAGAAGACGCCGGCCGACGCCCGCGCCGAGGTCGAGAGCGCGGCCAAGGTGCTGGGCGACATCGCCGACCGGCTGAAGCCGACTGGCGACGTCGCGGGCCAGCTCCAGGCGCTGCGCAACGCCGCCACCGTGCACCGCAAGCGCGTCGCCGACATGGCGCCCAACGTCATCGACGAGGGCGACCGCCAGGCCATCCTCAACGCCTGGGACGCCATCCTGCAGAATGCCGACGCCACCGCCGCGGCGATGGCCGACATGAAGACCAAGCTCGGCTCGGCGCTCGAGAACCTGAGGATGCGCCAGACCGCGATGTCGGAGATGGTGCTGGCGGGCTACCACCAGGGCGCGATCGAGGCGCTACAGAAGTGGCTCAAGGACCTCGAGTCCACGGTCGGCGACCTGCACCAAGTGCTGGCACCGGCCAAGCCCACCACCTGAACGACCCGACGCCCCCTCCAACTTGACGCCGGCGGCCCCACTGCCGGCGTTTTCTTTTCAGAGTTCTTCACCATCTGAATGTGAAACACGTCCTGTAGAGACATCGCTGCTCGGACATGGACCCAGTGGCCGGTCTTGCTCTAGCGCCAAGTAAGCACGGCGCCGTCTTACGCTGACCATTGAACGGTGACGATGTCGCCGATACGCATGCCGGCGTAGTAGGCCAATGCGATGTCACGACGTAGTTCGGCGGAGACGTGGTGCCAGGCCGACTCTCAAAAGTGCGACAGAGGACGCTGCAAAGCCCTGCAAAAGGGTGCGCGGCTTGTCTGTCGCACCCGATAGCAAGTGATTGATCTTGCTCGCTTGCGGTAGTCCGTCTCGGGGCACCAAACTCTTTTCGCACCCCCTCAAAGGTTCAGAATTGCAGGGCAATTCTGCGTTGGGGGCGACGCGGTGGGACACACCTGCCTCGAAGGCCTATACAAAGTGGGCAATGGAACGCGCCAACACTGCATCGATTTGGCGCTTGACCCTGTACTAAGCTACCGGGTGTAACTTTGGGTCATGAATCAAGTGGGCAGTCTCACGATTGCGAAGCTCGCCAGTGCTAGTGGTGTCAAGCGCGAGACCATTCGGTTCTACGAGCAGCGCGGCTTGTTGCCCGCGCCGGCTCGTAGTGCCTCCGGATACAGGATGTACTCGGCCGAAGAGGCTCGCCGTGTTCGCTTCATCAGATTGGCTCAATCGCTTGGCTTTACACTGGAGGAGATCGGGAGCCTTCTGGCATTGCGCAGCGCTTCGGACAGCACGTGCGGCATGGTGAAGGCCCGGGCGACGGAGAAGATCGCGGACATCGACCGCAAGATCAGTACCCTTACCAAGATGAAGTCAGCGCTCGTCAAGATTGCAGCTTCGTGTGACGGCGGTTCATTGCCTCTCAATGATTGCCCAATCTTGTCGTCACTCGATGCCAACGATAAGGTTCCGTGATGGATCGCGCATCAAGCGTTCGATCAGCCGGGTTTGTCGGGTCTGTGTCCGCAGCCCTGCTCGGGTTGCTCCCGAAACTCACGTGTCCATTGTGCTGGCCAGTCTACAGCGCCGCGCTTGGTGCGGTGGGCGTCGGATTCGTTGACTACACGCCCTATCTTCTGCCGGTTACCGCAACGTTCATTGGCGTGGCCATTGCTGCACTGACGTGGAAAGCGCGCGTGCGGCATTCGCTTCTCCCAGTGGCCGTTGGCTCTGTGGCCGGCGTGCTGTTGCTGGTCGGCAAGTTCGCGCTAGACAGCGAAATAGTCACGTATGGCGCGGCAGCGCTCTTTCTGGCCGCTCCGCTTTTGCCAGTGAGGCGATTCGCCGACGCGCCTCGCAGCGACTGTGAGTGTGGGCAAACGACGGAGGTCAGATAATGGCGACCAAGAGGAAGATTGAGGTCTTTACCGCAGGTTGCTCTCTTTGTGACGAGACGGTCGCGATGATAAGGCGCGTGGCCTGTTCGTCGTGCGAGGTCGAAGTGCTGAACATGAATCAAGCAGCCGCCGCTGCCAAGGCGAAGCAGTACGGGGTGAGGCGAGTACCGGCAGTGGTGATCAATGGCAAGATCGCCGATTGTTGCACTGACAGCGGCCCGAACGAACAGGTATTGCGCGCGGCCGGTCTCGGTCAGCCGTAGCTCGTCGGCTCTAGCGCGACGGCCAACCGATCAACTTTGCCGCGAGCACAGTTCTGCGCGGCAGCGCGCCGGCCGGGGTGGGACACCTTCGTCGGAAAGCCCTGAAATTCAGCAGCAAGCTTTCGGGTCCCAATATTGCATACCGCGTTGGTATACATGGGATGCTAGAGTCCGTCTCGGGGCACCACTCTTCCGCACTGAAAGACATGCATAGTCCGGGTAACATGGGGCGGCGCCTCATGTGCCAAGGGAAGGAAGGACGATGCCTAGACCTAAAACGGCTGCCGCACTGAAGGAAGTGCCTGTGCATTGGGTCGACATCTGTCGCGTCATGCGAATCATGGGACTGATGCAGGATTTCAGCGAAGGCGAGTGCCTGCGCATCTCGGGCCTGCTCAAGGAGAGCCTGGAGGCCGGCACCGCAAAGAAGCTCAACCGCGGAGTCTATACAGCCGTCTATCCAGATCAGGTGACGCCCGACCACGCGCCGTGAGGGCCGCGACTAGGCCGCCGCCGTCGCCACGTTCCATCGCAGCGTCGCGACGTCACCCTTCCCCAGCTCCAGCGTTGCGTAAGCACCTCGGTGCTGGACGCGAAAGCGCCTTGCACCGTCGGCGTCATTCATGATCACCATGACCATCCGCGAATCGGGCGTCAGGCAAGCCACGTTGGGAAGCTGATCCGCCTCGCTTGAATGAACCCGCACCGACCCCGGCCGGATGAACCGCGCCGCGTGCGCCATCAGATAGTATCCGGGGTTTCGCTTGATCGTCGGTCCGATGGTGACGCCGCCCATGGCGCCCTGGGCGCCGCTCGGCGTGTGCAAGGCGAACTCGGGATCGTTGGCGAGATTCCACTCCAGCGCGGTACGGCTCCAGTTCCTCAAGGCACCGATGACGACGTTCCTCATGTGCCAGCGCAGCGCGCCCATGAAATCGTCATGCGAGGAAACCCATTGTTCGGTGAAGTACACCTTTTTGTCCGGATAGTGCGCCCACACTTTCGACATCGCCTCCGGCGATCCGTTGTACAGATGCCAGGCAACGCCGCCGATATAGGCGCGCGCGCCGGCGTCCCCCAGCACCGCGAGCGGATATTCCGGTTCGTCGCAATTGTGGTCCCAGCAGAGTATTTCTGTTTCGGGCGCGCCCTTGCGCAATGCCGGTCCAAGGTGTCCCTTGATGAACGCCGCCTGTTCGGTGGCGGTCATCACCATGCTCGGCTCGTTCTTCGGATTGTGCGGCTCATTCTGTGGCGTCACCGCGCTGACATGAATGCCGAGCCCGCGCATCACTTCCACGTATTTCACGAAGTATCGTGCATACGCCGCATAGCATTCCGGCTTCAGCGATCCTGCGATGAAGCTGTCGTTGCTCTTCATCCACGGCGGCGCCGTCCACGGCGAAGCGATGACCTTCACGGCCGGATTGATGTGCAAGATCTGCTGCATCACGGGAACGACTTCCGGGTCGCAGACGGTGATGTTGAAGCGCGCGAGGTCAGGGTCCGCCGTTCCGGGAGCGAGATCCCAATAGGTGAAATCCGTCCAGCCGAGATCGGAGGCGCCGATGCTGAGGCGCAGACAGCTCAGCCCGACCGAAGCCTCGGTCTGACCGAACAGCTCCTCCAATAGCTCCGAGCGGTCTGCCGCCGGAAGCCCTGCCAGCAAGTACGCGCTGCCGCCCGTCAGCGCGAAGCCGAAGCCTTCGATCGGCTGAAAAGTCCGGCCGTCGTCGATTTCGATCGTGGGCAGCGCCTCTTGCGGCGACGATCTGGAAAATGCCACCGGCTGCATGGGTTGCAGCAACGAATTGGCATCACGCGTGACCCAGCCCTCGATCATTTGTGCTGCGCCCGGATCAACTCGGCAAACCAGTCGAAGGACGCCTTGGGAACACGCCTCTGGGTCGCGTAGTCGACGAAGACGATGCCAAAGCGGCTGGCGTAGCCGGCGCCCCACTCGAGATTGTCCAGGAGCGACCAGAGAAAATAGCCACGCACATCGGCGCCGGCAGCAACGGCTTGCTCCAGCGCCTTGGTATAGTCGGCAAGATAGGCAATGCGCCCGCCGTCGTTCACGCCGCCCGCTGCATCCAGCGTCTCGTGGGCGCCGTAGCCGTTCTCCGTGATGTAGACCGGAAGCTTGTAGCGCCGGTGCGTGGCGATCACTTCGTTGCGGAACGCGTCCGGGTCGATGCGCCAGCCGACGCCGGTCAGGGGGACATCATGCGGCGCATCGGCCCAGGCAAAACCGAGCTGGCCCGGATCGGCGCGGGCATAGATCGGGCAATAGTGGTTGAGGCCCAACCAGTCGATCGGCTGGGCGATGCGCGCCATGTCTCCCGCAGCCACGAATTCCTGCAAGCCTTCGGCCAGCTCGGTTGGATATTCGGCGAGGCACTGCGGGTCGGCATAGAGCCGGTTCCAGCAGGCGTCCAGGATACCCGCCGCCACCGCATCCTGCGGCGCGGCGCTGATCGGCAGAACAGCCTGCCGATTGTAGATGGCGCCAAGAAGCGCCCCCGGCGCCGCTGCCCGGAGCGTGCGGACCGCCTCGCCATGCGCCAGGTTCACATGGTGAGCGGCCTGCAGGAAGCTCCGCCGGTTGGCGATGCCCGGTGCGTTCCAGCCCATGCCGTAGCCGAACAGCGTGCACACGTTGGGTTCGTTGAACGTGGCAAAATGCCGAACCCGGTCGCCATAGCGGCGCGCCATCAGGGCGGCGTAGTCGGCGAACCAAAGCGCGATATCGCGGTTCTGCCAGCCGCCAAGATCGTCCAACGCCTGCGGCAGATCCCAATGATACAGGCACAACCACGGCTCCATGCCGCTGCGCAGCAGTTCGTCGATCAGACGATCATAGAAGTCGAGGCCGAGGCTGTTGGCCTGGCCGCGCCCTTGCGGCAACACGCGCGGCCAGGCCACGGAAAACCGGTAGACCTGCAAGCCGAGGCGGCGCATCAGCGCCACGTCTTCCTTGTAGCGATGGTAGTGGTCGCATGCGACATCGCCGGTATCGCCATTGGCGATACGGCCCGCCTGTCGGCCGAACAGGTCCCAGATGCTGGGCCCGCGCCCGTCCTCGGCGACGGCCCCCTCGATCTGATAGGCCGCGGTGGAGACGCCCCACTTGAACGATGCCGGCAGCGCCAGGGCGGAAGGCACGGGGCGGACCGGCACAGCGTCACGATCGGTTCCAGCAGATCCCACGGGCCACTCCCCCAATATTTTGCCGAAGGCTACGCCGCTCCCTTAGGCGTGACAATCATCCGGACGCGGTCTCCGCCTCCACCTGCAGCACGCGCTGGAAAAATCCGTCGGACAATCCGACTCGACCGACGGCCACAATCGTGGCCGACGGCAATTCCTTGATCAGCAACTCGGCCATGTCACGCTGGGCCGCGGCATCGAGCGCATTCGTTGCCTCCGAGAGCAAAATCCAGTCGGGCCGATGAAGCAGCATGCGGGCAAAACTGAGCCTTTGCTGTTGCACCGCGGAGAACACCGAATCCCAATTCTCCACAACGCCAAGGTGCCCGGCCCAATCGCCGAGGCCGACGCGACGCAACGCCGAATTGATGTCCTCCGGCACGCACGCGTTGAGGGTCATCGGGTAGCAAACCGCTTCGCCCAACGGACCCACGGGCAGATAGGGCCGGTCGGTGGCAATGAACATGGTCGCGCCCGCGGGCAGCGTCACTTTTCCGGCGCCCCATGGCCAAAGCCCTGCAATGGCGAGAATGAGCTTGTGGCAGATCGGCGTTCTGCCTTGCATCAGCACATGTTCGCCGGGGCTGATCTCGGCCGTTATCTCCTTCATCACCGGCGTCGCATCGTGCTCCGTCACGCGCACGCCGGCGAGCTGCAGCGAATTGCCCTCATGCGCGACCTCGATGCGGTTCGTGCCGAGTTTCTCCTGGAGCCCACCCAGTGCACCCTGCAGCGCCATCACGCGCTCGACGGAGGCCCGCCACAGGGCGAGGCCGGAGAGATTGTCGACAGGAAACGCCAGCGCGGCGGTGACTTGGCTGAACGCCTGGGCCATCTGCATCAGCGTGCCGAGCGAGATGAACCCCATGATATAGCGCGGCGCCGCGACAAGAAGCGGAAACGGGTTTGCCAGCACGCCGTACGCCGTGGTGAACACGATGATGCGCACCAGACCATAGGTCTGGCGCTCCCAGCCCCGTCGGACGCCGCGCAGCAGCTCCTGAAGATGCCTTCGCTCATCGCTATCGCCGCCGATCAAGGCGATGCTTTCCGAATATTCCCGGGCACGCGCCAGGCCAAACCGGAAATTGGCTTCCACCGTCTGCCGCAGATTGGAGGCGCCGACCAGCGGGAACCCCGCCCACAGCGCCAGGCTGGTGCCGATCGCCGAATAGATGAGGGCGACGAAGACCATGAAGCCAGGGATGGGAATGACCGTTCCGCCGATGTCCACGTGGATGACACCGGAGAGGTTCCACAGCACGGCGACGAATGTCCCGAAGAGCAGGGTGCAGTAGAACGCGGCCTGGCCCAGCTCGACGGCCGACTCGGTCGTCACGCGGATGTCTTCGGCGATTCGCCCGTCCGGATTGTCGCCGTGCCCGTCCGCGACCAGGCCGAGCTGATAGTGTCGTCCTTGCGCCATCCAGACCGACAACGTGTTCTTGGTGATCCAGACACGCCAGGCGAATTCCAGGCGTCGCTTGGTATAAAGCGTTATCGAGAACACCAGGATGCTGGCCAGCAGCAGGAGCACGAATTCCGTGATCAGGCCTACGAACGCCTCGAGGTGGCGGCCTTCAATCGCGTTGTAGAGCCGCGCCGACCAGGAATTCAGGCCGACCTGAACCGCAACCTGCGCAACCGTCATGGCCATGATCAGCGCCAGACGGCCGCGGTTCATCCATTTGTGCTCCGCCGACCAGAAGGGCCGGGCAAAACGGACGAAACGCCACAGAAATCCGGCGTGATCTCGGATCCCCCTCCCGGGACGGGTAGTGTCGGCCGCTGGATCCTGCATCATGCGCTTAGTTCACAGTCTAGCGTAATTTTGCCGAAAGGTACCAGCGCAGCCGACAGAGCCCGGCAAAGGCGGCGCCACTTGTCTGGGTGCTTATTGACGTCGGGCTATGTACCTTTGACGCATGATCCGTCACTTGGCCGCGCTGGCATCGGCATTCGTCGCGCTGTGGTCCTCGACCGACGCGGCCCTTGCCTGCGCGTGCTGCTCGAACAGAGGGGCGCGCTACGTCGCCGTCGAGCCGCTCGATGACGTCCGCAGGGTCCAGATCGAGCGGATGGCCTTCGCCGAGGAAGCGTTTCTTGCCGAAGGCGCGGCCGACAATTTCCCGGATCTCGGCACGAGGTTGCAGCTCGTCGTCACCCAGACCGGCAAGGAGATGGTGTTCGCCTTCCACGATCAGGCGGATCGCAGGACCATACTGACGCTTGCGATCCCGGACACGAT
This sequence comes from Reyranella sp., assembly GCA_021732285.1. Classification (GTDB taxonomy): domain Bacteria; phylum Pseudomonadota; class Alphaproteobacteria; order Reyranellales; family Reyranellaceae; genus Reyranella. The sequence goes on along the minus strand of JAKFVH010000111.1, from coordinate 15,372 downwards.
TTCAATCTTCGAAGTCGATCCCTTCGGCGACGAAAAGGACGAGGGTTTGGGCCCCGTCCTCTACAAGGAGTGGCAACTCACCGCCGATGCCCAGGCCGCCGGTGCGCTGCGACGCCTGGTCGAGAGCGGGCCCAGGGTGACGCTGATCTTCCACGGGCGCGGCCGCGGCTGCACCGAGGCGACGCATTTCACGGACTGGTCTTTGCAGATCCGCGGGCAGGCCGGCAGCCTCACGCTTTACGGCGCGCTGACGTCGGCGCGCTAGAGGGCGTGCGGTTACCGGTCGGGGAAGTGCTGATGATTCTCGTGCACCTGGTCGGGGAAGTGCTTCTTGAACGCCGCCGCGCACATCGCGCCGGTGCCCCCGCGCTTGGTCAGTTCGTCGATGATCTCCTCCAGCACCGTCACCAGGTCGACGGCGGTCTTGCTGGTCATGGTCTCGCCGACGGCCGCCGCCAGGGTGGCCGCGACCATGACGTCGTTGTCGCTCAGTTTCACGTGATTGCCCCCAAGGTTTGTGCTGCAGAGGCAATGGTGGCAGGCTGATCCGAAGACGTCGAGTCGCCACATGGCCGCAAACATTCCAGCCCAGGATCTGGCCCAGGATCTGTCAGGCCTGCACCAGCGGGCGGTCGCGCTCGAGACGCACGCCGAAGCCAAGGCGCAGGCCTACCAGCGCGCGACCTGGATCAGGTTCGTGGGCGTGTTCTTCCCGATCCCGTTCATCGTGGTCCTCTTGCGCCTCGAGATGGCGGCATGGACCTACTACGTCTGGGGCGCGCTGATCCTGGTGGGTGGCGCGGTGCTGTACGTGATCGATACCGCCGCCTCGACCAGGGTGGATGAGGCAGTCGAGGCGGCGGCTACGGCGCGAAAAGCGTTCGAAGAGGCGGCGCGGGGTGGGGTCACGCCGCCATAGGCTTTTCGTTGGCCGCGTTCATCATCGTCGTGGAGAGGACGATATAAGCGGTTGCCCAGGCATCCTTGACCTCGGGCGTGAAGGCCTCGCCCAGGCCCTTTTCCAGGGTCCACAGCAGGGCCGAGCCGACCGAGGCATAGTGCTGGGCCTTGACGCCGTAGCCGGCGTGGCGGCGGCCGAGCGCCTGCACGGCGGGCACCAGGGTCTCGAGGTGGCTGAGGCCGGCAACAGCGGTGCCCAGCATCGCCATCAGCTTCTTCTTCTGCTCGCGCAGGTCGTCGGGGAACATCGCGCGGACCTGCGGGGCGATCTCGAACAGCCGGCCGTAGAACAGATCGGCGGCGGTCGCCGCGATCGGGGCGACCTGGGCGAAGCTCGTTTGAACGAGCTTGATCTGGTTGGGGGTCATGGCAGGTCCTTCGGCAGGCGGGTTTCTTGTCTGCCGAGGATTTACGCGGGGTCTGTCTCGTGCCGATGTCGCGGAGGGAGTGAATCGTATCGAGTGTGTCGCGCGCTCAGGCCTTTGCTACCGGACGGGCAGGCAGCGGCGCCCACATCTCGGGGTGCAGCTCGCTGTACTCGATCCACGGCCCGGTCTCGGCGAAGCCCTGGTCGAGCTGGCCGACGTCGCTCACCCAGTAGCCGAAGCTGCGGCGGTTGGCGTCGAAGCGCCAGACCCCGACCACGATCTCCTGCGCGACATGGCCCTTGAGGCCGGGGCAGTAGAGCAGCACCGGCACGTCGTCCTTGGGCGCGGTGCTCATCGGCTGCCAGACGCCCAACGCGGCGCGCAGGCGCTCGATCTCGTTCGCAGCCCGCCGATGGACATCCTCATCGGCCTGGGACTGGGTGCGAAGCTCCTCGACAATGTCGGCTTTGGTGTCACTCATCGTCACCCGTCCTGGTCCTCGTCCTGGTCCTGCGCCGCGGCTCGAGCAGCGTGTCGCGGGCCTCGTAGACTCGCCTGGTGAGATAGGCCGAGCCGCCGCGGTCGGGATGGACCAGCCGCAGCAGGCGCTTGTGCGCGGCCCGAATCTCACCCTCCTCGGCGCCAGGCTCCAGGCCCAGCACCTCGAGCGCTTCGCCACGCGACATGCGCTCGGCCTCGGGCTCTTCCTCGTCGCTGAGGCGCTCGTCGCGCAGCGCCATCAGCGAGGCCTTGCTGACATAGGCTTCGAGGATGGCGGCCGCCCGGCGCACCGTCTCGGGGTCGTCCGGCGGATCCTGCCAGATCTCCATGTCGAAGGGCCGCGGCTTTGGCCGGAAGTAGTCGAAGGCCGCGCGCAGGGGCGCGAACAGGGTCCGCCACTTCAGCAGGGTGGGGATGACCAGCATGCCGGCGCCGATCAGCATCGCCGCCGCCCACTGCTGATTGGAAATCATGATGACCAGCAGGGGAATGCAGGCGAGCAGCAGCAGCAACAGCATCCAGCGCGTCGTGCGGATCATGGTGCGCGGATCGGAGTGCATGAACCAGTCGAGGAACTTCGCCAGGGTCGCGAGCACGGAGAGGCCGAGCACGACGGCACTGATCACGACCATGTAGTCCATTCACGCGCTCCCGATGGGCCGGCCGGAGTTTGCGCCAAGACCAACGCTACCACCAGCTCTAGCCCTAGCTCTACATCTAGACAATCGTGCTCTGTGATCGCGCAAGCATCAAAACGTTTATTTTTTTGCGAAGGTCTGTCTAGTATCGCGCCAACGTCACCAAAGAGTAGGGGGCCAGCAAATGGCGAAGCGCGGCAAGCCGACGACCACCAAGACGCCTCAACGGGGAGGACCCGGAGCCAAGATCGTTTCAGAAGGAGGCAAACTTCCCGCGCGGGCGTCGGCCGCCGACTATGCCCGACGCCGCGCCGAGGTCGATGCCAAGGACCACGAGGAATTCCAGGGCTACCTGGCCGAGAAGAAGGAAGTCGACGCGCGCAAGAAGGCGGTCGCCGCGCCGACCAAGAGCCGCGGCGTCAGCCGGCGCACCATGTTCAATGTTGCGGTCGGCACGGCGGTCGCCGCCGAAGCCGGCGTGCTGGGCTACAACGCGCTCGGCGGCGGCTCGGTCTCCGACCATGGCATCCGCCACGCCGGCGCCAACTACACCGAGGCGCAGCGCCACAACATCGTGCGCGAGGTCGTCGACAATCGGGCCGACATCCGTGGCCAGAGTCTCGGCAACTGGGTCGCCCTGCTGCCGACCAAGATGGGCGGCGGCACTTATGCCATCGACCTCAACTCGAATCGCGTGCTGGGCTCGATCTGGTACTGGAACTACGGCGACTACAATCCGATCAGCCACCATCTCTGCGCCTTCCCCAGCGCCGATCCGCTGCACGGCTTCGAGTTCGTCAACTCGACTCAGGGCGGCCAGAATTCGCTGATCTACGGCATGAACACCGCCGTCACGGCGGAGACCGTGCCCGAAGGCACCAACATCTACCGCGTGCGCTACAACGGCACGCAGATGGAGCTGATCGAGAACGTCTCGGAGAGCACGGGGCTCGGACTCGGCGTGCATGTCACGGTGAACCCGAAGGACGCGCAGTCCTATTTCGTGACCGACGGCCAGAAGGACATCGCCGCCTGCTTCGACCGCACGACCTCCAAGGTGAAGGCCTGCCTGCGCTTCGACTGGACGCCCAATGTCGCCAACCTGCGCGAGGCCTGGATCAAGGGCGGCACGCTCACCATCAAGCGTATCTATCCCGATCCCAAGACCGGGCTCTACGACTACAAGGGCACCAAGGGCAACAAGATCGACTGGGAAATGGTGCCGATGGGCGAGCTGTTCGTCGAAGAGGGCTCGCTGCCCGGCGACGACCCATTGTCGCTGACCGGCGCCGACGGCACGATCTGGCATCCCGAGGGCCGCTGGGCGGCCACCGTCGTGCGGCTGTGCGGCGGCATCGCCATCCTCGATCCCGAGAAGAACTTCGAGCCGGCGGCGTTCCTGCAGTTCAACAAGGACTCGCAGGGCCAGTATCCGGTGCAGAAGGTCGACAAGGACACCTGGAAGGTGGTGTTCGACAAGATCCATTCGCCGGGCCACGAGATCGGCTTCTCGCCCGACGGCAAGTTCCTGGTGATGATGAACAATCTCCGGGAAAACAACTGCTCGATCTTCAACTCGTCCGATCCCGATCCGACCAAGTGGCGCAAGGTCGCCCATGTCGAGGATCCGCTGTGGCGCGGCAAGTATCCCAACCCGTTCCACATGGTGTTCTCGATCGACAGCTCCAAGCTCTACCTGACGATCCTGCATCCCTCGCCGGCCTTCAGCGGCATCATGGTGGTCGACACCAAGACCTGGACGATCATCAAGGAGATCCAGGGCATCGGGCCCGACCTGCAGACGCCGGCGCTGACCTACGACGGCAAGTACCTGATCACGCCGTTCTCGGGCTTCCAACGCCAGCAGAGCGGCATCTCGGTGATCGACACTTCGACCGACACGCTGATCGGCATCCTGCCGAGCAACGGCGGGCATCACGACTGCGTCATCATCCCGACCAAGCTGGAGCACATGAAGAACACGCGGTCCTGCACGCTTTGATGCGCTGGCTGCTCCTCAGCCTCGCCCTCCAGAACCTCGGGCGCCGCAAGGCGCGCAGCCTCCTGCTGATCGCGGCGGTCGCCCTGGGCAGCGGCGTCGTCTTCACCGGCGCCGTGCTGATGCAGAGCATCGACCGCAGCATGGCGGTGGGCTTCACCCGCTTGGGCGCCGACATGATGGTGGTGCCCGAGGGCGCCCTCACCAACATCGCCGCCTCGCTGCTCGTCGTCGAGCCCAGCGAGCTGGTGCTCGATGCCGATGTGCTGGCCAAGGCGCGGATCACGAGTCTGGGCCGCATCGCCGCCCAGAAGATCGTGAGGGTCGAGCATTCGGGCATCGGCAGCCATCACGAATCGGCCGACCTTGTAGGCTTCGAGCCGGCGCAGGATTTCACCGTGCAGCCCTGGTTGGTCGAGAAGCTCAATCGGCCATTGCAAGCGGGCGACGTCATCCTGGGCGCGGCACGCGATGGCGTGCTGGGGAGCCAGCTCCTGATCTTCGGCAAGCCGCATGTCGTCTATGGACGGCTCGGCCGCACTGGCGTCGGCACCCACGAGCGCGGCGTGTTCATGTCCTTCGCCACGCTCGAGGCGCTCAGGGAAGCGATCGGCGGCCACGGCACGAAACCCGCCGTGCTGGCGCCGGGCAAGGTCACGGGCTTCCTGGCCGAGCTGGCGCCCGGCGCCACGCCCCTGCAGGCGCGCTTCGCCATCCTGTCCAACGTCAAGGGCGTCAAGGTCGTGGCCGGCGACACGACCTTGTCGGGCATCCGCCAGGGGCTGGCGGCGTTGCTCGACGGCATCCTCGCCCTGATGGTGCTGATGTTCGCCAGCATGGCCTTGATGGTGAGCGTGCTGTTCTCCGCCATCGTCACTGAGCGGCGGAGCGAACTCGGTCTCCTGAAGGCAATCGGCGCGCGGCGCGGCCAGGTGCTGGGCGTCATGGTCACCGAAGCCGTGCTGGCGACCGGCATCGGCGGCATTTTAGGCGTCGTGCTGGGCGTGCTGGTGATGCGCCTGTTCGAGCGCTCGCTGGTCTACTACCTGGAAAATGTCGGCGTGCCGTTCCTGTGGATCGACCTGCCGCGCACGGTCGCCTTTGCCGTGGGTGCGATCGTGCTCGCCTCGGTCATCGGCGTTTTAGGAGTGCTCTATCCGGCGTGGCGGGCGAGCCGGCGCGACGCCTACGACCTCGTGCGCAGCGGGGCCTGACCATGCTGTCGTGCCGCGCCTTGCGCAAAAGCTATGTCACCGAGCGCGGCGAGGTCTTGGCCGTGGGCGGCATCGACCTCGACGTCGAGGCCGGCCGCTACGCCGCCATCATCGGCCGCTCGGGCTCGGGCAAGTCCTCGCTGATGGCCATGGTCGGTGGATTGAGCCGGCCGTCGGACGGCAGCGTCGTGATCGACGGCACCGACATCTGGGGCCTGTCGGACGACAAGCTGGCGGCCTTCCGCAATCGCCGCCTGGGCTTCGTCTTCCAGTTCGCGAGCCTGCTGCCGACCTTGCGCCTGGTCGACAACGTCGCCTTGCCGGCCCTGCTCGGCAAGCGGGGAGACGCCGACATCTACGGCAAGGCGGCGATGCTGCTCGGCCGCATGGGGCTGGGCGATCATCTCGACGCCTATCCCGGGGAATGCTCGGCCGGCGAGCAGCGCCGCGCCGCCATCGCCCGGGCGCTGATCAACGATCCCGTGCTGCTGCTGGCCGACGAGCCGACCTCTGACTTGGACGAGCAGACCGAGATCGAGATCATGGACGAGCTTTTGGCCGTCAACCGCGAGCTCGGCACGACCTTGGTGCTGGTCACGCATAACCTGGCGCTGGCCGAGCAGGCCGAGCAGATCGTCCATATCGCCGGCGGTACGATCGCGCCATGAACGCCAAGCGGCCCGATCTCGCCAAGCTCACATCGCCCGAGAAGGACGCGCTGATCCGCGACCTGTGGCGGCAGGTGGCGGCGGGCCAGTCCGAGGCGCGCGTGCTGCGCCGCCGGCTCGGCATCGCCGAAGAGGCAAGCGAGAAGGGCGAGAGCGCTTTGCTCGAGAAGTTGCGCGAAGCCGCGCCGCGGCGGCCGGTCGAGCCGCCGGCCGGGTTCGCCGTGAAACTGGGGCGCGGGCTGAAACTCTGGCAGTCGCCGGTGGTGATGGGCACGGTGGCGATCCTGTGTGCGGCCTTCGCGATCGACGGCGGCATTGGCATCTGGCAGCAGCGCGCCCTGCAGCAGCAGCGCCAGGCGCGGCTGCTGCTCGAGCACGACGCGCGCAACTCGCTCTATGTCGAGCTGAAGCGCATCGCGCTCGAGCCCGACGGCAAGTCCTACCGCATGACCATGGCGCTGCAGAACATCGATACGGCGCGGCCGCTCTACATCATGCTGAACGCGGTCGGCGTCTACGTGCAGACCGGCATGACCTGGCAGCAGGTGCCGTCACGTCCCGTGGGCGAGGCGGCCAGCGGCGTGATCAGGCTTTTGGACGCCTATTCCTACGACGTGCTGTTCACGCCCGAGGTGACGGGCTGGGCCGAGCTGATCCCGGGCTACATGCATGTCCGCATCCAGTCCGACATGCTGATCAGCCGCAGCGCCCAGCCCGGCAACGACATCGTCGAGCGCCGCACGCCGTTCTACGTCTACCTGAAGCCGCACGGCGCCAACGATGCCGACATCAAGGCGCGGTCGAAGATGTCCGGCCCGCCGCCGGTCTTCATCCCGATGCCGCCGCACTAGTACCGTCATCCCGACCGGAGCCGAGCGCAGCGAGGCGTAGTGGAGGGACCTGTTCTGTCGGTGCGCCGACAAGAAGAGGTCCCTCGGCTACGCCGCCCCTTGGGCGGCTTCGCTCGGGATGACGAGCGCCGACTCGCTCTTGGGATCGCCGGCGATGCGGCTGTGCCACATGATGCGGCGCTGGGTCATGTCCCAGGGCGTCGCCTGGTGCATCAGGCAGCGATTGTCCCACACGACGGCGTCGCCGGCAGTCCAGTCGTGGTGATAGATGCGCGGCGGCTGGCAGGCGAAGTCCACCAGCTCCTGGATGAGACGGTCGGAGTCGGCCTGCTCCAGGCCCGGGATGTTGTGGGCATGGCGGCCGACCAGCAGCGACTTGCGGCCGGTCTCGGGATGCGTCTTCACCAGGGGCCGCAGCGGCACCGGCCCGTCATGGAAGCCGTAGCCGCTGTATTCGCCGTCGGATTTCTTCGCGACGTGCCCGAGCTTGGACTGGCTGTAGTGCAGCGAATGATAGGCCGTCAGCCCTTCGATCCTCTTCTTGGTGCCATCGTCGAGCGCGTCGTAGGCGGCGCGCATGTCGGCGAAGCCGGTGCGGCCGCCGACGGTCGGGACCTCCTCGGCGCTGAACACCGCGCCCTTGGCCTGCACCGGCATGTAGGTGCTGTCGTGATGCCAGCCCATGTTGCCCTTCAGGACCTTGATCACATCGTCGTTGTCCTTCTCCGGACGGAGGGTGCCGTCCGACCGGACGTTGCTGATCGCCGCCATCTCGAACTCGAGCGGTCCGAAGCGCTTGGCGAAGGCGATCTGGTGGTCGCGCGCGAGGTGCTGGTCGGGGAAGATCAGCAGCGCGTATTTCAGCCAGGCGTCGTACAGGGCACGGAACGTCGCCTCGTCGGCTTCCGCCACCTTGATGCCTCGGACGACGGCGCCGAACGTGGCGTCGATCGGTTCGATATCGAGCGTGCGGGCCATAGGGACCTCCTGGCCGAAGTCTAGCCGTCTCAGGGCAGATTGACGATCTCCACCCAGTTGGGATTTTTGCCCATCGGATATTGCTTGAGCTTGGTGAGCTTGCCGCTCGCCGGATCGATGGCATAGCTGGTCATCGAATTGGAGAGTTGGCCCACCGCCAGGAGATAGCGGCCAGTGGGATCGATGGCGAAGCCGCGCGGCTGCTGCTCGGTCGCGGTATGCCCGATCGGCGTCAGCGTGCCCTCGCCAGGATCGACCTTGAAGCCCGCGATCGTACTGGTGCCGCGCTCGGTGGCATAGAGGAACTTGCCGTCGGGCGTCAGGTGAAGGTCGGCCGCCCAGATCTTCTCCGGCTTCTTCTCGGGCAGCGCGCCCACCACCTGCAGCTCCTTCAGCGTGCCGGCCTTGGGGTCGTAGGCGAAGACATAGACCGACGCGTCGAGTTCGTTCAGCAGGTAGACCCGTCCATTGGTCGGATGGAAGGCGAAGTGCCGTGGACCGGCACCCGCTTTCACTGGCGCCGCCGGCGGATCGTTGGGCGAGAGCGCTCCGGTCGCGGCATCGAAGCGGAACAGTTTTAGGAGATTGCCGCCGAGGCTGGTCGCCAGCACGAAGCGATTGGAGGCGTCGGGCTGGATGGCGTGGGCGTTGGGCTCGGTCGGGACGACCTGCTTGGGCGCCTGCACCGTGCCGTCGGGCGCGATCGGGTTTACCGTGACCTTGTTGTTGGGATAGGAGGCGGCGAGCAGGAAGCGGCCGCTGCGGTCGGTGGCGATATAGGCCATGCTGCCATCGAGCGGGCCGTTGGCGATGTGGCTGAGCTTGCCGGTCGCGGGGTCGATGCGGAAGCTCGCCGCCACCATCGGCTCGCCGCGCGTGGCGGCGAACAGGAATTTCTTGTCCGGGCTGATGGCCATCGGCGTCGAGCCCGCCGTCTTGGTGATGCCGGGAATCGTCGCTTTCTCGACCGGCGTGAGGTCGCCGTTCTGCGGGTTGAGCTGCAGGACGTGGATCTCGTTGCTGTCGGTACAGCCGACATAGACGAAGGTCGCGGCCGTCGCCGGCAGCGCGGCGGCCGCCAGTGCAAGCGTCGCGGCGAGCGCTGCGACGGAACCAAGGGTCGTTGCCATGTTTCCTCCCGGGCGAGTCATCGACGCTGCGCGTGACGATGTTGGGTGTCAAGGCTGCCGCATCAGGTGACCCGGCCGCGCTTGGCAGGAATGGCGGCGATGAGGGCCTCGCGGATCGGCCGAGCCTTGTCGGCTGGCAGTTGGCGGATGCGAAGCGTGCGCTCGACGAACCGGTTCTCTTCGCCTTCGACCAAAAGGTCGAGAAAGCGCGTCGTGCCGGGTGTGACGGCGCGCCGGCTGCGGCCATGGGCGGCGTCGGTCTTTTCACTCAGCAGCGCCTGGATGGTGCGCACGGTGCGCACGGCGACATCCTGTGGCGGCTGGTTGTCGATCTGCACGCGATAGACGCCCTCGGGATCGACGCCCTCGATGCTGAGCGGCTGGCTGCGGCAGACGCTTACGGTGATGCGCGCTTCGCCTCTTCGTGGGTCGTGCCGTGCATCGAGCACCACCAGGCCCTTGTTGGAGGGCTGTCGCACCAGCACGGCTTCGACCGTCTCGGGCTTGAAGCGGAGCGTCAGCGAGGCGCCCGGGTCGAGGGGCGGGACCGTGACGAAGGCGCCGTCGGCGACGTGTATCAACTCCTGATCGCCCAGCGAGACGCTGCCGAAGGGCAGGCGCTGCTCGATCATCATCGCCGAAATGCGCCGGTCGGTCGGGTTGGAGATCGTGACTTCGCGGCCGCCGTCGCGTACGTCGAATCCCAGCCCCTCATAGTCGGCCATGCGCTGGTAGAGCTCGGCTTGCGTGGCGATCCAGTAGTTGGAGCGCTCGGCGAGGTTGATGCAGTAGCGCACGTAGTCGAGCGTGCCCTTGCCGTTGTTGACCGAGGGATCGCGCGCCAGCTCGGGATGGTACTGGAAGGAATAGACGCCGTTCTCCAGCCGGTCCTCGACACCCGGCCGGCGCGCGCTGTGGCCGGCGAAGATGGTCTCGACCAGCTCGTAGGCGGCATCGTATTCGTGCGTGCGATCCCAGCCACGCAGCTTGCGCCATTCTTTGTCGGTGGTGACGACCGGCCGGAAGGGGAACCAGATGCCCGAGGTGGCGATGGTGCGTCGCACGTCGGTGACGTAGGTCAGCGGCTTCTCGCCGATCGTGCCGCCCACCATGACGCTGGGATCGCGCACGCCGTATTCGATCATATGGTAGTAGCAGAAGGTGCAGAGGCCGAGGATCATCTTGTCCTGGGCGTAGAGGTAATCCATCGCATCGATCGTCTCGGGATGCATGTGGCCGCCGGCGTGGCGGCCGCAGGTGCAGATGGTGATGCCGAGGCTCTTGCCCGCCTTGGAGACGTGCTCGAACAGGCCCTTGCCGAAGATCGCCGTCGGCGGATCGCCGATCGAGCTGTCGTTGTGCAGCGCCGGTTCGATGAAGCTGTGCTGGGTGGTGCGCTCGACCCAGTCGCGCGCCATCGCCTCGTCGATGTTGGTCGAGAAGGTCGGGTCCTCGATGTCGTAGCTCGCCGGGATCAGGTTCTCGATCTGGTAGTCGAGGAAGGTGTAGTCGCGCATGCCATGGACGTCGTGGCGGAACGACAGCACGCCGTCATAGGTGCCGAACGAGCGCAGCCGGGTACGCCACAGCGACGACAGCCCGACCTCGCGCATCAGCCCGCGCAGGAAGAACAGCAGGGTGTCGCCCCAGTGCGTGGCGTTGGCCCAATGGCGCACTGCCTCGACGTTGAGATGAGCCTGCATCATGCCGCCGATCAGCTCGAACACCTGGTTGGCGACGTAGACGGTCCTGTCGGTGAGCACGATGGCCGGGCCAAGCTCGCCCACCGTGGCGGCCGTGGCGTCGCTGAGATCGCCTGACAGTTCGACCAGGTCGGCGAGCACGCGGCTCTCCTCGGCCGGCACGATGCGATGCACAGGATGGCCCTTGTAGCCGCTGACGTAGAGCGTCTCCCAGGCGTCGCCGGCAAACGGCGCGCCGGGTCGCCAACGCCAGCCGGTGTAACCCTGCACCTGTGCAGGCTCGCACGATTGGAGCCCGAGCAGATGTGGCGGCAAGTTGGTCTTGCCGGTCACGATCAGGTGGCGATCGCCCGTCAGCCACGCTTCGATGCGGGCGATGGTCTCGGGCGCCAGATGACCGGCGTTGGGGATCAGGAGCGCACGACAACGCGCGAGACGCGCTGCGTCGAGCGCAGCTTCCTCGACCAAGTGGTGTTTGAGATTGCAGCGCGCCAACAGCAGCCCCGCGGCGTTGGGCGCGAGATAGGCATATTCGCCTTTGACCCAGGTGCGCGGCAGGCCCCAGGCGTCGGTGAAGCTGTAGGTCTCGCCGCGCGCCGTGGCCTCGGTGGCATAGGCGTCGCGGCTGCGCGCGCTGAACAGCACGATGATGTCGTGAGCGTCGTGATCGGGCATGGCGCGACTGTGCCCGTGCGCTTGGCGGCGGCGCAAATGGAAACGGCCGGGATTTGCCCGGCCGTTCCGCCAATGGAGGTTGGCTTTTCGCTTACTGAACGACGATCTCGACGCGACGGTTCTGCGGTTCGCGCACGCCATCGCCGGTCGGCACCAAGGGTTGCGACTCGCCGCGGCCGATCACGGTGATGGCGGCGGCCGGCACGCCTTCGCGCACCAGAGCGTCCTTGACCGCGTTGGCGCGCCTGAGCGACAGCGCCATGTTGTAGCTCTCCGGGCCCGACGTGTCGGTGTGGCCGGTGGCGGTGATGCGGGCGCTGCCCTTCGACTTGAAGGCGGCGGCGGCCTGGCGGATCGTGTTCAGCGCCTGGTCGGACAGGTTGGCGCGATCCCAGTCGAAGAACACCATGAACGAGGGCGGCGTCACCTGCGGCGGCGGGGGCGGCGGAGGCGCCACTTCGGGCTGGCCGAACTTGTAGCTCAAGCTCAGCATGGTCATGATGTTGTTGTTCTGGTAGGCGCCCGGGTTGGTAGTGCCGAAGTAGCGGCCATCGACACTGAGGCGGAACGCCTCGGTGATGTTCCAGGCGACGCCGATGATGCCCTGATAGGCGAACTGGGTGCTGCACATGTTGCAGCCCTGGATCGTCGAATCGACGAAGGCGATACCCGCGCCGGCGCCGATGAACGGCGTGAACGCCGATGTCGGCATGAAGTCATAGAGCAGGTTGGCCATCACCGAGACCTGGTCGATGCGGCCACGCACGTTGGCCACGCCACCCGGGAAGAGGACGTTACTGGTGCCGGTATTGGAACGGTACAGGCCCTCCAACTCGACGCGGGGACCGACGAAGTCGTAGCCGAGCTTGCCGCCGGCGGCCCAGCCTGTGTCCATCTGGTAGCTGTTGTTGTTGAGCAGCCAGTTCAGGCCACCTTCAGCGCCGACGTAGAAGCCCGGATAGGCCGTGCCGGTCTGGGCGTTCGCGGCGACCGGCAACACAATGGCTGCGGCGGCGGCCAGCAATGACTTCTTGAACATGCAGAGGGTTCCCTCGTTTGGATGCGAGTACCCCCAACCAACGAGGCCCCTTCGGCATGAGTTGCTTGGCCGCGTCTTATCGGTCCGGGGCGTTGCAACCTTGCAACACACCCCGAACTGCCCAGATGCGCGGCTTATGCACAATCCGTCCGGCTGAATTCAGCCCGGGATAGCGCGTTTCCAGTCAGTTGGAACCGCGAGCGGTTCCAACTGACTGGAAGCCGCGCTCTACTGCATGAACCAGCCGTGGCTCACCACCATCGACTGGCCGGTCAGTGCGGTACTGGACGCTCCGGCAAAATAGAGAACCGCATCAGCCACTTCGTCAGTGGTGGTGAACTGGCTGTCGACGGTGTCCTTCAGCATGACATGCTTGATGACGTCGGCTTCGCTGATGTTGAGCTCCTTGGCCTGCTCGGGGATCTGCTTGTCGACCAGGGGCGTGCGCACGAAGCCCGGGCAGACGACGTTGGCCGACACGTTGTACTCCGCGCCCTCCTTGGCCAGCACCTTGGCGAGCCCGATCAGGCCGTGCTTGGCGGTGACGTAAGGCGCCTTGAGCTTGGACGCTTCCTTGGAATGGACCGAGCCCATGTAGACGACGCGGCCGTACTTGGCGGCGTACATGTGCTTCAGGCAGGCCTTGGTGGTGAGGAAGGCGCCGTCGAGATGGATGGCCAGAAGCTTCTTCCAGTCGGCGAAGGGGAAGTCGACGATCGGCTTCACGATCTGGATGCCGGCGTTGCTCACCAGGATGTCGACCTTGCCGTACTTGGCAACGGTGTCGGCCACGCCCTTCTCGACCTGGGCCTCGTCGACGACGTTCATGGCGACGGCGAAGGCATCGCTACCCTTGGCCTGGATTTCCTTGGCTGTGGCGCTCGCGGCATCGAGGTTGAGATCAGCGATCACGGGGATGGCGCCTTCGGCGGCGAGGCGGAGCGCCACCTGCTTGCCGATGCCGCTCGCCGCACCGGTGACGATGGCAACTCTTCCTTTGAAGTTGGACATGAAAACGATCCCTTTCTCGTTGCGATTTTTCCTCCCCACGCTTTGCGTGGGGAGGTGGCCCGTAGGGCCGGAGGGGTCATGAGCAACGGTCTTGAAGCTCATGACCCCTCCGCCCGCTGCGCGGGCACCTCCCCAGCTTCGCTGGGGAGGAAGGACTATTTGGCGAGGTAGTCGAACACGACCTCACCAAGACCCAGTGTCAGGTCAGTGACGAAGTGGCTGGCCGACACGATCTGGCGCACCGGCAGACGATTGACATCGCACATGGCGTGATCGAAGAGCTGCAGCGCCGCCGGCCCGGCCCACGCGCCCTTCAGGGTCACGTCCTCCGTATAGTAGCGCACCAGCTCGCAGACGCGCGGCGTGCAGTCGACGTGCGGGATGATCTTGATCATGAAGGCGGGCTTGGCGAGGCTCTTGAGCAGCGGTGCGTGATCGATCTCGCGATGCTTGTAGCCCATGGTGGCGCTGACGCAGAGCACGCTGCCGTAGTGCAGGGTGCAGACCAGGGTCTCGCTTTCGTGGCTGATCTTGGGCGTGGCGAGCTTCTTGGGGAAACCCCAGATCTCGCGGCCGCCGGCGATCGGCGAATTGTCGTCGAGATACATGGCGTGCACGTAGCCGCCCTCTTGCACCTCGCCCTTGGCATCCTTGAAGCGCACCGGGATCACCTGGCCGGTCTCGGTGTAGTCGCCGAAGCCGGTCGAATCGGGCATGCGGATGAATTCGTAGTTCACCGTGTCGCCCACCACTTCGAGCGGCTCGGGCACGACGGCGCGCAGGATCTCAGGATCGGTGCGATAGCTGATGACGACGAATTCACGATTGTAGAAGCGGTACGGCCCGCGCGGATAGGCGGGATTGTTGAGCGGCATCGCGAAGGCGTTCTTGCGGACGTCGGCCAGCTTCATCTCTCTGCTCCTAATCACCCTACGAAGGGGGCTACTCTCGACCTTGCCTCTTGAGATCGAACGTGAACACGCCATCGGCACTTTGCGGCCGCTGCAGGACTTCCGGATGACGCAGCGTGCGCTCCATGTCGCTGTAGCCGCTCTGCCAGTGCTCTTCCATGGTGCGGCGCGAGAACTCGTAGTCCTTCGACGAACCCTCGTAGCGCTGGGCGTGATAGATCAGATGGACGATGTTGTAGACCTTGCTGTCCGCCTCCTGGGCGAGCAGCTCGGCCTCCGGCGTCTGGCGCAGCTCGGGATGCATGCCGTCCAAGAGCTTGGCGGCGGCGCGGCGCATCGACTGCATGCGGCGGAACTCGTCGGTGCCTTTGCGCGTGCGACTGGAGTAGCGGATGTCCTTCTGGCGGACATCAACCTCGATCATGTCGCGCGGCAGCTCGCCGCGCGCGCTCCACAGATCGACCTGGAAGGCGAGCGTGTCCTGGCGTGGCCGGCTGTCGAGCACCCACTGCAAGGGCGTGTTGGAGACGATGCCGCCGTCCCAGTAGTAATCGCCGTCGACCTCGGTAGCCGGGAAGCCGGGCGGCAGCGAGCCGCTGGCCATGACATGCTGCGGCCCGATCTTGTGGGTGAGATTGTCGAAGTAGACGAAGTTGCCGGTCTTGACGTTGGTCGCGCCGACGCCGAAGCGGATCTCCTTGGCGTTGATGCGGTCGAAATCGGTCA
>JAKFVH010000267.1 GCA_021732285.1 Reyranella sp. | reverse complement strand
GGCGATCGACCAGAACACGACCCGCCGGGGCATCGAGGTGACGGTCCAGAAGGACGACGGCCAGCGCGTCACCATCGCCCAGCCCGACGACGGCGACGTCCAGATGGGCGACCGGGTGGCGATCGTCTACAACCGCAACGGCGTCGCCAAGGCCGTGCGCGACACCGGCTACCGCCGCGACTGACCCCCACCCGGCCTCCCCCATATGATGGGGGAGGTGACCGACTCTCTTGGCCTCCCCCATCATATGGGGGAGGTGGCCGACAGGCCGGAGGGGGTATATAGGCCCCGCCATGGCCAGAAACTCCCTCGGTATCGACAGGGCGCCCGGCGACACCCGCGTGGTGGTCGCGATGTCGGGCGGCGTCGATTCGTCGGTCACGGCGGCGCTGCTCAAGGAGCAGGGCTACGACGTCGTGGGCATCACCCTGCAGCTCTATGACCATGGCGTCGCCGTCGGCAAGACCGGCGCCTGCTGCGCCGGCACCGACATCCAGGACGCCCGCCGGGTTGCCGAGCGACTGGCCATCCCGCACTACGTGCTCGACTACGAAAGCCGCTTCCGCGCCGAGGTCATGGATTCGTTCGCCGATTCCTACGTGCGCGGCGAGACGCCGGTGCCCTGCATCGCCTGCAACCGCACGGTGAAGTTCCGCGACCTGCTCAAGACGGCGCGCGAGCTCGGCGCCGAGGCGCTGGCGACCGGCCACTATGTGCAGCGCCTGATGGGCGAGGCGGGGCCCGAGCTGCACCGTGGTGCCGACCCGGCGCGCGACCAGAGTTACTTCCTGTTCGGCACGACGCCCGAGCAGCTCGACTTCCTGCGCTTTCCGCTCGGCCATATGCCCAAGAGCGAGACGCGCGCGCTCGCCGAGCGCTACGAGCTCGCCGTCGCCGACAAGCCCGACAGCCAGGACATCTGCTTCGTGCCCAACGGCGACTACGCCTCGGTGGTGCAGAAGCTCCGGCCCGAGGCCAACGAGCCGGGTGAGATCGTCGACATGGCCGGCCGCGTCGTCGGCCGCCACGACGGCATCGTGCGCTTCACGGTGGGCCAGCGCCGCGGCCTGGCGCTGGGCGGTCGCGAAGGCACCGACAACGAGCCGCTCTATGTCGTGCGGCTGGAGCCCGAGACGCGCCGCGTTGTCGTCGGCCCACGCTCGGCTCTGGGCCGCAGCGAGATCGCGCTCTACGACGTGAACTGGCTCGGTCCGAGGATCGACAGCGCGCTGCCGGTGAAGGTGCGCGTGCGGTCCTCGCAGGCACTGCGGCCGGCAGAAATCCGACTCGCGGCCGACGGTGCGATGGTCCGCTTCGCCGAACCGGAAGTCGGCGTGTCGCCGGGCCAGGCCTGCGTGGTCTACGACGCCGACAACGGCAGCCGCGTGCTGGGCGGTGGCTTCATCCGGCGCTTCGCGTCGTGATGAAGTTCGACCA
Organism: Reyranella sp.; assembly: GCA_021732285.1. Classification (GTDB taxonomy): domain Bacteria; phylum Pseudomonadota; class Alphaproteobacteria; order Reyranellales; family Reyranellaceae; genus Reyranella. The sequence continues at coordinate 37,333 of JAKFVH010000267.1, read as the reverse complement.
TCTCGCGCGTACATTGCAACGCTCGGGCTGAAGGTCGAGTTCGAGATCCCTGCCCGCCATGCCGTGGCGCTGCAGGACGGCGAGGGCTATGCGATCTTCCTGGAGGAGAGGCCGGGCGTGGCGCCGAACGGCATTGCCCTGTGGTTCCAGGTCGGCGATGTCGACAAGACCTTCGCCGAATGGACGGCGCGCGGCGTCGTTTTTGCCCACGGCCCGCAGAAGAATTTCTGGGGATACGGCCCAGAGCTCGTCGATCCCGACGGTTACATCGTACGCCTGTGGGACGAGCGCACGATGAAGGAGAAGTAGGGCGCTGTAATCGAAGCGTCACCCGCCGTCCGCATAACGTCGGGATGGTAAGCAGTAGTTCTTTGTCGCGACGCGAGTCGCTTTTTCGCACAGCCCTCTTTCTGGCCTTCGCGGGCGCGCCCGCCACGGCGTCGGCGCAGCAGGTCGCGTATCCTGCGAAGCCGGTCAAGCTGGTCATTCCCTACCCGCCGGGCGGGGGAACCGACATCACCGGACGCGCGATGGCGCAGAAGCTCGCGGAGTTCCTCGGCCAGTCCGTTGTCATCGAGAACAAGCCGGGGGCCACCGGCATGATCGGGGCGGCGAGCGTCGCTAAAAGTGCGCCGGACGGATACACGGTGCTGTTCGGGGCGGCGAGCGAGATGGCCATCAACGCCAGCTTGTTCAAGAACATGACTTACGATCCGCGCACCGATTTCGAGCCGGTGACCCTGGTCGCGACCTTTCCGCTGGTGTTCATTGCGCCCGCGACCACGAACCAGTCGCTGAAGGAACTGATCGCGGCTGCGCGCGTAAAACCCGATTCGGTCAGCTACGGCTCGATCGGCAGCGGCAGCCCGCAACATCTGGCGGCCGAGCTCCTGTCGAGCATGGCCAAGGCCAGGTTCCTGCACATTCCCTACAAGGGCTCGGGCCCCCTGGTTCAGGATGCGGTGGGCGGCCATGTCGACATGGCCGTGAGCAGCGTGCCACCGGCGGTGCCGCTGGTCAGGGCGGGCAAGCTCCGCGCCCTCGCGGTGACGTCTGCGGCAAGGTCGGAGGCGCTGCCCGATGTGCCGACGATGGCGGAGCTGGGCTTCGCCGGCTACGAGTTCAACACTTGGGTCGGCGTCGCCGTGCCGAAGGGCACTCCGAAGGACGTCGTCGACCGGCTGCGTGATGGCATGGTCGCCGCCCTTGGCGTCAGCGAGGTACTGGCCACGTTGCGCGATCAGGGAGCGGTCCCGGCCGGCATGACCGCCGAGCAATTCCGCCAGTTCGTGCACGACGAGGTCGCGAAGAGCGACCGCATAGTGTCGCAGGCCGGCATCCAGCCAGAATGAGGCAATGCAACGGTGCCCGGGCGCGCGCCACGTTTCTTGACACCCTGGCGCCCGGCCGCATAAAAGCCCCCACCCATGGCTGGGTAGCTCAGCTGGTTAGAGCACGGCACTCATAATGCCGGGGTCGGCGGTTCAAGTCCGCCCCCAGCTACCAATTTTCCAAGACTTGGCTGCCGGATGGTCCCCGACGAGGGATCATCTGGCGTGCCGGGCTCGCTTTGGCGCCGCCTGTCTGCGCTTGGACGCGACCCGGCGCGCCGCCGCCAGCGCGAGCCGCGCCCAGGCGACGAGCTCGTCGGGTTCGTCGAACAGCCGCTCCGGCGCTCGCCAGAAGGAGAGATCGATCATGCTGCCGCCCTTGGCGTAGTTGAGGGGCGGAGAAGACCGGGCTTCATCGAAGGCCTCCCTGTTATCGTCGTCGACCCGGAGATAGAGCATGTTGTCGGTCACCATCCCGAGCATCACGCCGTCGCAGAACACGCCGGTCTTGCCGAACATGCGGCGCAGGGTGACGCGGCCGAGCGGCGCGAGCTGCTCGCGCAGGAACTCGGCGAAGCTGTCGCTGGCGACCATCCTCCGAGGATAGCGCCAATTCCATCCCCGCCATGCGCGGGAAGGCCCTTTATTTTGTGGTTTTCCTTCGCCACTTTAGGTCCATGGCTACCGGACATACGCACCAGACCGACGTCGTCATCGTAGGCGCGGGCCCCGTTGGCCTGTTCGCCGTGTTCGAATGCGGCATGGTGCGGCTGCGTTGCCACGTCATCGACGTGCTCGACGACGCCGGCGGCCAGTGCACGGCCCTTTATCCCGAGAAGCCGATCTACGACATCCCGGGGTTCCCCCGCATCGAGGCGGCCGAGCTGGTGGTGCGGCTGAAGGCGCAGGCGGCACCGTTCCGGCCGGTCTATCACCTCGGCGAGCAGGTGCAGGGCCTGGAGACGCTGAGCGGCGGGTTCTGGAAAGTCACGACCTCGAAGGGCACGGTGGTGCAGGCGCGCGCCGTGATCGTCGCAGCGGGCGTCGGCGCCTTCGGCCCCAACCGGCCGCCGTTAGCGGGCATCGAGGCCTACGAGGGCAAGAGCGTCTTCTACTATGTCACGCACCGCGAGGCTTTCCGCGGCAAGCGTGTGGTGATCGCGGGTGGCGGTGACACCGCCGTCGACTGGGCGCTGTCGCTGGCCGAGATCGCAGACCGCGTCGCGGTGATCCATCGCCGCGACAAGTTCCGCGCCGCGCCCGAGAGCGAGGGGCAGCTCAAGGCGCTCGCCAAGTCAGGCAAGCTCGATCTCGTGGTGCCCTATCAGCTTCATGCGCTCGAAGGGGCGGCAGGCCAGCTCAAGGCGGTGACCGCGGCCACCCTCGACGGCGCGACCAAGCGGATCGAGGCCGATGCGCTGCTGCCGTTCTTCGGCCTGTCGATGTCGCTGGGGCCGATCGCCGACTGGCAGCTCGCGCTGGAGCACAATCAGATCGCCATCGACGCCTCGACGACGGCGACCAGCAAGCCCGGCATCTTCGCCATCGGCGACGTCGTCACCTATCCCGGCAAGCTGAAGCTGATCCTGACCGGCTTCGCCGAAGCGGCCATCGCCGCGCGCTCGGCCTATGCGCTGGTCCATCCCGAGACGCCGCTGCACTTCGAGTATTCGACGACCTCGGGATTGCCCACCGCCTAGCGTTCCTCCCCAACGAAGTTGGGGAGGTGTCCGCGAAGCGGACGGAGGGGTCATGGGCAACAGAATCGCTGTCGCTCATGACCCCTCCGTCGCCGTATGACGGCGACACCTCCCCTTCGCGGAATCCGCGAAGGGGAGGAAGTCAACGAAGCTTCCTGAAGAAAGCGCGGACGTCGTCGACGAACAGCGCCGGCTGCTCGAAGGCGGCGAAATGGCCGCCCTTGGGCATCTCGCTCCAGTGCTGGATGTTGCTGAAGTTCGTCTCCATCCAGCGCCGCACCGGCGTCACGATCTCGCGCGGGAACGCCGCGACGCCGGTCGGCACGCCGACCTTGTGGACGGTGCGGCGCTCGGGGCCGAAGCTCTCCCAGTAGATGCGGGCCGAAGAGGCAGCGGTCGCCGTCACCCAATAGAGCATGACGTTGTCCAAAAGCTCGTCGCGGCCAAGGACGTTCTCGGGATGGCCGTCGCAGTCGGTCCACGCCCAGAACTTCTCCAGGATCCACGCCGCCTGGCCGGCGGGCGAATCGGTCAGGCCGTAGCCCACGGTCTGCGGCCGGGTCGCCTGCTGCTTGGAGTAGCCTGAGTCCCAGTCGGCGTAATACTTGATGCCCTTGAGCGCGCGCGCTTCCTCGGGCGTCGGCTCGCCGACCACGTTGGGCCGGGTCGACATGGCGAGCGTGATGTGGATGCCGGCGCAGTGCCCCGCATCGAGTGCGCCGATTGCCGTCGTCACCGCCGAGCCCCAGTCGCCGCCCTGCGCGCCGTAGCGCCCATAGCCCAGGCGCTCCATCAGCTTGGCCCAGGCGCCGGCGATGCGGTCGATGCCCCAGCCGGTCGCCGCGGGCTTGCCCGAGAAGCCGAAGCCGGGCAGGGACGGGCAGATCACGTGGAAGGCATCGGCGGCATTGCCGCCATGGGCGACGGGATCGACCAGCGGCTCGATCACCTTGTGGAACTCGACGATCGAGCCCGGCCAGCCATGGGTGATGACGAGCGGCATCGCGCCGGGATGCGGCGAGCGCGCATGGACGAAATGGATGTCGAGCCCGTCGATCGCCGTGGTGAATTGCGGGAAACGATTGAGCAGCGCCTCGCGCTTGCGCCAGTCGTAGCCATCGGCCCAGTAGCGGCAGACGTCCTCGAGCCATCTCCTCGGCACGCCCTGGCTCCAGTCGTCGACCAGCTCCGCTTCCGGCCAGCGCGTCCGGCGCAGCCGCGCCTTCAGGTCGTCGAGCACGTCGTCGCCGACGGCGATACGAAAGGGTTTTACGTCGGCGCTCATGCAACAACTCCTCGCGGACGGCGACTGTGGACAGCCACCGGCGCCAAGTCCAGCATGGACGAATGCCGCGCAACGATGCCGAGTTGATCGACGAGGTCGGACAGGCGCTGTGGGGACCGGCCTGGAAAACGCCGATGGCCGAGGCCGTCCGTCATCAGAAGAATGTGGTCGCGGATTGGGCCTCTGGTCGCCTGCCGGTGCCGGCCGGCGTGTGGAGCGAGCTCGCGCTGCTGATGCGCAGGCGCGAGCACGAGCTCGATCGCCTCGGCTCGCGCGTCCAGCGTGCGCACGACACGGCGCTGAAACGCACCGTCGAACTCACGAGGCTGGGCAAGCGTCCATGATTCTCGTCGGCCAGTACGATTCGCCCTATGTACGCCGCGTCGAAATCAGCCTCGGTGTGTTGGGCTTTGCGTTCGAGCACGATACGCGTTCGGTGTTCGGCGACTTCGATTCGATGCGCACGACCAATCCGCTGGGGCGTATTCCCTCACTGATCCTTACGGACGGCACGACGCTGATCGATTCGGCGGCGATCCTCGACTGGCTCGATCAGGAGGTCGGACCGCGACGAGCGCTCCTGCCGGCGGCTGGACTTGTACGGCAGCAGGCCCTGCAACGCATCGCGCTCGCGACTGGCACGATCGACAAGGCAGGGGCGGCGGCTTACGAGCGGCTGATGCGGCCCGCCGCCTATCGCTGGCCGGAGTGGATCGCGCGCTGCCGCACCCAGGCCGAGGGCGGCATCGCCGCGCTGGCGGCGCAGTCCTGGCCGGCCGACGCACCCATTTGCCAAGTTTGGATCACCACCGCCTGCATGGTGAGCTACGTGTGCATGGCCGATCCGGACTTGCTGCCGCCTGGCCGCTATCCGGCACTCGACGCGCTGTCGCAGCGCTGCGAGGCGCTGGCGCCCTTCAAGGCCGCCTGGCCCGGCGATAGCTACGGGCTGCCCGCTCCGTGAGTTACGTCACCGGCCGCGACTGCGGCAGGCGCTCCTTGGTGCCATAGACCGGCGGTGCCAGCTGGTCGGCGGTGCGGCCGGCCCAGTCGCGCTTCGGCACGGTCTTGAGCCGCTTGCGTTGTCCCTCGATCAGGCCTGCGGTCGCCGCCTCGACGTCGACCGTCAGCACCTTGCCGTCCTTCACGACCTGAACGCCGTCGACGTAGACGTGACGGATGGCGCGCTCGCTCGCCGAGTAGATCAGGCTTCTGACCGGCTCGTGCGCCGGCTGCATGTAGGGATGGCTCATGTCGACCAGCGAGAAGTCGGCCTTGGCTCCCGGCGCCAGGCGGCCGAGGTCGGGCCGGCGCAGGATCTTGGCGCCGCCCACGGTCGCCGCCTCGAAGGCGTGCCGTGTCGTGCCCATCTTGTAGTTGCCGGTGAAGACGCGCGCGACGTAGCAGGCGAGCCTGATCTCGTCGACCATGTTGTGCGGGAAGGTGTCGGTGCCGATGCCGACGGTGATGCCGGCATTCATGTAGCGGCCGATCGAGTTGAGCACCATGCCGCGCCGGGCGAACACCGTCGGGCAGTGCGCCACCGCCGCGCCGGAGTCCCGCAGCATCTCGAAGTCATTGGCGTGCGGATAGTGGATCTGCGGATGATCGCTGAGGAAGATGCCGTGGCCGAGCACCAGGTCGGGACCGAGCACGCCAATCGAATCGAGCCATTCGATGGGCGTCTTGCCATGGCGATGCACCATCTCATAGAACTCGACGACCGCCTGGCAGGCATGCGTCTGCATCGGGATGTTGCGTCGTTTGGCTTCCTGGTGTGCCTCCTTGAAGTAGCCCTCCTTGCAGGTGTCGATCTGCGAGGGGCCGACCATGGCCGAGATGCGACCGCTGGGATGCTTCATCGCGGCGTCGATGGTCTTCATCGCCGCGTCGAAGGCCTTCTCGCCGGCCTTCTCGTCCCAGGCGTACTCAACCGTATGGCCGTTCTTGGTGTACCAGTAGCCCTGGCGCATCATCGGGCAGACGACGGCGCGGATGCCGGTCGCGGCGAGATCGTCGATCCAGCCCTCGCGGCTCATCGACAGGTCGGAGATGGTGGTGACGCCGCTCTTGAGGAGTTCCGACATCGCCACCTTGGTCGAGGGGCCGGCATCCTCGGGATCGAGGCCGAACACCGGCAGGTATTCGTAGAGCGAGCTCTGGCCCAGCTTGTCGCTGCCGTACTCCTCGGTCAGGCCCTTGTTGGCCGGCTCGGAGAACGGATGGCTGTGGACGTTGACGAAGCCCGGGATCGCCATAAAACCCTTGCCGTCGATCGTGGTGTCGGCCGCGCCGGCATAGCCTGGGCCGACATGGATCACCTCGTTGCCCTTGAACACGAGGTCACCGCCGTCGAGATAGACGTGGCGGCGTTCGGATTCGTCCCACGCCACGACATGGTCGAGGCCGGCGATCTTCGTGGTCTTGGTCATGGGGATTTGTTCCGTTGGTCGGTGTCTTCGTTTTGAGTCCGCCGCTTGCGCAGGCTAGAACACTGACCGACGCGGCAGCGCTCGACAAGCACCGCGCCGATGGCATGATCGCTGCAAGAAATGCGCCGAGGAGCGTGAGACATGTCCGCAGGAAAACTGACCGAACAGGCGAAAGGCGTTTTCATCATCGCCGCCACGCCGTTCACCGACGAGGGCGCGCTCGATCTCAACAGCGTCGATTCGCTGACCGATTTTTATTTGGGCTGCGGTGTAACGGGATTCACCCTTTTGGGCATCATGGGCGAGGCGCCCAAGCTCACCGGCGAGGAGTCACTGTCGGTCGTTGAGCGCGTCGTGCGTCGCGCGCAAGGCCGACAGATCATCGTCGGCGTGAGCCACGCCGGCCTCGAGAATGTCCGCCGACTGTCGCACGAGGCCATGATCGCGGGCGCATCGGGCGTGATGGTGGCGCCGCCGCAAGGCTTGAAGGGCGACGAGGGCGTCTACAATTACTTCGCCCAGGTCTTCAAAGAACTCGGGCCGGACATTCCCGTGGTCTACCAGGACTACCCGCAGAGCACGGGAGTCTATCTCGCGCCGCCGGTGTTCGAGCGCCTGGTCGACGATTTTAGGCAGCTCGTCATGCTGAAGCATGAGGATTGGCCGGGCCTCGCCAAGCTCACGCGCGTGCGCGAAGGCGAGAAGAAGCCGGGTCGCCGGCGCGTCTCGATCCTGGTCGGCAATGGCGGCCTCTACCTGCCGCAGGAGCTGCGCCGCGGCGCCGACGGCGCCATGACCGGCTTCGCCTGGCCGGAGATGCTGGTGCAGGTCTGCGACCTTGCCGCCAAGGGCAAGATGGAAGAGGCGGAGGACCTGTTCGACATCTACCTGCCGCTGGTCCGCCACGAGCAGCAACTCGGCATCGGGCTGGCGCTGCGCAAGGAAGTGCTGTTCCGCCGTGGCGCCATCAAGAGCCCGCGCCAGCGTGCCCCGGGCAGCTCGCTCACGCCGACCGATCGCGCCGAGCTCGACAATCTGATCGCGCGACTTGAGCGGCGCCTCGCTGCCGTTGGCCGCGCGGGGAGACTGGCAGCCGAATAGCCGCTTTACGAGGGGTCATTGCGGCAGCCGATATGGCTGGAGGATCTGCTGAGCCGTCGCTTCTGCAATCAAGGTGCCATCGGGTCGGCTGAGCTCGGCGCGCGTGGCGATGATCTGCTTGGTTTGAGACCTCACCTTTCCCAGGACGGTGACGGGCTCGGCCTTGCCGACGCGGAGAAATGTCAGGGACAGGTTGAGCGTTCTCATCGACATGTCGCCGGGAAGGACGGTCATGGCGGCGAAGGCCATGATCTGGTCGGCGAGTGCCGCGATGTAGCCGCCGAACAACGATCCATCGACGTTCAGGAGGTCGGGCTGTGGATGCCATGTCTTCTTTGCCCAGCCTGGTTCCCATTCGTCGAGAGTCCCTAGGCGAAGAGTCTGGATGACCAGCGGCGGCTCCACCTCTTTTCGTATCAAGGCGTCGAGCCGCTGAGTGGCCCAGGTTGTGTGGGCTGAATTGTCGTCCAAGGTTTTCCTCCCGAAGGGCGCCGATCACGGATAGGATGCAACGATGTTCGAGAGTAGAGAATGCCTGACTACGACCTGATCGTCCGCAACGCCAAGATCGTCACCGCCGAGCGCCAGAGCGAAGGCGACATCGCCGTCAAGGACGGCAAAGTTGCCGCTTTGGGCGCCGACGTGAAGGGCACGGCCACGCGTGAGATCGATGCAGCGGGCAAATTCGTGCTGCCGGGGGGCGTCGACAGCCACTGCCATATCGAGCAGCGCTCAGGCTTTGGCATCATGTGCGCCGACGATTTCTATACCGGCACCGTCTCGGCGGCGTTCGGCGGCACGACGACGGTGATTCCCTTCGCCGCCCAGCATCGCGGCATGTCGCTGCGCCAGGTGGTGAAGGACTACCACGAGGCGGCGACACCCAAGGCCGTGATCGACTACGCCTTCCATCTCATCGTCACCGATCCCACCCAGCAGGTGTTGGGCCAGGAGCTGCCGGCGCTGATCAAGGACGGCTACACGTCGTTCAAGATCTACATGACCTACGATGCGATGAAGGTCAGCGACTACCAGATCCTCGACATCCTCGCCCTGGCGCGGCGCGACGGCGCGCTGGTCATGGTGCATGCCGAGAACCACGACATGATCCAGTGGCTGGCCCATCACCTGGTCGATCAGGGCCATGTCGCACCCAAGTTCCACGCCATCGCCCATGCTCGGGTGGCGGAAGCCGAGGCGACCAATCGGGCAATCTCGCTGGCCCGGCTGGTCGATGCACCGCTGCTCCTGGTGCACATGTCGGAGGTCGAGGCCATTGAGACGCTGCGCCAGGCGCAGAAGAAGGGCCTAAAAATCTTTGGCGAGACCTGCCCGCAGTACATCGCACTCACCGCCGACGACATGGACAAGCCGGGCGTCGAAGGCGCCATGTGGTGCTGCAGCCCGCCGCCGCGCGATTCGGAGGCGCAGGAGGCGGTGTGGGCCGCGCTGAAGGACGGCACCTTCCAGACCTTCTCCTCCGACCACGCGCCCTATCAGTTCAACGAGAAGGGCAAGATACCCAAAGGCGACAAGACGACCTTCAAGGAGATGGCCAACGGTGTGCCGGGGCTGGAAATCCGCTTGCCGATCCTGTTCTCCGAGGGCGTCCAGAAGGGCCGCATCACCCTGCAGCAGTTCGTGGCATTGACCTCGGCCAACCACGCCAAGCTCTACGGCCTCTATCCCAAGAAGGGCACGATCGCCGTCGGCTCCGACGCCGACTTCGCGATCTGGGACGCCGACAAGGACGTGACGATCCGCTGGAAGGACCTGCACGACAATGTCGGCTACAGCCCCTACGAGGGCCGCCAGATCAAGGGCTGGCCGATCACTGTGGTAAGCCGCGGGCGCATCGTGGTCGAGGACGGCAAGCTCAACGCGGCGCGCGGCTCCGGCCAGTTCCTGCCCTGTGCCTCGCCGGATTCGGCCAAGCCGCAGGGCCAGACCGCGCCCGAGCTGCAGTCGATGTCGCGCTTCGGCGCCAAGCCGCTGTTCTGATGATCGGTGTCGACTTTGTGCGGCGCATGGCCCGCTACAATCGTTGGCAGAACGAGAACCTTTATGGCGCCGCTGAAGGCCTTACCGACGAAGAACGCCATCGCGAGCGCGGCGCCTTTTTTGGTTCGGTCCATAGGACGATGTGCCATCTCCTGTGGGCCGATCAGATCTGGATGAGCCGTTTTCGCGATACACCGCCGCCGGTGCCCATGGCGGAGCTGGCCACGCAATATCGCGAATGGATGTCTCTCAAGATTCGGCGCCGCGATTTCGACGCCGAGATCGTGGGATGGTCGGACGCCATTACCGCAGATTGGCTGGCTGGCACCCACACTCATTTTTCACCAAGCCTGGGACGGCAGATGACGCAGCCACGCTGGCTGCTCGTGTCGCATTTCTTCAATCATCAGACCCACCATCGCGGGCAGGTGCATTGCATGTTGACCCAGGCAGGCAGAAAACCCGCGGATACGGACCTGCCGATGATGCCAGCCTAATGGCTTCAAGTCTGGGCCGAAGATCGTGGGCATGCGTTGCGCGCCACCGAATTTGGCCAAGCCGCTGCTTCGAACGATCCTTGACGATTGTAAGGTGTTGCCTTACATTGCGGCGTGATTCGATCGTTCAGGAACAAAGGCCTGGAGCATTTCTTCGCCACCGGCGATGGCCGGCGGCTCAGCGTGCAGAATACGAGGCGCGTTGCCAATATTCTGCGCGCACTTGACGACGCATCAAGGCCTGAGGACATGAACCTGCCGGGTTTCCGCTTTCACGCGCTCGTCGGCCGCGACAGAGGTCGCTATGCGGTCAATGCAAGCGGAAATTGGCGGATCACATTCGGATGGTCGGAGGACGACGCAATCGACGTCGATCTGGAAGACTATCATTGAGGAGAGGTCTGATGGCGAGGAAATTTCCGAAGCGCGGCTTGCCACCCATGCATCCCGGCGAACTTCTGCGCGAGGAGATTTTACCGGCGCTGGAACGGCCAAAGACCGAAATAGCCAAGCTGCTCGGCGTGTCGCGTCAGACGCTTTATGACATTCTCGAGGAGAGGCAGCCGGTCACTCCAATGATGGCGCTGCGACTCGGAAAGTTGTGCGGAAACGGCCCTGATCTTTGGCTTAATCTGCAGAAGCGCTACGATTTGCGGCGCGCCGAGCTGGCGCTTGGCGAAGAAATCAAAGCCATCCCGACGTTGGAAGTCGCATAGGATCTGGCTGACTCGACAGATGCGGCGTCTTCTCACCAACAATCCGCTCGGGCCACTGTCTAATGTCCGGCTGCGATATCTGGATTCGAAGGTTGTGGACACCTACTTGCAGTCGCTTGTAATGGCGAGCAGTGGCGATCGCGGTCGGGTCGTGCCGAGAATTGGTTCTTTCATGGTTTGGCTCAAACGGAACCGGCCAAGGCCGAGGCAACCATCGCATGTCCGTCAGGTCGGCCTAGTGGATCGCTTTGCCGATCGACCTTATGGAACGAGGAATTGGTGATGTCCCGTCGTCTAAAAGTCTCCGCTGCCCAGCTTGGCCCCATCAACCGCGCCGACAGCCGCAAGAGCGTGGTCAATCGGCTGGTAGAGATGTTGAAGGAAGCCGATTCGCGCGGCTCGAAGTTCGTGGTGTTCCCCGAACTCGCCCTCACCACCTTCTTCCCACGGTGGTGGATGGAGGACCAGGCCGAGGTCGACAAGTATTTCGAGGCGCAGATGCCGAGCCCCGAGACGCTGCCGCTGTTCGAGCTGGCACGCTCCAAGGGCATCGGCTTCTACCTGGGCTATGCCGAGCTCACCGAGGAGGAGGGGAAGACCCACCGCTTCAATACCTCGATCCTGGTCGGGCCGGATGGCCGCACCATCGGCAAGTATCGCAAGGTCCATCTGCCGGGCCATGCCGAGCATCGGCCTGCCGCGCCTTATCAGCATCTCGAGAAGAAGTACTTCGAGGTCGGCGACCTGGGCTTCAACGTCTGGAAGATGTTCAAGGACGACATCATCGTCGGGCAATGCATCTGCAACGACCGGCGCTGGCCCGAGACGTTCCGCGTCATGGGGCTGAAGGGCGCCGAGATGGTGGTGCTGGGCTACAACACGCCGACCGACAACGTCTATGCGCCCAAGGAGCCGCCCTATCTGCGCGTGTTCCACCACAACCTCTCGATCCAGGCGGCGGCCTACCAGAACGGCATCTGGGTCGTGGCCACCGCCAAGGCGGGCAAGGAGGACGGCTTCTGGCTGCACGGCGGCACGGCCATCGTGGCGCCGACCGGCGAGATCGTCGCCAAGTCGAACACCGAGAAGGACGAGGTCGTCTCCTACGACTGCGACATGGAACTCGGCGAATACATCCGCAACACGACTTTCAATTTCGCCAAGCACCGCCGGCCGGAGCATTACAAGCTGATCGTCGAGCGCACCGGCGTTAAGGTCGAGCCCAGTAACTGAGCCGGGTAACTGAGGTCCCATATGCAATACGCCGTCTCCGACGTGAGCGATCACGAACGCTACAAGCTCCTGATCTCGTTCGTGCTGCCGCGGCCGATCGCCTGGGTGACGACAATCGGGCCGACGGGGACGGTCAACGCCGCGCCGTTCAGCTTTTTCAACGTCTTCGCCGAGGATCCGCCGCTCGTGATGTTCGCCATCAACAAGCGGCCGGACGGGCGCCTCAAGGACACCTGGAACAACATCCAGCGCACCGGCCAGTTCGTCGTGAACCTGACCGACGAGCCAATGGCGCGCGCCATGCACGATTCCAGCGGCGACTTCCCGCCGGACATCGGCGAGCCGGACTATCTCGGCCTGGGACTGGCACCCTCGGTCGACATCAAGCCGCCGCGTCTTGCCGACGCGCCGTGGGCGCTGGAGTGCAAGACCTGGCAGGTGATCAACGTCAAGGACGACCGCCAGCTCATCATCGGCGAGGGCTTGCGCTTCCACATCCGCGACGAGCTGTGGGATCCCAAGGCCATGCGCGTGTACATGGACAAGTACCATCCGGTCGGCCGCATGTTCGCCGACCGCTACTGCCGCACAGACGATCGCGTCATCTTTCCGGCAGCCGAAGGGCCAAAGAAGGCCAACGCCGCAGATTGATCACTGCCGCCCGCGCGAGCGGAAGGTGTAAGCTCGGCGGAAGCAAACCGTTTGAGCAATGACCCCGCGTTCCCTGGACGGTTGGCCACGTTGGCTGGCCGCGCTGCTGATGGGCCTGCTGTTGATCCTGGCTCTGCTCATCGCCTCGTGGTTCCTGCGCGCCTGTGCACCGGTCGGGCCGTCGACAAACCTGTCGATGCTCGAGACCCCGGCGCCTGCGGCGCCGGAGGCGCCGCCTGATCCCACGCCGCTCCTGAAGGCCTCGCTCGACAACAGCGAGGCTGACGGCAAGAAGCTGTCGGCCGAGCTTGCGGCACTCCAGGCGGACATCAGGAACAAGGTGGCCCAGTGCGCGCGCGTTGAGCCACCGAAGCCGGTCGAACCGCCAAAGCCGCCTCCGGTCGCCAAGGCGCCACCGCCGCCTGCGCCTCCACCGCCACTGCCGGCCGATCGCTGGGCGCAGAAGGATCTCGGCATGCTGCAGGGCTGCTGGCGGCTGGGACAGGACACCCGAGGCAGCATTGGCGTCGGCGGTCGATCGGAAATGTGCGCCGTGAAGGCGGGACGCATCTGCTTCGGCGCCAATGGCAGTGGCGAGCGGCGCTCGACTGCGGTGTGCCCAGCCACCGGTACCATCACCTGTGCGGCACCCATCACCGCGCGCTTCGGCAATGACAACACACTCGGCACGACGCAGCCTGCCGTGCAGTGCAATCCGGGGCAGGCGAACTGGACCGGTCCGCCCAACAGCCTGACCTGCCGGCGCGTCAGCGACACGCTGGCGGTGTGTCGGGATCGACTGAACTTCGAGTATGAGTTCCGACGGGAATGACCTTAACGGTTTGAGCCGAGCTCGTCGTCCGAACCTATGATGCCGAGCTGCTGCAGGAAGTCGAAGCGGTCGGCGACACCCCAGCTTTCGGCCAGACGGCCATCGGCGATGCGCCAGATGAAGAAGGCGCGCATGCTCGCCTGACGATTGGTAGCGCCGCCGCGGCGATAGGCGCCGGTGTTTGTGCCGCCGAGGCGCAGGAAGGCCGCGACGCGATCGCCTTCGGCAATCAAGTCCAGCACCTCGACCTGGAGATCGGGGAAGGCCCGGCGCACCATCTCGACGCTGCCGCGGACCGAGCTGGGCGCGTCGAGGATGAGCGCGTTATGCACTACGGCATCGGGAGCGACGAGCGCGTCGATCAGATCGAGATCGCCGCGGCCCAGCCCTTCCTCGAAGAACCGCCGCACCAGCGCCTTGTTGGCCGTCAGGTCAGGTCGACCAGCCAAGGCGCGACCGGCCGATCGCCATCGACACCGCGGCCTGGCTGGGTTCGACCACCGGCAGGCCGACATGGCGCTGCAGGCGGTCGCGATAGCGCGCCATGCCGGCGCAGCCCATCACCAGCACATCGGCGCCGTCCTCGTCGCGCAGCTCAGCCGCGACCTCCGCCATGCGGGCGAAGGTGCGTGCCTCGTCGGTAAGCTGGGTGACGCCGAGCCCGATGGCGCGATCGCCCGCCATGCGGTCGTTGAGCCCCATCTGGCCGACATAGCGCAGATGGCGCGGAATCGATTTCCGCAGGATGGAGATGACGCCGAAACGCTGGCCGAGCGTCAGCGCCGTCAGGATTCCGCACTCCGCAATGCCGAGCACCGGCTTGGTCGTGATCTCGCGCGCGGCGTGCAGGCCGGGATCGGAATAGCAGGCGATGACGAAGGCCGAGCAGTCGTTGTCGCGCTTGCGCACCATGTCGCCGATCGGCGCCACGACCTGCTCGACATGGGCCTGATTCTCGATGCCGGGCGGGCCTTCCTTGAGCGTCACGCATTCGATGGCCGGGCCGCCCTTCATGCGCAGCGGCTCCATCGCGGCATCGATGCCCTGGGTCACGGCCTCGGTGGAATTGGGGTTGATGACGAGGATGCGATCGGCGTCGGACATGGCTGCACCATGGCCCCTAAATTGCTATTCAACAATGCCTGATCTAACGTCACCGCCTGGGGATTCTTCAAGGGAGACCATCAAAATGATCACACGGCGCCTGGCTGCGATCGCGGTCGCGGCCCTTCTGTGCGTGGGGCCGGCAACGGCCCCAACCATGGCTCAGGACAAGCAGCCGCCGCTGCGCACCGGCGTCGACGGCACCTTCGCGCCGCACGCCATGCCCAAGCTGGGCGGCGGCACCGAAGGTTTCCAGATCGACGTCTTCACCGAGGTGGCCAAGCGCATGAAGCGCGACATCACCATCGATTCGGTGAGCTTCTCGACGCTCATCCCCGGCATGCAGGCCGGCCGCTACGACTTCATCGCCGCGCCGACCACGGTGACCAAGGAGCGGGCGGAGAACATGCTGTTCACCGCGGGCTATCTGTGGACTGCCTACCAGTTCGGCATCAAGAAGGGCACACCGCCGATCAAGAGCTGGGAAGATCTCAAGGGCAAATCGGTCGCGGTCAACAAGGGCACGCCCTACGAGACGCTGTCCAAGCAGATGGGCGAGAAGTACGGCTTCACCGTGCAGCCCTACGACACGCAACCCGATGCGATCCAGGCCGTGCTGTCCGGTCGCGCCTACGCCACGCTCGGCGGCAACACCACGATCGTCTACGCGGCGAACAAGAACCCGCAGTTCGTGGCCGACCTCGAGCTCAAGGACACGCGCGCCCACTGGGCCGCGCCGGTGCCGAAGAACAATCCCAAGCTTCGTGCCGAGCTGCAGGACGCGCTCGACTGCATGAAGAAGGACGGCACCATGGCCAAGTTCTACGAGAAGTGGTTCAACAAGAAGCCCGACGCGGACGATCTCGCCGTGGTGATCACGCCGGGCTACGGCGTGCCGGGCATGCCGGGTTACGATCCGACGCCGCACGAGCTGAAGTGTGGTTGACGGCTGCGCCGTCATCCCGAGCGAAGCGAAGCGCAGTCGAGGGACCTCTTCTTGTCATCAGATCGCCAAGAGGAGGCCCCTCCGCTCCGGCCCTTCGGGCCTCCGGTCGGGGTGACGGTTCAATGTCAAAACCCATCGTCGAAGCGCGCGAAATCCACAAGCATTTCGGCCATCTTCATGTCCTGAAGGGGGTCGATCTGGAAGTGGCCGAGCGCGAGCTGGTGTTCGTGATCGGCCCGTCGGGCTCGGGCAAGTCGACCCTGCTGCGCTGCCTCAACCGGCTGGAGGAACCGTCCTCCGGCTCGGTCGTGGTCGACGGCATCGACATGCTCGATCCCAGGACCGACATCAACCATGCCCGCCAGCGCATTGGCATGGTGTTCCAGTCGTTCAACCTCTATCCGCACATGACGGCGCTCGGCAACGTGACGCTGGCGCTGCGCAAGGTGGCGGGGAAATCGCGCGGCGAGGCCGACGTGCTCGGCATGGCCGCGCTCGAGCGCGTCGGCCTGGCTGACCGCGCCGGCCATACCCCGGGCCAGCTCTCGGGCGGCCAGCAGCAGCGCGTCGCCATTGCCCGTGCCATCGCGCTCGAGCCCAGGGTGATGCTGTTCGACGAGCCGACCTCGGCACTCGATCCCGAGCTGGTCGGCTCGGTGCTGGAGGTCATGCGCGATCTGCGCCAGAGCGGCATGACCATGATCGTGGTCAGCCACGAGATGGGCTTCGCGCGCAACGCCGCCGACCGCGTGGTGTTCATGGACGATGGCCTGATCGTGGAGCAGGGGCCGCCCGCCGCGATCTTCGAGAACCCGACCCAGGAGCGCACGCGCGCCTTCATCGGGCAGATTCAAAGGCACTAGATGTTGTCGTCTTTCGGATTCTTCCGGACCGCGCGCGTCTCGCGCGCTCATGATCATGAGGCGCGCGAGACGCGCGCGGTCCGGAAGACATGAGCACCTGGGATCGGTTCGTAGAAACCTTCTTCAATGCGAAGGTGATGGTGAAGTACCTGCCGGACATCCTGTCCGGCATGGTCGTCACCATCGAGCTCGCCGTGCTGATCGTGCTGAGCGGCCTGTTCGCCGGGCTGGTGCTGGCGCTGCTGCGCGCGCTGGCGATCCGGCCGCTCAACTGGCTGATCATCTTCGTGGTCGATCTGTTCCGTTCGCTGCCGCCGCTCGTCATCATCGTCCTGATCTACTTCGGCTTGCCGGCAGCCGGCGTCTCGCCCTCGGGCTTCGTCTCGACCTGGCTGTCGCTCGCCTTCGTGCTGATGGCCTTCTCCGAGGAGATCTTCTGGGCCGGCATCACCTCCATCCCGAAGGGGCAGTGGGAGGCCTCGCGCTCGACCGGCCTGTCGTTCGGCCAGACCCTGATCAACGTCGTCCTGCCCCAGGCCTTGCGACTCACCATCCCGCCGCTCACCAACCGCACCATTGCCATCACCAAGGGCACCGCGCTCGGCACTGTCGTGGCCGTCGCCGAGATCCTGGGCCAGGCGAGCTCGGCGGTGTCGAACTCCTACAACCCGTCGCCATTGATGATGGGGGCGGCGGCCTACCTCGTGCTGTTCCTGCCGGTCGTCGTCGCCGCGCGCTGGATCGAGACCAAGTTCGCGTGGAAGCGATGATCGAGAGCTTCTTCAACCCCGAGATCATCGCCGCGATCTGGCCGATCGTGCTGGCCGGGCTGCTGAACACCGTCCTGCTGTCGCTGATCGTGGTGCCGCTCGGCCTGTTGGGCGGCCTGATCCTGGCGCTGCTCGCCACCGTGCATCATCCGCTGGTGCGCTGGCCCCTGATGGCCTGGGTCGACTTCTTCCGTGCCTTCCCGCCCCTGGTGCTGCTGGTGCTGCTGTTCGCGGGCCTGCCGTTCGCCGGCCTCGAGCTGGGCGGCTTCGCCTGCGTCGCCATCGCCTTCTTCCTCAACACCGGCGCCTACTACGGCGAGATTTTGCGCGCCGGCATCGATTCCGTTCCGGCGGGCCAGGTCGAAGCCGGCCGCTCGACCGGCCTCAGCCGCCTGCAGGCCATGACCTACATCGTCCTGCCGCAGGCCGTGCGCAACGTGCTGCCCGACCTGATGTCCAACACCCTCGAGGTTGTGAAGCTCACCTCGCTTGGCAGCGTCGTTGCGGTGCCCGAGCTCCTGTTCCAGGCCCGCCAGGCGCAGAGCCTGACCTACAACGCCACGCCCATCGTGCTGGCGGCGATCATCTATTTCCTGCTGTTGTGGCCGCTGGTCCGCCTGCTGAGCCGGCTGGAGAATCGCGCTCTGGCGGGGCGGCGATGAGCCGATAGAGCCCATAGCAATACGCGCCGGTCGCGACGGCCGACAGCGTGCCCGTCAGCAGCGCGAAGCGCGGGCCGGGAGAGAAGAGCACTGCGCCAGCAAGCCCGTAGAAGACCACAAGGTTCAGGTTGGCGAACAGCGCGATGCCGATCGCAGGCCATGACAACGATGCATCGCGCGCCCACAGCACGAACGCCAGCACCATGGCCACGAACAGGTGGTTCTCGTGCACGCTCGGCGCCAGCATGAAGTAGGTCGCGAATCCGGCCAGCGCACAGGTCAGTGCGTCCACGGCCGAACCACGTCGGGACAAGGCGCGCACGACAAGCGGCAGGTAGATGGCGGCAAACAGGAGGCGCAGGGCCCAGATGGCATGGTCCGGCGCGTCCGTCACTTGAGGCGACAGTCCGATCGTCAACTGCAGCAGCCACGGCAGGTTGAGAGCGTCCGCGCCCCAGGTCCCGTGCGCGAAGGCTTGGCCGAAGGCCAGCCAGATCCCCGGCCAGAACCACCAGGCAGTTGCAGCACAGATCGCGAGCGACGGGCCCGCAGCCAGGGCGACATGGCCGATCGACACTTTCCGCGCCTGCTCGATCCAGAGCGGCAGAAGAAACGGCAACAGGATGAGCGGCTGCCATTTGACAAGGCAGGCGATGGTGAATGCCGTCGAGGAAAGCGTCGGCCGCTTGTCCAGGGCGGCGAACAAGGCGACGACAAGCGGCGTGGCGAACAGGATGTCGAGATAGCCCAAGCTCGACGCTGACAGCGCAACGGCAGCAACGAAGCAGAGGCTGCGGACCGTGCGCCGGCAGAAGGCGGCGAAGAGCAGCGTCGAGACGAGCTGGGCGGTGGCGAGCAGGGCCTTCACGACCGTCAGATCGGCGGCGGCGGGCAGCAGGCGGCGCGCCGCGAGCAGCAAGGCCGCCGCGCCCGGCGGATAGTCGGCGGCGATCTCGGCGTAGCCCTTGATCAACCCGTGGCGCGCGACGGCGTCCATCCATGGCAACCAGATGTCGGAGACGTCCTCGGTGCCGGGCGCCGACCACCCGAGGACTGACAGGGCGATCGAAGTCGCCGCTACCGCGCCGTATCGGACGCCGGAAAGGACCGCAGGTCGCATTGAGCCAACAAGCTACACAAAGCGACGGCCCATCGGCAGACGATTCTTCGGCTATCGCCTCTGGCGGCATGCCGGGAGTTGCCATAGCCTCCCGACAAAAGGGAGGAAACCAATGCTTCGCATCGTTCGCGCCCTCGCCATTCTCCTCGCTCTGTCGTCGGCGCCGGCCATGGCCCAGGGCAACTGGCCGGAGAAGCCGGTCAAGCTGGTGGTGGGCTTCACCGCCGGCAGCGCCACCGACGTCACCGCCCGCATGTTCGCCCAGAAGTTCCAGGAGGCGTGGGGGCAACCGGTGGTAGTCGAGAACATCGCCGGCAATTCCGGCGCCATCGGCACCGACCGCGTCGCCAAGTCCGCCCCCGACGGCTACACGCTGATGTGGGCGGGCAATGCCGCCATCACCATCCTGCCCAGCCTGCAGACCCTGCCGTTCGATCCGTTGAAGGACCTGGCGCCGATCTCGACCGCGCTGCGCATGCCCTCGATCATGATGGTGAACAACGACTTGCCGGTGAAGTCGATCGCCGAGCTCATCGCCCATGCCAAGGCCAATTCTGGCAAGCTCAGCTACGGCACGCCGGGCGTCGGCACGCCGCAGCACATTGCCGGCGAGCTGTTCTGCCATCTGGCCGGCATCAAGATGGAGCACATTCCCTATCGCGGCGCCAACCTGGCCGACGTCATGAGCGGCGTGGTGCAGGTCGGCATCCAGAACGCCGGCGCCAGCCTGCCGGTGGTGCGTGACGGCCGCGTGCGCGGCATCGGCATCACCTCCCTGCAGCGCTCGCCCAACGCGCCCGACCTGCCGACCTTCAACGAATCGGGCTTCCCGGGCTTCGAGGCGACCTCATGGTTCGCCCTGATGGGACCGGCCGGCCTGCCCAAGCCGATCGTCGACAAGGTGCGCGCCGAATCGCTGAAGGTCCTGGCCGATCCGGAGATGAAGCAGAAGTTCGCGGCGCTCGGCCTCGACACGGTCGGCAGCACGCCTGAGGAGACGCGCGCCGCCATCGCCGCCGACATCCCCAAGTGGGCCCAGGTGATCAAGGACGCCAACATCAAGCCGGCCAACTGAGCCATGGATTTCTCAGGCCTGGCTGCGGCGCTCGACGGCAACGCGGCGCTGCAGCGGCGCGCCCGGCTGGCCGCCTTTTCCTTCGCGGTGCTGGGCGGCACGGAGCCGGTCACGGTGCGCGTCGGTGAGCGCATTCTTGTCGAGAAAGGCGCGGCCGCGAATGCCGCCTTCGGGCTGACGGCCTCGCCCGCGACCTGGGCCGAGTTCGCCAGGCCGGTGCCGGCCGTCGGCTTCCAGAGCCTCGTCGGCATGCAGCGCGTCGGCCATCTCAGGGTCGAAGGCGACATCCTGGCCTGGGGCCGCCACATGCTGTTCCTGGAGCAGGTCTTCTCCGCGCTGCGGCCGCCTGCGTCCGCCCAGTCTCCGGCCGCCATCGGCGCGCCGGTCATCGAGCCTGTGGTCGGCCGCTACCTGCGGCTCGATTTCAACGGCCGGCCGCATCGCCTCTACTTCGAGGAAGCGGGGCAGGGCATTCCCTTGCTCTGCCTGCACACCGCCGGCGCCGATGGCCGGCAGTACCGCGAAGTGTTGAACGATCCGGCCATCACTGCACGCTTTCGCGTCATCGCCTTCGACCTGCCGTGGCATGGCAAATCCTCGCCGCCCGCCGGCTTCGAGACCGAGGCCTACCAGCTCACGACCCAGCTCTATGTCGATACCGTGATGGCCGTGTCGCGCGCGCTGGGGCTGGCGCGGCCCGTGGTGATGGGCTGCTCGATCGGCGGCAGGGCGGTGCTGCATCTGGCGTTGCATCACGGCGGACATTTCAGGGCCGCCATCGGCCTGCAGTCGGCGACGCATGCCGAGCCCGGCGCCGACACGCGGCTGCGCGATCTCGGCGTGCTGTATCGGCCCGACATCCATGGCCAGGAGGCGGCGGCCGGCACCGTCGCCTGCCTGATCGCGCCAACCTCGCCCCGCGCCGACAAGTGGGAGACGCTGTGGCACTACATGCAGGGCGGTCCGTCCGTGTTCCTGGGCGACCTGCACTACTATTTCGGCGACGGCGATCTCAGGAACGCCGACCTCGCGGGGCTGGATGGCAAGTGTCCGCTCTACCTGCTGACCGGCGAGTACGACCTCTCGGCGACGCCGGAGCTGACGGCCGAACTCGCGCGCGTGACGGGCGCGCGGCACTTCGAGGTCATGAAAGGCATGGGCCACTTTCCGATGTCGGAGAGCCCCATCGAATTCCGGCGCTACCTGACGCCGGTCCTCGATCGCATCGCCGCCGAGGGCTAGCGCTCCTCGACGATGCGGCCGTCGGGATAGACCGTGACCTTGCTCGGAACGCCCTTGGGCCTGGTCGGCACAGGATCGCGCGTCACGTCGGCTTTCCACGAGCCGTCGTTCTGCGGCGTGATCTTCCGCACGCGATAACCTTCGGACTGAATCCGATCGCGCGACAGCGACTCGGTGTTGGGATAGCGGCCGCCGTAGGAAGCGGAGGGCTGCGGCGCGGGCGTCGAGGGAGCGACGACGGTCGGCGGCGGCGGCAGGGCGCCGGGCGACATGGTCTCGGGCATGCGACCGCCATTGCCGATCGAGCCTGGCGCCAATTGCGCGAGAGCCGGCGTCGCGAAGGTTATGACTGCGAGGGCAGCAATAAGGAATGTGCGCATGATCCGGATATGGTCGGTCCGGCGGCGCCCACAAGTCCATACACTAGTATGAGAGCGGCAGCGCTGGCGGGACGCAAACGAGGAGTAAACCGTCCCGCCAGGCCGGGTTGCAGAGACCTTGTGGGCCTACTGCTCCCTAACCGTGCCGTTTGGCTCCAGGATCACGGCGATCTCGACGTTGTTTTTCATCGCTTTGGCCGCCCAGTTGCCGGCCGGGTCGCGCGTCAGGCTCTTCACGCCGGTGTAGCCCTTCTTTTCCAGCTCCGCCTTGGCGGCAGCTTCGGCCGCCGACGGGTTCATCGGGCTCTTGGGCTGGGCGGTGTTGGGATTGCTGGTGGCGCCGGGCATCGACCGCTGGTCGCGGCCTTCGGGCGTGCTGGGGGCCTGCATCTGCGCGTGGGCCACGCCGGCCGCGGCGATCAAGGCGAGGGTCGCCAGGGTCGTGCGGATCATGGTCTTCCTCCTTGGCTGGGGTTTCCGAACGCCGACTGAACGTGAGGCCGCACGAGGTGTTGCGTGACAAAAGACGTGCAACCCGACGAGCATCGGCCGCATGCTCGCCACAATCGCGTTGGCACGGCGACGGCAATCCGGCGAAGATGGTTCAAGGGAGATAGGGGATGGACCACAAGGGCGTCTTCGCGCGCAAGCCGATTGCCGACATCATCGCGACCGAAGGCAGCGCCTTCAAATCCGTGCCCAAGGTGCTGGGCGCGTTCAGCATCACCGCCATGGGCGTCGGCGCCATCATCGGCGCCGGCATCTTCGTGCTCACCGGCACGGCGGCGGCGCTCTATGCCGGGCCCGCGCTCACCATCTCCTTCGTGCTCGCGGCCATCGCCTGCGGGCTGGTCGGCCTGTGCTATGCCGAGCTGTCGACGCTGCTGCCGGTGCAGGGCTCGACCTACACCTACACCTACGCGACCTTGGGCGAACTCGCCGCCTGGCTGATCGGCTGGGACCTGATCCTGGAATACGCCATGGGCGTGGGCGCCGTCGCCTGCGGCTGGTCGGCCTATTTCAACAGCCTGCTGGTGCAGATGGGCATGGGCCTGCCGCCCGAGCTCTTGTCGGCGACCGGCGAGCGCATCGTGCGGGCCGACGGATCGCCCGGCACGGCCATCGCTCACGTGCCTGCGGCCGTCATCGTCATGATCATCACCGGTCTTTTAATCGCCGGCACGCGCGAATCGGTGAAGCTCAACAACGTCATGGTCGTGGTGAAGCTGATCGTCGTTGTGGCCTTCGTCGTGGTCGGCGTGTTCTACGTCAACACGGCCAACTGGCATCCCTACATTCCGCCCAACACCGGCGAATTCGGCCAGTTCGGCATCAGCGGCATCCTGCGCGGCGCCTCGATCGTGTTCTTCGCCTATATCGGCTTCGACGCCGTCTCCAACTGCGCCCAGGAGGCGCGCCAGCCGCAGCGCGACATGCCGATCGGCATTTTAGGCTCGCTGGCGCTGTCGACCGTGCTCTACATCGCCGTCGTCGCCGTGCTGACCGGGCTGGTGCCCTATCCCAAGCTCAACGTCGCCGATCCCGTCGTCGAAGGCGCACGTGCCACCGGCCTGCCGTGGCTGTCGCTGCTGATCGAGGTGGGTGCGCTGCTCGGGCTCACCACCGTGATCCTGGTGCTGCTCTACGGCCAGAGCCGCATCTTCGCCACCATGGCCAACGACGGGCTGCTGCCCCCGGTGTTCGCCCGCGTCCATCCGCGGCTCGGCACGCCGTGGATCAGCCAGCTCATCATCGGTATCGGCGTGGCCATCGTTGCGGCGACGACGCCGATCGACACGCTGGGCAAGCTGGTGGGGGCGGGCACCTTGTTCGCCTTCATCCTGGTCTGCATCGCCGTCATCTATCTGCGGCGCGTCGAGCCCGACACGCCGCGGCCGTTCCGCACGCCCGGGGTGCCGTGGCTGCCGATCCTGGGCATCCTGTCGTGCCTCGGCCTGCTGGCCGGCCTCGGCGTCTATACCTGGATCCGGCTCGGCATCTGGATCGCGATCGGACTGGTGATCTACTTCGCCTACGGACGCTTCCGCTCACGCTTGCGTGCGAAGTGAGGAAGGATCACGATCAAGGGTGGCATCGCGCACAGGAGGCGTTCATGCCCGGCAAGGCCTTCGTCATGGCGTTCGTGTGGAGCGGCTGGCTGATCGCTTCCGTGATCGCCTTCATGATCGTCGCCTATGCGGGCTTCTTCGGCGTCGCGGTGATCGGCCTGATGATCTGGTTCGTCACCGCCCGTGTCGACATGGAGCACGATGGCGTCGTCGGCGCCGGCGTCTCGCCGGGCTTCCTCGCCCAGCAGCTCAGGACCAGGACCGAGATGTCGCGCGCCGAGCGGGCAGCGCTGCATGGCCGGCAGCTGCTCGAGAAGCAGTCGACACGCTTCTTCCGCTATCTCGGCATCGTGCTCACGGTCGGGGGCCTGGGCGGCTTCCTGCTTTTCCAGATCTGATCGTTACTTCTTCCTGCCGACACAATCCTTGTAGGTCACGGTCTGGTTGGCGCCTTCCTCGACGAAGGCGGTGTCGCCCTTGCTCCAGAACACGAAGGTTTCGCCCTCGTTGGCATAGCGGATGCCCGAGCCCGACAGGGTCTGCGGCAGGGTGAGCTTCTTGCCGTCCGCCAAAGCGAGGATGACACGGCCGCCAGGGATCGGCCGGCCGTCGGGAGCCGTGCGCGTCGGCCCGTCGAAATATTCCGCCGCCAGCGTTTTGCCCTCAGCGCAACTGTACTGGACCGTGGCGACGGGCGAGGGCGCCTGCGCCAGGGCAGCACCCGCAGTGAGAAACGAAACTACGGCGGCGATCTTGCCCGTCATGATGGTCTCCCTGGACGAGGACGCTGCGCCAGCATCGCGCCGTTGTCCATGCTATCAAGAGGCATGAGTATCGAATCAGTCCGTGCGTTCCTCGCCGCTCGCGCCCCCGACATCGCCATCGTCGAACTGGACGGCAGCACCGCCACGGTGGCGCTTGCCGCGGCGGGGCATGGCGTGCAGCCGGCGCAGATTGCCAAAACCCTGTCGCTGCGCGTGCGCGAGCGCAGCCTGCTGGTCGTGACGAGCGGCGAGGCGCGGCTCGACAACAAGAAGGCCAAGGTCGTGTTCGGCGGCAAGCCGCGCATGCTGACGGCGGAGGAGGTGGTGGCGATCACCGGCCATCCGGTGGGCGGCGTCTGCCCGTTCGGGCTGGCGACTCCGCTGCCGGTCTATTGCGACGTCTCGCTAAAAGCCTTCGACGAGGTCGTGCCGGCCGCGGGCTCCACGCGCTCGGCCTTGCGGATCAATCCGCTGCGAATGGCTGAGCTGGTCGAGGCCGAGTGGGTCGATGTCTGCGGCTAGGCCGCGTTGCGCTTCCCCCAGCGCTCCAGATAGTCGATGCAGAAGGCGAGGTCGGTGACGTCGACATAGCGCCGGCCAATATCGCGCAGGTTGTCGCGGTGCGGGCCTTCCTCGATGTCGCCGACGCAATCCTCGGGCACCAGGGTGCGGAAGCGGTGACTGAAGGAGTCGAGCGCACTGCCGCGGATGCAGCCCGACGTGTTGCAGCCGGTCACGATCATGGTGTCGACGCGTTCCTTCATGAAATAGTTGGCGACGCCGGTCTCGAAGAAGATCGACGGGCCCTTCTTGGTCACCTTGAGATCGTAGGCAGGCTCGTAGATGCGCGGATCGAGCGCGGTGCTGGGATGGTCGTGCAGGAAGGTCTGCTTGACCGCCGTGATCTTCCAGTAGGGCATCTCGCGCTCGTTCATGTAGGCGGTGTTGCACACCGCCACCGGCGCGCCGACACGCCGGGCGACCTTGAGCAGCTTGGCCGTGTTCTCGACGGCGCGCATGACCAGCGGCGCGCCGCCCAGGGGATACTGTGGATCGGTGAAGCCCAGCTGGAAGTCGACCACGACGATGCCGGGCTTCTCGCCGGTGCCGACGGAGATCTCGCCGTAGGAGCGGCGCTGGTAGTCGTCGGTCATAGCGGATTAGGTCCGACGATTTCCCAGCTGTAGGTCTTGCAGAGCCTGGCCTGGTCCGCCGCGCTCATTGGGCTCGGCAGCTCCAGCATCTCCTCGATGTAGCCCCCGGCCAGGGCTGGCGTGTAGAGGAACAGCACGCGGGCGACGCCCGGACCGCTGTTCTTCCAGGCGTGCGGCACGTTGCGGACGAGGAACGCACAGGTCCCGGGTCCGCCGACGATCGCCTCGTCGCCGATCTTGAAGGTCATCTCGCCTTCCAGTACCCAGGCGACCTCGTCGCTGTGGTGGTGCAGATGGAACGTGCTCTTGGTGCCGGGCGGCAGCGACTCCTCGAACAGCATGAGGCTGTCGCCGGTCTGCTCGCGCAGAAGTTTCAGGTTGGCAAAGCGGCCGAGCGCCGACATGTCGAGATGCTTCCCGCCGCCCGCGGGTACGACAAAGCTTCTGCTGGTGGCCATGCGGGTATCCTTCCCTGCGGCGAGGGCAAGGATAGTCGCGCGGCAGCAAAAAGCCCACCCCGTCGGAACGGGGTGGGCCGGTTTGCGGCGAGATCGCCCGAGCTTACTTGGTCGGCGTGACGTTGCCCTGGTTGTCGAGGCTCACGGCCACCGGCGCATTGCGCTGATCGCGCGCCACGGCGCGCCAGGTGCCGTCGCCGGTGCGCTGCAGGCCGCGCACGCTGGTGTAGCCGCTCTTCTCGATCTGCGTGCGCGCCACTGCTTCGGCGACCGTCGGGGTCGGGTCGCTGCGCGGGCCGAGCGGGTCGCTCTGCAACGGCTCGCGCGGCATGGTGGCGCCGCCGATCGGCGAACGCGCCTCGGCCTGCGCGACGGCAGCGGCGAGGATCAGGATGGAGGCGATGAGGGGACGTTTCATTTGACGCGTACTCCTTTACTCAGGCTGATGAACTCGGCCGATACTGCCCACGAATGCGGCGACTTCGTGATGCAATGACGCAGCGTCCGTGCTGCAAGTCAGGCTGCGGCGACGCCGATGATCGAATCGTGCAGCCAGAGAATGGCGACGTAGGCCACCGTGCCGATCACCACGAGGATCACATCATTGCGACCGAAGGCGCTGACGACGGGCGCGCCTTGATCTCCGCGTCGCTTGACGGCGATGCGATCGTAGATCGCCCAGGCGAGCAGGCTGCCGAACAGCAGCAGCGAGCCGAGGTCGCCGTTCACCAGCAGATGCGACAGCGCCCACACCTTGACCGCGACCAGCATGGGATGGCGCAGGATCGATTTGATCCGGCTGGGCGGCGCATAGGCTGCGGTGAGCGCCACCAGGGCGAACCACAGCAGCACCAGTGCAATGGGATGGAAGATCGAGAAGGGCGGATTCCAGATCTGGATGTAGCCTGCGCTGCGGTAGCGGCTGAATCCCCAGACGATCAGCACGAGGCCGACGGCCGCGACGAGCGAATACAGCCCCTTGTAGGGTCCTTCTCCAAGACGACCGATTACTGCGGCACGCGGTGCGCGAAGGGTCGTGAAGACGTGGATCCCGAGAAACAGGACCAGGCCGAGGATCAACAGGCTCATACTTTAGGTTACCACGGATAGACCTGTGGACCGATTGGTCCGCCGTACGAATGCCGCTATTGCGACGTGGCGACGGCGTTATTTCGGCGCCTGATTCCAGCAACCATCGCGCTAGTCGCCGCGTTTCTCAGACGCGACCAGGGGTGGTCGGTGGGGGGCATACGATGCGATTGTTTCCTCTCTTCTGCTCCTTCGTCCTGCTCGCAGGCCCGGCCTGCGGGCAGCAGCTCGCGATCACTCCGGCAGCCAAGCCCGAGTGCCCGCCGACCGAGCCCGACTCCCTGCAGATCAGCTGGACCGCGCCGTGCGACAGCGGCGAGTGGCTGTTCGACACCCAGACCGGCTGCCGCATGTGGGACTGGCATCCCGAGCCGGAGGACAAGCCGGTGTGGAGCGGCGCCTGCCGCGCCGGCCAGCCCAACGGGCCGGGCGAGGTGGAGTGGACCGAGCACGGCCGGCCGATCGATCGCTTCGTCGGCACCTATCGCGATGGCAAGCGCGAGGGGCCAGGCCACTACCGGTGGAACGACTCGGTCAGTTTCGAGGGCAGCTACGCCAACGACGTGCCGCAAGGCCAGGGCACCCTGCGCATCGACGACGTCGTGCTGAGCGGCGAGTGGAACAAGGGCTGTCTCACCACGGCGGGGAAGACCGTGGCCATCGGCGTGCCGCGCACGTCCTGCGGCCCGGCGGGCAAGCCGACACCCAAGGTCGCGGACCGCTAAAGCAGCCAGTGCGCCAGCATGCCGACCAGGCCCGAGGCCACGATCGGGTAGGCGGGATTGATCTTGGTCTTGAGCAGCAGGAAGAACACGACGATCGCTATCGCCGCCCAAAGCACGCCGGTGACGGCGCCACGGCCCATGATGATGGCGCCCGCCAGCACCAGGCCGACCGAGACTGAGCCAAGCCCGGTCTGGATTGCCGGCCGCCAGCGCCAGGTCGCGAGACGCGTCCAGATCCGGCCGATGCCCCAGGTGAGGATACCGGTCGGCAGGAAGAACGCGATCAGCGCGACCGCCGCGCCCGGCAGGCCCGCGACCACGGCGCCGATCGAGACCACCATCATCATGTTGGGCCCGGGCGCCAGCTGCCCCAAGCTGTAGAAGTGCAGCATCTCGGGGAAGGTCACCCAGTGATAGGTGTCGACCGTGAGCGTCTTGAGCTCCGGGAATGCCGCCATGCCGCCGCCGACGGTGAGCAGCGACAGATAGGCGAAGACGCCCGCGATGTCGCCCAGCTGCTTCATTCGTGGTGCCTCTCGCCGACCGGCTCATTGTGCGGCTTGTGGACCTTCCCCTCACGCGGGCGGTGCCACCAGATGGCGACGATGCCCGCCGCGATCAGGGCATAAGGCACCTGCACGTGGAAGAAAGCGACAGCGGCGGCCGTCGCCAGGACGATGACATAGTCGGCGAAGCCCTTCAGCACCCGCGAGCCGAGCTGCACCATCACCACCACGATCAGCCCCAGGGCACCAGCGGCGATGCCGTGCAAAAAGGCCTTCGACCAGGGATCGTCGCCGCCGATGTTGTAGGCATAAGCCGCCGCGGTCATCAGCGTGGCGCCGGGCAGGCACATGCCCACGGTGGCGAGGATCGCGCCCCAGGCGCCGCGCAGGCGGTCGCCGACCAGGATCGACATGTTGGTGGCGTTCAGGCCGGGCAGGGTCTGGCTGATCGACAGCAGCTCGACGAAGGTGACGTCGTCCAGCCAGTTGTTGCGCACCACCAGGCCGGTGCGCAGGTAGCCCACGACGCCGCCACCCAGGCTGGTGGCACCCATGACCAGGAAGACCCAGAAGATCCTGCCCAGCGAAGGCCGGGCTTCTGCCGATGACGAGGCTTCGTTCATTCGTGCGCCTGTGGTGGATTGCCCTTCAACCGGTAGACCGCGCCGGTCTTCGTGGTGGTAAGAGACAGCCAGTCGGCGGCGACCTGCTGCAACTCGACGAAGAAGCGCTCGCAGGCATGCAGCGCCTTGGGACTGATGTCGTCGGGGCCGTTGAAGCGCAGCTGGTAGGCGAACTCGCCGACGAAGGCGCGATGGTCGCCGCGCGAGCGCCACAGGGCGAGGTTGGCCACGGCGCGGGTGTGATGGCCGAAATCGAGCTCGCAGATGTCCTGCATCAGTTCCTCGACGATGCACTGGTTGACCAGCGCCACGTCGGACGGACCGTCGCACGAGATGATCTCGAGCGGCGGGAAGAGATGCTGCAGCTCGGGCAGCGATATGTGGTCGAGCGATGACATGGCCAGGCGATCGGCCTCGGGCGCCTGGCTCAGGCCGAACTCGACATTGTGCGCCAGCAGCCGACGCACGCCGCCGATGCGCTCCTTGAGCGGCAGCAGCTCGATCTTGAACTTGATCTTGTAGTCGCCCGAGATGCGCGGCCGAACGTCGGTCGACTGCGCGACCATCATGTCCTGGCTGCGGTACTTGAAGACGATCTCGGGATCGCCGACCGGAAAGCCGTCCTCGTAGCTGATGCGTCGCCGCAGGATGAAGGCGTTGTTGTAGAGGTGGAAGTCGCCGGTATCGAGGAACAGCACCTCGCGCACCTCGGGCCGCTGGTCGAGCTTCGGCGTGTGGTGGTAGGCGACGCCCGTGGCGTCGGCGGCGCGGTGGACGAGCTGGGCGAACTCCTTGAAGACGTGGCGCGACGTGAAGCGCTCGGGCTTCACGATCAGCTTGCACTGCAGGAATTGCAGGTCGTCGAAGCGTCTGCCGTCGAGGTAGGTGCCGTCATAGCGCTCGGCGAGCCACACCGGCAGCATCAGTCCATGCTTGTCGCCTGACATTCTCTCTCCCCGGATGCAGGGTATCGCGCAGTCGGTGCGCTGTCACCCAGACGGTGCCGCATCGACCTTGCCGAACGATGCGACCTTGCCTTCGTCGAAGCAGACGTAGTAGCGGTCCGAGACCGACCACGGCACGCGGCTCCAGAAATCCTTGAGCAGTGAGTAGTACGCGCACTCCTTACCCGGCGCATGCGAGACGGTGTCAGGCTGGCCCATGATCGATCGCACCTGGTCGCGATCCATGCCGGCCTGGACGCGATCGATGTTCCTGGCCGGCACGGTCGAGCAGCCGGCCAGCATCACGACGATCGACAGGACAAGAGCTCGGTGCTTCATCGGTCGACTCCGAATCGTATTCTGCCTGTTCGACAGCGATAAGTCAGGCTTGGTCTCACCGCCAACAATTGTCGGGCAGGCCGCCGGCTGGCGAAAGGGCCGGCGATGCGCTACGTCCGACGCCATGTCCGACAGTTCCCGTCTAAAACTTTCTGGTCTTGGCGCATCGCTCAGCGGCCCCATCGGCGGCCTTTCCGATACCCCCATCACCGAAGTGGCGATGACGGTGTTCGGCGATCGCGACGTCGTGCCCCTGTGGTTCGGCGAGGGCGACCTGGTGACGCCCGACTTCGTGCGCGACGCGGCCGCCAAGGGGCTGGAGGCGGGCGAGACCTTTTACACGTGGCAGCGCGGCATTCCCGAGCTGCGGGCGGCGCTGTCGGCCTATACCGAGCGGGTCTACGGCATCAAATGCCCGGCCGACCGCATCTCGGTGACGACCGGCGGCATGCAGGCGATCCTGCTGTCCTGCCAGCTGCTGCTCGATTCCGGCGACAACATCGTGATCGTCTCGCCGATCTGGCCGAACATCACCTCGGCGGTGAAGCTGGTCCGCGGCGTCCCGAAGTACGTGGCGCTCGACCGCAAGCCCGACGGCAGTTTTAAACTCGATCTCCAGAAGGTGTTCGACGCGGTCGACGACCGCACCCGTGCGATCTTCGTCAATTCGCCCGGCAATCCCACGGGCTGGACGATGACGTCGGACGAGCAGAAGGCGTTGCTCGACTTTGCCCGCAAGCGCGGCGTCTGGATCATGGCCGACGAGGTCTATGCCCGGCTGATCTACACGCGCGCGGTCGCACCCTCGTTCCTCGAGCTGGCGGGGCCTGACGATCCGTTGCTGGTGCTCAACTCCTTCTCCAAGCCGTGGGCGATGACCGGCTGGCGGCTGGGTTGGCTGACCCATCCGGCGGCGCTGGGCGAGCAGTTCGCCAAGCTGGTGCAGATCAACACCTCGGGCGTGCCGCATTTCCTGCAGAGGGGCGGAATCGCCGCCCTCGAGAAGGGTGACGGCTTCCTGGCCGAGATGGTCGAGCGCTGCCGCGCTGGCGGCGAGCAGGTGTTCCAGCGCCTGTCGGCCCAGCCGCGCGTCAGGATCGCGCGGCCGGAAGCGGCCTTCTACAACTTCTTCTCGATCGATGGCGTCACCGACACCATGGCCTTCTGCAAGAAGCTGGCGAAGGAGTACAAGGTCGGCCTGGCGCCGGGCGAGGCGTTCGGCCCGGGCGGGCAGGGCAACGTGCGGCTGTGCTTTGCGTCCGGCGCAGAGCGGCTGAGCAAAGGCCTCGACCGCATCGAAGCCGCGATCAAAGCATTGTAGTCTTCGGGAGCGCGGGCCTCTGGCCCGCTCATGATCATGAGCGGGCCAGAGGCCCGCGCTCCCAGTGATGATGACAGCCGTGGCCGACACTCCCTCCATCGAAGTCCGGCACCTGCGCAAGGTGTACGGCGAGATCGTCGCAGTCGACGACCTGACCTTCACCGTGCCGCGCGGTGCGGTGCTCGGGCTGCTGGGCGGCAACGGCGCGGGCAAGACCACGACCATCGCCATGCTTTTAGGCCTGCTCGAGCCGACGGCGGGCGACATCCACGTGCTGGGCATCGACATGAAGCGGCGGCGCTACGCCGCCCTGCCGCGCATGAACTTCTCGTCGCCCTACGTCGACCTGCCGCATCGCCTGACGGTGCGTCAGAACCTACTGTTCTATGGACGGCTCTACGGCGTGAAGAACGTCGCCAAGCGCATCGACGAGATCGCAGAGCACATGCAGGTGGCGCCTTTCCTCGACCGCCAGGCGGGCAAGCTGTCAGCCGGCCAGAAGACACGCGTGGCGTTGGCGAAGGCCCTGATAAACAAGCCGGACGTGCTGCTGCTCGACGAGCCCACCGCCTCGCTCGATCCCGACACGGCCGACTGGGTCAGGAGCTATCTCAAGGACTACCAGCACGAGACCCACGCCACGATCCTGCTCGCCTCGCATAACATGGGCGAGGTCGAGCGGCTGTGCGACGACGTGGTCCTGCTGCAGGCCGGCCGGGTGTTCGACCGCGGCAGCCCGCGCGAGCTGATCGAGCGCTTCGGCCGCGAGGACATGGAGGAAGTGTTCCTGGACATGGCGCGCGGCCGCGGTCGCGGGCTCGACGGCCTGCACAAGAAGGAGGCGGCGTCGTGAGCGGCTCGGCCCAGCGGATATGGGCGCTGGTGATGCGCCACATCTACATCTGGCGCAGTTCCATCATGCGCCTGGTCGATTCGATCTATTGGCCGGCCGTGCAGATGGTGATGTGGGGGTTCATGACGCAGTACCTGCTGCCGCAGGCCTCGTTCGTCGCCCAGGCGGCGGGTGTGCTGCTGTCGGGCCTGCTGCTGTGGGAGGTCGTCGTGCGCGGCAACCTCTCGCTGTCGATCGCCTTCCTGGAGGAGATGTGGTCGCGCAATCTCGGCCATCTGTTCGTGAGCCCGATCCGCTCCTGGGAGATGGCGACCGGCATCATCATCGCGGCCCTGCTGCGCACGCTGCTCGGCCTGGTCCCGGTGTCGCTGCTGGCGTGGGCCTTCTTCGGCTACTCGATCTATGCGCTCGGCCTGCCGTTGATCGCCTTCTTCGCCATCCTGCAAATGTTCTCGTGGTCGATCGGGCTTGCCATGTCCGGCATGATCATGCGCGTCGGCCAGAGCGCCGAGAGTTTCGCCTGGGCGGCCGTCTTCATTCTGCTGCCGGTGAGCGGCGTCTATTACCCGGTCTCGGTATTGCCGTACTGGATGCAGGTGATCTCCTACGGCCTGCCGCCGGCCTATGTCTTCGAGGGCATGCGCGCCATCCTGGCCGAGAAGACGGTGCATTGGGACATGCTCGGCATCGCCTTCGCCCTGTCGGTCGTCTATCTCGTCATCGGCTTCCAGGTCTTCCAGTGGTTCTTCCGCCTGTCGCGCCGCGCCGGGTCGCTGCTCGGCCAGGGGGAATGAGGGTCGTCTCCTGGAATTGCAACATGGCGCTCGATCGCAAGGTCGATGCGCTGCTGGCCCTCAGGCCTGATATCGCCATCGTCTGCGAATGCGCCGAGCCGGAACGGCTGCGATTGCGCTCGAAGTCGCCCTGGATGCAGGGCGAGCCGGTGTGGATCGGCCGCAATCCGCACAAGGGTCTGGCGGTGTTTGCCTTCAACGGCTACGCCGTACGGCTTGCGGACGCCTATCATCCCTCGCTGCGCTACATCGCGCCGGTCCATGTCGACGGCCCGACCCCGTGCAATCTGCTGGCCGTGTGGGCGCAGAACGCCAGCGCCGGTGGCATCCGCAAGCATCAGCTCGGCCCGCTGCGTCGTGGCCTCACGCGCTACAAGAGCTTTTTGGGCGAACGGCCGGCGGTGATCGCGGGCGATCTCAACAGCAACACGATCTGGGACAAGCCGGGCTGGCGCATCAATCATTTCGACCAAGGTCCGCATCCTTGAGGAGAGCTTCGGGCTGGTCAGCGCCTATCACGCGATCCGCGGCGAGGCGCATGGCCAGGAGAGCGAGCCCACGCTCTATTGGCGCGACCGCACCAAGGACGGGCCGACCTATCACATCGATTATGTCTTCCTGCCAGCCGCCTGGATCGGCAAAGTGAGCCATCTCAGTGTCGGCGCCTTCGAGAGCTGGTGCGGCGCGGGGCTGAGCGACCATGTGCCGGTGGTGGTCGATGTCGAGGTCTGAGTTCGGAGGAGAGTGATGGTGAAGAAGGTCTTCGTGTCTGCCGCGATCGCATTGGCTGCCGCCGCTTGCCAAACTCAGCAGAATCAACCGCAACCCGACGTCTGGACGGCCAACTACAACGTGGCGTTCGACGTCATGGTGGCCTGCCTAGCCGCGCCTCCACCGCCGGCGTATCAAGTCTACGCGCCGGGCTATCCGGAGGCGGGGAAGGCAAGGATCGTGTTCATTCCCGCCAACACGCCGCAGGCGAGGTCGGAGTACATCGTGCTGCAGATGGTGGGCAACAACAGCATGGTGAGCTGGAAGCGCTTCGGCAGCATTCGCGGCCTCGACTGGCTCGACGGCGAGGCCCGCAAGCGCGCCGACGCCTGCGCCGGGATG
Organism: Reyranella sp.; assembly: GCA_021732285.1. Lineage (GTDB taxonomy): Bacteria > Pseudomonadota > Alphaproteobacteria > Reyranellales > Reyranellaceae > Reyranella. The sequence goes on along the minus strand of JAKFVH010000267.1, from coordinate 2,640 downwards.
TGATTCTGGGAGCGCGGGCCTCTGGCCCGCATCATGAGCGGGCCGGAGGCCCGCGCTCCCATCAAGGGGCGTTCAGCACCGCCTGGCATGCCGCCGGCAGCTTCGGCCGGTAGGGCGGCTGCGGCGTCCCGGGCGGCGGCAGGCGGACCGGCGGCTTGGTGAACCAGATGTCGAGCTGCTCGCCGCAGCCGTCGTCGGCGTAGTAGCCGGCCTGCGCCTGGCACTGCGGGTTGCCGGGCGGGCAGTGCATGCGGACGTGGAAGTGCTCGTCGTGGCCGACCCAGACCACGAGCTTGTTCAGCCAGGAGCGGTTGCCGGTCACGCTCTGGCAGAGCCGCTGCTTGATCCACTTGTTGACGAACATGCGGTCGACGCCGGGCGAGGTCGCGGCGAGCCGCAGCAATGCCACGTGCTGGTCGGTGAACACCGTGTCGTCGATGCCGTCGTCGGCGGCGCGCACCAGCGAGCGCAGGCGCGGGTTCTCGCGGTCGGCCGGCGCGCGGCGCGCGCCGGGCTGGCGCTCGAACCAGATGTCGACGTCCAGGCCGACCTGATGGCTGGCATGGCCGAAGCTCATCGGCCCGCCGCGCGGCTGGCCGATGTCGCCGATGTAGAGCGGCGCCTGGCCGGCAGCGCGCACCTGCTCGCTGAAGCGCTTGATGAGGTCGATGGTGACGGGCTGGCCCCAGTAGCGGTTGCGGCTGATGCGGATGGCCTCGTAGCCCGGCCCGTCGAGCGGCAGCGCCTGCGCGCCCTGCAGGCAGCCGGCGGTGTAGAAGCCGATGGACTGGGTCGGCCCGGGGGCAGGGGTCGTCACCTGGCCCCACTCCTGCGCCGACGTGGCGAAGGCCATCGACATCGCCGCGAGCAGCGAAACCACGAAACGCGTCATCTTGTTGGCACGATACCCGCCCGCTAAGACTTTGCCCATGGCCGACTACGCCAACATCAAGCTCGAGCGTGACGGCGCTGTGGCGCGACTGATGCTGAACCGGCCGGAGCGGCGCAACGCGCTCACCCATGCCATGATGCTGGAGCTCGAGGACGCCTTCGTCGGATTGCGCCAGGACAATCGCTGCCGCGCCCTGGTGATCCGCGGCGCCGGCGGGCATTTCTGTGCCGGCGGCGATCTCGAGGCGATGGCCGACATGCCGCCGAAACCGGCCAATGGTGCCGCCGATCCGCTGCTCGCGGCCTATCGCCAGTTCGGCGACGCCTTGCTGGCGCTGAACGAACTGCCGCAGGTCACCGTCTCGATCGTCGAAGGCTCTGCGGTGGGCGGCGGCTTCGGCATGGCTTGCTGCTCGGACGTGGTGATCCTGCATGAGACCGCGGGCTTCGGCATGCCCGAGCCCAAGGTCGGGTTCATCCCCTCGCAGATCATTCCGTTCGTGGTGCGCCGCATCGGTGAAGGGGCGGCGCGCGACCTTGCCGTCACCGGCCGCGTGATCGACGGCAGGGAAGCGCATCGTCTCGGCATCGGTCGCCACGTCTGCGCCAACACCGGCGAGATCAACCGCACCCTGAAGGCCGTGCTCGACGACGTGCTGCGGCTGGAGCCCGAGGCCGTCGCCGCCGTCAAGCGTCTGGTGCAGAGCTGCGCCACGAGCGATGATCGCGCCGTGCTCGACAAGGCTGCCGAAAGCCTGGTCGGTCTGCTGCGTCGGCCGCAGGCGGCGGAAGGCATCCGGCATTTCATGGCCAAGACGCGGCCGCCCTGGGCTAAGGAATAGGGGCTAAGGAATAAGGGTAGGGAACGACCGATGCGTAACTATCGCCATATCGAGGTCAGGCCGATCGCCGGCGCCCTTGGCGCCGAACTGCACGGCGTCGACATGTCGCGCGATCTCGAGGACGACGTGATCGCCGAGGTGCGCCAGGCCTTCCTCGACCATCTCGTGATCTTCCTGCGCGACCAGAAGGTGACGCCGCAGCAGAACGTGGCCTTCGCCCGCAAGTTCGGCGAGCTGATCAAGTACCCGCAGCTCGACGGCCTGCCCGAAGCGCCGTTCATCACGGCGGTGGTCAAGCTCGAGAACGAGCGCCACAACTTCGGCGGCCTCTGGCACTCCGACACCACCTACCTAGAAATTCCGCCGATGGGCAGCATGCTGCTGGCGCGAGAGGTTCCACCCTATGGCGGCGACACCGTGTTCGCCAACCAGTACATGGCCTACGAGGCGCTGTCGGACGGGCTGAAGGCGACGCTCGACGGGCTGATCGGGGTCAGCAGCTCGACCAAGGCAGAGGTCAGCAAGACGCGCGAGGACCGCCTGAAGGCGGCCGGCAAGGAGACCAAGCCGCTGGTGGCCGAGCATCCCATCGTGCGCACCCATCCCGAGACCGGCCGCAAGGCGCTCTACACCTCGAGCGCACACACCGCGCACATCAAGGGATGGACCGAGCGGGAGAGTCTCGCGCTGCTGGAGTTCCTGTGGGAGCACCAGGTCCGGCCCGAGTTCACCTGCCGCTTCCGCTGGGAGACCGGCTCGCTCGCCTTCTGGGACAACCGCTGCGCGATGCACAACGCCATCAACGATTATCACGGTCATCGGCGGGTCATGCATCGCATCACGCTGGCCGGCGACAAGCCGAGATAATCATCATCCCCTCTCCCGTTCATACGGGGGAGGGTAGGGA
>JAKFVH010000241.1 GCA_021732285.1 Reyranella sp. | reverse complement strand
CATCGACGCCGCATGCTACCCAAAAGGCAGCAAGGTCTCCGACGCCCAGCTCGAGGCCCTCGACATCCGATACGACGCGTTCCATCCAGACTGGAACTACTCCATGCTCCCCCGACTGATCCGCTCCGCGCCAAAGTGAAGCGTTTGTTTCGTCACAGACCCTTAGGTCTTCTGCGTCAATGGAAACTCGAAGAGCTGCGGCGACTAACAGGCACCATGAGACTTCTAGGTGATGTCCCCTTTTTAGGTTCTCTCCGAGAAGTGATCTTATCCAGCCCTTGATGCGATCCCGCGTCTCCGATGCATGAAGGGCTGTTTGATTATTAATTAGGTATGCCGAAACGGTCGGAAGACAGTATGGGAAGTCGCGACCAAGTCGAAGCATTGCATCAAGGACAATTCCAAAATTTTCCGATTCCTTAGAAATTCGCTTCAACCGATGGCAAACCCAACTCGCCGGAGCATCACTCTCGGTACGTTCGGACAGAAAAAGAGCTTGCTCCAGCGCATGATGAATGTCCCGCCGCTGGGTGATCGGGTCCACATTCGAAATTCTGCTGTTGGCGATTTCAAGTCTCCAGGGATCCTGGAACTGAGTGCGGGATGCTGTCGCCTTAGTTTTCTGGTCATTGAGTTGAAGGTTGTATTGCCAAAGCGCGTGCCGCAAAGCTGATAAGGCCTCTTCCGCCTCTCTCAGGGTGTCGAAGCCGATCAAAAAATCGTCCAGAAGGCGGAGTGCTGGTCGCCCGTTGGTCAAAGATGCAAAGCGAGGTTCGTTTTCCACGCCGCAGAGCAGCAACTCCGCAATGATTCGAGAAGTATCCGGCCCTACCGGGATCCCAAACGTCTCGCGAGATTGACATCCCTGAAGAGCAGCATCGAGACGGCCTGACCAGTGCGTGTCGATTCTGCTTCGTGTCGCTCGCGTAGCCAGCCAAACTTTGACCTGCTCCTTGCCGAGTACAGCCCAAGGAATGGAGTGCGTGTAGGTCGTGTAGAAAAACCGGGAAATGTCGGCCTTCAGAACGTACGGGCTGTGCGCCAGCAGACTTCTTGTGCGATTGCTCCATGAAGTGAAATCCAAACCGGCGAATGCTCGGTTCTTTTCTTCGTCAGCGGTCACTCGATACAGCGACAGTCTCGACTCGCCCACTATCTTTTCGATTTGAGTTCGATGATTCGTTATCTCCAAGGAGAGCCGTAGTTGTCCAAGCGGATGAACCAGCGCAAGTAGTCGTCGGCCTCGGGTCGTTCGTGGGGCGGAAAACGTAGCGTATTGGGTCGACCAGGGCGTCAATGGCACCCCGCCAGCGGTGGACAATCTGGCGTACTGAGCCTCGCAGTAGCCTGCGAAGTATTTGGCAGTCACAATCGGGGGCATTTCCTCCGGAAGGTATGCAGTGCGAATAAGGGCCGATAGAAACTTTGCCTTAGTTAGTCGCTTAGCCATGCGTGTCCCATCACAACTAGTACATCACGCTGACATGCACTCGTCGTGGTTGCAACTTCAGCTGCACGTTGACCACCGTCGCCGTCTCCAGCTAGTCATCGAGTCCGCCGTGTAGCGCTGCTATGGCAGGTCCAGACATGCATGTGTCGCCCCGACACGCTGCGCTTCAGGGTGCCCGAGGGGGCGCGTACCGCCCTGGTCGACGCCAAGCGCGACGCTCGCCAGATGAAGCTGCTATGATGCTGGGGGCGCGCCACTCCAGTGGCGCGTCATGCTGTTCCGGCCCGCGTTCATCCTGCGCGCTCATGATTCATGAGCGAGCCAGAGGCTCGCGGTCCGGAGGAGCATGAGAAGACGCGCCACTGGAGTGGCGCGCCCCCAGCATCAATCCAGAAACCTCACCTTCGGCCACAGTTCGCGCCAGCGCTTGGCGGCGATGCGCGCCTCGTACTCATGGCGCCGCGTGCGGCCGAAGGCTGTCGGCTGGCAACGCAGGTTGACGAGGTCGTCGGTGCCGAGCGGCGCGATCACCGTCAGGCTGTCGTCGGCCTCCAGGCGCACGCCGACCGCCGTCACCGTCTCCAGCCAATAGACCATCGAATCCGCCGTGTCGCGGTGCTGCGGCAGGCCTTTCCAAACGTGCATGCGCGCCTGGTTGCGCACCTGCCACGGCAGGCCGGGCAGCAGGGCATCGAGCCGCGTCTCGTGCTCGGCCTCGCTCGCCTTCGAGAGATCCGACGCGTCGTAGTACAGCACGTCGATGTCGGCCGGCTCGCGCGGCGGGCTGATGTCGTGCAGGTGGTCCCACACGCGATTGCGGACGAATCCTGCGGCAATGCACCAGTCGGGCAGGGCAAGCGCTCGGACGGCGCGCAGTTGGGCAAGCGCTGCGGGATCGCACCCGACGATTCCGGCGATTAGCTCCGGCCCGCTCGTCATGTCAGCGACGGGTCTCCCGGCGAACCGGGAACTGCAGCACGACGCCGGTGAACACCTGGAAAGACGGTACACCCGGGCCGGTCTGCAACACCGAGTATTGAGGCTCGACGAAGACGTTCACCGTCCGGCCGTCGGAGCGCTGGAACACGCGGCCGAGGCCCAGCCCCACCGGCACCACGGAGTTGTGGCCCAGATTGAAGGTCGAGATGCCGGTCGAACGCAGGTAGTAGCCGTCGGCAAGGTTGAAGAAGAGCAGGGGCTGGAAGGTCAGGGTCTGCAAGGTGCCGTCGAAAGCCTGCTGGTAGGCGGAGAGCAAGGCCGTCAACCCCCAGTCATGCCGAGCGCTGACCACGGTCTGCGCGCCGCCCTGCCACTTGCCGGAACCGAGTGCGGGGGCGCTGGCCGTCGGGGCGACGAGAAGCGGGCCCGCACCCAGCTTGGTCTTGCCGAGGTAGGCGATCGCCATGTCGTAGACCGTGACGTCGCCGATGCCGTTCCAGGCGCCGTGCGGTCCCCAGCTGTTGGCGATCAGCGGCAGGGACGCGCGCGCGATCTGGTCGAGGCCCAGCGTGTCGTGCGGTACGACGTGACGCAGGTAGAGCTGGTGCGCTCCGTCCTCGGGCCGTCCCGCCAACACCGGCTGGACGTAGTCGTGCGCCTGGAACCCCATCTTCGGCGTCAGCGGATCGTTGGCTTCGTTCTGCCCATCGTCCTTGCCCGCCGCCGTGGAGGGCATTGCGAGCGCCAGGGCCGCGACAGCCCGCCACACGGTTGCGATCCATGGACGGCGCCCCGGCGCGGCGAGAAACTGTTTCATGCCCACAGGGGCCTGCGCGATGATGGAGTCATGGCCGCACACTAAAAGAAACGTTTGGGGATATGCCGAGCTTTCGCCACGAGAAGCGCTGCGCCGAGGCCGGAGCGATCCGCATCGCGGGGATCGACGAGGTCGGGCGCGGCCCGCTGGCCGGTCCGGTGGTTGCCGCGGTCGCGGTCATCGACCGCACGGTCGCCAAGCGCAAGCTGCTGCGGCTGATCGACGATTCCAAGAAGCTGACGCTGGAGGAACGCGAGGAGGCCTACGCCGCCATGCTCGCCTCCGGCGCCGTGCGCTATGCCGTGGGCGAGGCGAGCGTCGAGGAGATCGACACCATCAACATCCTGCGGGCGACCTTCCTCGCCATGCGCCGTGCGCTGCAGGCGATGGCCGAGCAGCCCGACCTGGTGCTGATCGACGGCAACCAGGTGCCGCCGGAGCTGGGATGCCGCGCCGAAACCATCGTTGGCGGTGACGCGCGCTCCTATTCCATCGCTGCCGCCTCGATCATCGCCAAGGTGACGCGTGACCGTTACATGCGCGGATTGGCGGCCTCGTTCCCCGGCTACGGCTGGGAGACCAATGTCGGCTACGCGCGTCCCGAGCATCTGGCCGCGCTCAACCGGCTTGGGGTCACAGCACACCATCGCCGCAGCTTCGCGCCGGTCAGGATGGTGCTCGAGCCGACGCTGCCTCTGGAACTCATCGACGCCCCAGCCGGCGACTGAGCCATCGGAGCGCAGGCCTCATGCTCTTCCGGACCGCGCGCATCCTGCGCGCTCTTGAATCATGAGCGCGCAGGATGCGCGCGGTCCGGAAGATATGACCGTGCAGAGCGAGTGAGAGCGGCCTGTGGCATTTCGGTGGTAAGCGCGACCCCCGCGTATTGTTCCACGCGGATCGCGCTATCTTGGGTTGTCACCGCGCCGTGTCCTGTCCATCCCAAGCAGGCCCGGCCCCGCATGCCCCCATATGCGGGTGGCGGAGGCTCCCTCCCCAATTGGCCTCCGCCAGGTGACTTTTATCTTCTTCTAGGTCTGGTGTGTAACGGGGAAAGCATCGACTCCATCTTGTGGAGCGATGCCGTAAACAATTGAATCAATTGTAATTTCTTGACGCTCTGTCGGTGGATGACTCATCCTCCGCCGATGCATGGGGAGAACCTGGACCGCGTCCTGGTAGGCGACTGCGTGGAGCTGATGCAGCGCCTGCCCGAAGCCTCCGTCGACATGATCTTCGCCGACCCACCCTACAATCTGCAGTTGGGTGGCGAACTTCTGCGTCCCGACAACAGCAAGGTCGATGCCGTCGACGACGACTGGGACAAGTTCGCAAACTTCGGGCGCTACGATTCCTTCACCCGCGCCTGGCTCGGCGCCGCGCGCCGCGTGCTGAAGCCCGAGGGCACGCTGTGGGTGATCGGCAGCTACCACAACATCTTCCGCATCGGCACGGCGCTGCAGGATTTGGGCTTCTGGATCCTGAACGACATCGTGTGGCGCAAGTCCAACCCGATGCCGAACTTCAAGGGCAAGCGCTTCACCAACGCGCACGAGACGCTGATCTGGGCCGCGTCCGGCCCGCGCAGGCGCTACACCTTCAATTACGATTCCATGAAGGAGCTGAACGAGGGCATCCAGATGCGCTCCGACTGGCTGCTGCCGCTCTGCACCGGCGGCGAGCGGCTGAAGGGCGAGGACGGCAAGAAGGCGCATCCGACGCAGAAGCCCGAGGCGCTCTTGTTCCGCTGCCTGATGGCGGCGTCCAATCCGGGCGACGTGATCCTCGATCCGTTCTTCGGCACCGGCACGACCGGCGCCGTGGCGCGGCGGCTCGGCCGGCGCTTCATCGGCCTCGAGCGCGATCCCGACTACGCCGCGATCGCGCGCAAGCGCATCGCCGAGATCGAACCGCTGGCCGGCGAAGACGTCACGCCCAAGCTTGCCAAGCGCGCCGAGCCGCGCATCCCCTTCGGCGTGCTGATCGAGGCTGGCCTCCTGCAGCCCGGCACCATCCTCAGCGATCTCAGCGGCCGCCTGCATGCGCGCGTGCGCGCCGACGGCACCCTGTCGGCCGACAATTCGCTCGGCCAGCATCGCGGCTCGATCCATCAGGTCGGTGCGGCCGTGCAGGGCGCACCCGCCTGCAACGGCTGGACGTTCTGGCACTTCGAGCAGGCCGGCGCGCGCCTGCCGATCGATCACCTTCGCCAGCAGGTCAGGGCAGGACTTTAGGTCGTGTTTCCTCCCCATCGCGGATTCCGCGATGGGGAGGTGCCCGTGTAACGGGCGGAGGGGTCAAGGCCGCAGCTGCCGCGGGCAGGGGCGCGCAGCGCCAGCCTTGAGGCTGGCCGATCACCGGTCTACTCACGACACAGTTGCTCCGCCCTCGTATGACGAGGGCACCTCCCCAGCTTCGCTTCGCTGGGGAGGAATGCGATTCGAGCCGGCTCGCGATAGTCACCTGGTCCTGAGCGTTACCTGGATCGGGTTTGAGCCGACAAACTGGCGGTGAACGAATCGAGGCGGTCGGCCTCTGCAATGTCCGCTCCAAGATCCGCCAGGTCGGCGGCGACGGTGTCAGGCGCAGGCTCCAAGAAGCGGTTGCTGTCGTCGAGCTTCGGCGTCTCCGGCACGCGGATGAAGACGATTCGCGACGCCGACGGCAGCGGCTCATGGGCGATGAACGCCACGCCCGACATGACGCCGCAGAGGACGTTCGCCGGTGGTCCCGGCAGCTGCAGGCTGATGAACGCCGGCGTGTCATCGCCGAGGGCTATCGCCGCATCGCGTATGTCGGCAAGATCCTGCTGCGGCGCTGGCCCGACATCGACGCCGTCATGTGCGTGTCCGATCCCTGCGCGTTCGGCGTCATGACCGAGGCGCACGCGCTGGGCATCGCCGTGCCGGACTGGCTGGCCGTGGCGGGCTCAGGCGATTTCGAGGTGTCGCGCGTCTGCCTGCCGGCACTCACCACGGTCTTCATCGATGCCGCCGAGATCGGTAGCCGCGCCGGCGAGCTGGTGGTCGGCCTCGATCCGCGCACCGGCAAGAGCACCGAGCCGGACCGCATCCGCGTCGACCCGCGCGGCAGCACGGCGCGCAAGGGCAGCAGGTGAAGGCGGCCCCGCACTCACTCCAGTACGTATCGTCCCAACCCTTGCGTCGCGCCACGGCCGACGTGGCAGCTCTCGCCGGCGGCGAGAAGGGGCCAGATCGTCTCGAGCGCGCCGACGATCGCGAGTTCCCCGGCAACGAGCGATTGTCGGAACGATTGCCCGGTGCGGCTGGAATGGCGCGCCAGGGCAGCGGCGCGCGCCAGGCGATCGGCATTGTAGTCGAGGCCGAGCCAAACTCGGCTGAGAGCCGGCCAGTCGGCGTCGAGTTCGACCCCCATCCAGCGGGCCATGAGGTCAACGCGCCGCGCAAGACGGCCGACCACGGTCGCAGGCCTTTCCAGCGGATCGTCGCCGCTCGAATCGAGGGGCGTGACGAAGCGCAGCACGACCGGGGAACGCGGCGCGGACGGATGCAACCCGGCCGGGAGGATCATGCAGTCGACGATGTCGAGCTTGGGCAGGAACCGGCCGTCGGCGCGGCTGCGCCAATCGATGTCGTGCCGAAGGGCGCTGACCATTGCTTGCATCGCCGCCGCCGCCCAGTCGATCGCGAGGCCGAACAAGGTCAGGCGCACCACCAGGTCTCTCTCCCGTCGGTCGAGAGCCAGGGCGAGCGGTTTCGGCAGCCCGTGCCGGCCGACCCGCATCTGCTCGCGGAAGAGCACGTCCAGCGCCGACGGTGGATGCCATGGGCAAGGCTTCCCGGCGATCGCCTCGTCGCTCGCGCCGTCCATCAGTCGCCGGCCGAACGCCCCGCGAACACGGTTCATCAGGACGAGGTCGTCGGCGAGCGCGCCGTAGCCCGCGAGCCTCGCCTCGAGGCGGGCTGTCTGCCAGCGGTCGGCGAGCGCGGCGAGCGGAATGCGCTCGACGGGAGCGCTGAGATCGTCGGCGAGCATCGCTCATACAATCCAGTAGTCGCCTTCTTCCGGCAAGGGCGCCCCGCCGGCGCTGCGCGAACGCTCCCGTCCCGAGGCGCCGATTCCGTACATGCGCAGCATGTCCCCCGGCTCGACGAGGCGGGCCAGGCGGTCGAACAGCCGATCCGCGGCGGCGCGCGTCAGCCGCGCCTCGAACACGCTGTCCTGGACGCGCACCGCATGATCCTCCAGCAGGTTGGCGACCCGCGCGCGCACGGAGGAGCGGACGATGTCGTAGGCGAAGACCATGAGCATGGGACGGTCGGCCATCGGCCACCGCCTCAGTAGTGAATGTCGTAGGGGCGATAGCGTTCGCGTCCCTCGACGTGGTTGGCGAGCCGCAGGGCCTGGTCGAGCATGATGCCGCGCCAGCTTCGTTGCTTGCCGTCGCGCTGGCTCTTGACCTCGCGCCCGACGGTGGCCTCGTAGGCCCGCACCATGGCGCGATAGCCGGAGGGCTTCAATCGCTTGCCGCCGCCGGTCGCCTCCTCGAAGTCGTCCAGGCCGACCGCGCGGCTGTTGACGGCGCGCACGACCGCGCTTTCGGCGAGCGGCGCCCGGAATTCCTCCATCAGGTCGAACACGCCGGCATCGCGGCCGTCGTCGCTCGCATGCAGGAAGCCGAAGCCCGGATGCAGTCCGGCACGGTAGACCGCGACCGCGATGTCGCGCGCCAGGAGCGCGGCCGTGACGTTGAGCAGGATGTTGGCGCCCTGCAGCGGCCCCCGGCGCTCGCGCTGGCTGAAACCGAAGCCGTGCTCCAGCATCTCGCCCAACGCCGGCCAGTAGGCCGCCGCGGCGTGGCCCTCGTGGCCCATTAGCTCGGCGACGGTCGCGGCCTGCGGCATGGCCTTCAGCACGCGGTTGAGGGTGGCGATCGACTGCAGAACCCGCGGCGTCTGGCGCTCACGATTGAGCCGGCGCAGCAGCGCGCGCTGGTTGCGCACCCGGCCTTCGACGAAGGCACGGGCGAGCTCGAGCCGCCGGACCTCGTCGAGCAGGCACCTGGCCTGGGCGACGTGCCGGCCGGCGCGCGGCACCATGGCGGGCGCGAGCCAGCCCACCGTCTCGCCGTGGCCCGAGACGAAGGCCAGCAGCGTTTCGGTGGCGAGGGCATGGCGTAGCGCCTCGGAGACCGCCTCGGCGTTGGGGCCGAGATCGATGCGATCGATGTCGGGATGGGGGATGGCGAGGATCTCCCGCCAAGCCGGCGGGAGGCCCGGCCGGGCGATGCCCTCTTCGACGGCGAAGGCCTGGTTGCGCAGCGCGAGGCGCCGGTCGGCCGAGACCACGTGCAGCACGCGGTGGCCCGGATCGTAGCCCGACCGACGCTTGCGGTCGAACTCGGCCTCCGCCTCGACCTCCCGCGTCTCCGCCTGGGCGTCGGCGGCGGCGAGCCGGCGCATCGTCGCGATCGTCTCGTCCTGCTCGTCTCCGGGTGCCGAGGGCAGCACCATCGATCGCACGAACAGTGCGCCGAGGAAGCGGAACCCCTGGTCGAACGACGTCACCCGCGTCTTGTCGCGATTGAGCACCAGCCCTTGCTCGGCGAGGAGGGCCTGCGCCTTGGCAAGCGCTCCCTCCGCGCCCTGCCGGCTCTCGGCGAGAATCACGAAATCGTCGGCGAAGCGAACGATGTGGGCGCCGCGCCGGGCGAAGGCCTCGTCGAGCCTGTCGAGATAGAGGTTGGCGAGCAGGGGCGACAGCGGCGAGCCTTGGGCGAGACCACGGCCGTTGCGGCCGCCGTGCTCCAGCCACAGGGCGATCAGCTCGGTGAGCGGCCCGTTGCAGAGCGACTGGCCGAGCCGCTCGAGCAGCTTGTCGTGCGGGACGGCATCGAAGAACTGCTCGATGTCGGCGTCGACGAGATGGACGTGTCCGGTGTCTCGAAGGCGCGCGACGTGCTTCAACGCGTCCTGCACGCCGCGGCCCGCGCGATAGCCGTAGCTCGCCTCCTCGAACTCCCGGTCGAGCAACGGCGCGAGCGCCTGGGCAACCGAGGTCTGCGCCACCCGGTCGACGATGCAGGGGATGGCCAGCGTGCGCGTGCCGCCGTCGCGCTTGGCGACGTCGACGCGGCGCAGCGGGCCGGGGGCATAGGTTCCGTCGCGCAGGCCGGCCGACAGCCGGGCGAGGCGGCGCGGCAGATCGATCTGGAAACGCTGCAGCGTGATGTTGTCACCACCCGCGGCGCCGGCATTGCGCCACACCCGCTCCCAGGCCTCCATCAGGGCCCGTATGCCGGTGGTTTGCTGGAACAGGTCGCGGTCGTCTATCGATGGCGAGCGAGGCGGTGATGGATTGGATGCCATGAAATGCCTGGAATTAGATTTGGAATTCTCCTATAATACTGTAATTGCTAAGAAAATATCCTATTTGTTGAGGGTAGTTCTTGATTTGTATCTGATGATGAATATAATCAACAGGATATCTTGGATACATGATCGAATAGTCCTTGTTGACCATAGGCTTGGACTCCCCCAGCTTGACGCTCACTCCGCTTCAGACGCGGATTGAGACGTGGCTTCCTGCCACGCCAGATCGCTCACACGCAGCTTGACGCTCACTCCGCTTCAGACGCGGATTGAGACTCTCGAGGCTTGTGAGGTGCGCCCCAGACCCCAGCTTGACGCTCACTCCGCTTCAGACGCGGATTGAGACCTACGAGATAGCCGACGAAGGCCAGCATGAGGCTTGACGCTCACTCCGCTTCAGACGCGGATTGAGACCGACCGAACGGGGCGTTCAGGAAGATGTCATGCTTGACGCTCACTCCGCTTCAGACGCGGATTGAGACGCCCGGCAGGATGATAACGCCGCCGGAACCGAGCTTGACGCTCACTCCGCTTCAGACGCGGATTGAGACGCCATGACGAATCGCCTGGGTCGTTCGTATGGTCGCTTGACGCTCACTCCGCTTCAGACGCGGATTGAGACTAGAGGGCAAACATGTACGTCGGTGTCCCGAGGAGCTTGACGCTCACTCCGCTTCAGACGCGGATTGAGACCTGCTCGATGGCCTTTGTGAGGTCCTCTGCTTTTCGCTTGCTTGACGCTCACTCCGCTTCAGACGCGGATTGAGACTCAGTCTGTTCGCCTCAGCGAGGCTCCAGTCGCTTGACGCTCACTCCGCTTCAGACGCGGATTGAGACAAGGCCTTGCTCGGGTCGGTCTGCGGGTCCGGCTTGACGCTCACTCCGCTTCAGACGCGGATTGAGACACGGCACTGGCGAGCGTGAAGGCCGACTGCGATGATGATGAGATCGCGCTTGACGCTCACTCCGCTTCAGACGCGGATTGAGACACGAGGATGGCGACCGGCGACATGGCAATGAGGCTTGACGCTCACTCCGCTTCAGACGCGGATTGAGACGCACCGGTCCGGCCGTCGCACAGCTTGCCGTTGCTTGACGCTCACTCCGCTTCAGACGCGGATTGAGACACAGGAGCCCCTTCTTGGTCAGGCTGGATGGCGCTTGACGCTCACTCCGCTTCAGACGCGGATTGAGACGACCGGGTCCGGGTCGCGGTGGCCGAGCTTGGCTTGACGCTCACTCCGCTTCAGACGCGGATTGAGACAGAAGGACTACTCGTGCTGTTTCCGGACTTGGCTTGACGCTCACTCCGCTTCAGACGCGGATTGAGACCGCCCGCCTTTGTCCCAACTGCGATTCCATTTGCTTGACGCTCACTCCGCTTCAGACGCGGATTGAGACCCAGCCTTGGTCGTTCCGATCTCAGCGAAGAGCTTGACGCTCACTCCGCTTCAGACGCGGATTGAGACTCCAATCCCGACATCAGTGACATCGATGCGGGCTTGACGCTCACTCCGCTTCAGACGCGGATTGAGACGTGCCTCGAATGTCACGGCATGGCCGGCCGACGCTTGACGCTCACTCCGCTTCAGACGCGGATTGAGACCTTCGAGACCCAGAAGTCGCCGAAGAGAATGGGCTTGACGCTCACTCCGCTTCAGACGCGGATTGAGACAGCCCTTGTCCTGGTTCTTGAAGGTCAGGAGCTTGACGCTCACTCCGCTTCAGACGCGGATTGAGACCCCTGCTGCTTGGCCGTTCGCGACTGGGTCGGGCTTGACGCTCACTCCGCTTCAGACGCGGATTGAGACTTCTGAGAATACCACCGAGGCCTGGACCATAAGGGGCTTGACGCTCACTCCGCTTCAGACGCGGATTGAGACTCGGTCTCCCGTAGCTGATGCTGTTCGAGGGCTTGACGCTCACTCCGCTTCAGACGCGGATTGAGACTTCCCGCCGAAGGACTGGGTCGAACTTGACCACGCTTGACGCTCACTCCGCTTCAGACGCGGATTGAGACTGGGCGCGTCGTTGTGCTTGCACCAGCCATTGGCTTGACGCTCACTCCGCTTCAGACGCGGATTGAGACCGCCCGGCAGGACGTCCATCAGTGGAAATTCGGGCTTGACGCTCACTCCGCTTCAGACGCGGATTGAGACCTTTCTTGAATGGGCCGTCGGTGCTACCAGAGACGAGCTTGACGCTCACTCCGCTTCAGACGCGGATTGAGACTGCGAACGGATCGGTTCCGAACTCCCACGCTGAGCTTGACGCTCACTCCGCTTCAGACGCGGATTGAGACTCCCACGAGCCGCCGAGAAACCTCTTTGTCCAGGCTTGACGCTCACTCCGCTTCAGACGCGGATTGAGACGAGCATGAAGCCCCGGCCGCGCTCTATCTCGTCCCGCTTGACGCTCACTCCGCTTCAGACGCGGATTGAGACCCGGCTGCTTGTTGAGATCCTGAGGCGCAATGCTTGACGCTCACTCCGCTTCAGACGCGGATTGAGACATGATGCCGACGGCGAACGCGCCGAGTCCGTACTCGTTGACCTGGCTTGACGCTCACTCCGCTTCAGACGCGGATTGAGACCATGTCCTCCTTGGTGCCATCCAGCTTCTGGACGCTTGACGCTCACTCCGCTTCAGACGCGGATTGAGACTTGGTGACCAACGCGTCGATCTGGACATCACCGCTTGACGCTCACTCCGCTTCAGACGCGGATTGAGACAACGAGCGGATGCTGCCAAGCCGTCAACCTGGCAGGCTTGACGCTCACTCCGCTTCAGACGCGGATTGAGACGATCTCTTGCCAGCTGCAACCGCTGGCATCGAGCTTGACGCTCACTCCGCTTCAGACGCGGATTGAGACGATCTCTTGCCAGCTGCAACCGCTGGCATCGAGCTTGACGCTCACTCCGCTTCAGACGCGGATTGAGACGACACTCGGTTTCCTTGCTTTCATGTCTCCCGCTTGACGCTCACTCCGCTTCAGACGCGGATTGAGACGGGGAGATCACGCTGACGAGCGTGCCCTCCACGACCGGCCGCGCTTGACACTCACTCCGCTTCAGACGCGGATTGAGACTGGACAATGCTGTAGCCGTTGTTCCAGGCCTGCTCGACGCTCCGCTTCGCACGCGGATTGTGACGCCGTTCGCCTTGCGCTGGCTTTTGCCCGGTATCTGAAACGTCCACGGCGGGGCCTCGGCGCCCAGAAATCGGGTATGAATCGAAACCTCGCCGGGCCGCGTGCACCGAGCCGGCCGCTCGCCGGGCCTCTTGATCCGGTTGCCGGGAGATGGCCTAATTAAACTCAGGGGAGCGGCGATGGACATGGGGCAAGAGAACATCGCGGACGCCGGCAAGCGTCTCGCCAACGATATCCGCGTTGGGCGCGGGCGATTGTTGTTGTTCTGGCCGTTGATCCTGCACAAGGCCGCGGACGGAAAATCCATGGCGGAGGCGATCTCCGATCACGCGCACGCGATCGCCGGCGGGCCGCCTGGCGATCGGCAGTCTTGCTGGCAGCGCATCGACGACACGCTGGACCACATACCGCCGCCGTTCGGCGAGCGTGAAGACGAACGTGTCGGCAGGCGCGGCCATGCCTATGCCGAAGCGCTCTACTTCCACGAGTTCGTCCGCACCACGCTTTTTCGCCGCCCCGCGCCTGAGCGCGAGACGCCACCACCGATCCAGCTCTTCCAGCGGCGCGACCTGCGCCATGTCCGCGTCGCTTTCCAGAAGCAAATCGGCGAGTCGCTGCAGCGCTGGGACAAGACGCTCGACGTCGAGCGGCTCAATCTCTATCTCTTTTCGACCGGCGTGGCGGTCGTGGTCCTGGAAGTCCACGGCGAGGATTGGACGCTCGCCGCGTTCCAGTGCTTCCACGATTGCTTTCGTCGCCTCTACGCACCGTTCTTTCAGGATGGCGTGGGCGCGCCGCGCGGCTTCGTGCCGGACGGCGTTTCCTGGCTCGCCGAAGCCGGCAGCTCCCCTCCGCAGGTCGGTGGCGAATGCCCGAGCTGGCGGGCCGAAGACACGATCGGGGATGTCGATGCCATGGGCGACGGCAGCAGGCAGACGCCGCTCTTCGGCCATTGGCGCTATCTCGTGGCCGGCGCGCTGCCGCTCGAACGACGGCCCGGCGGGGACTATTGGCGCTCGCTCTCCGACGAGCGCATGCCGACGATGGCGACGGTTTCGCTCTCGTCGGCCGACGGGTGCGATGGCCGTCAGGCTCTTGCCTCCGTCCGCGACGGCGATCTCATGCGACTCTGCTTCGCTGACGGCCCCGAAGACGATGCGTATCCCTACGATCGGGGGTTCCTCGCGAGGGTTTGGCCCAATCATGTCTACGATCGCTTCGGCGATCGCGGCACTCTCTACCTCCTTTCCGGCTATGCCTTCGTTGCGGTCGGGGCGGGCTCGGACTTCGATTCCTATGTTTCGGAGCATGTCCGGCGGCACTACTTTCAGATGGGGCTGCTGTTGCATTTCCAGCATGCGAGCCTGTTGTCCTATTCCATGCGCATCACGCGCGCGGTGGAGGCGCTGGACGGGAGCGGAAAGCATGTGGCGCACGATCGAAATGAGCAGTTCCGCGAGCGGATGGCGCTCATCGAGGGCGACTTCCTGCAATTCGTCCATCGCTATCGTTTCACCGGCATTTCCAACCAGATGCAGGCCCGCGAGGTGTTCTCGCTCTGGCGGGCGCAGCTCGAGCTCGACGCGTTGTTCGACGACGTAAAGGACGAGCTGCGCAACGCCAATGCCTTCCTCTCGGCGCGGACGGAGGAGCACCAGACGGCAGCGGCGAACAAACTCGCGAACGTCGCGGCCATCGGTGTCGTCCTGGGGCTCGCCAGCAGCACCATGGGCATGAACGTGGTGTTCGACGAGAAACGGTTCGAGGATTGGAATGTTGCGTCGCATATTGCGCTTGCCGCGGCGGTGGCCGCGTTCTTTTGCATCGCCGGACTGGCGGGGCTGCGGTATCTCGGCCTGTGGCAAGGGCGGCTGAAAGCCCTGTTCGGCATTCTGCTGGTCGTATTCGCCGCGACCTCTCTGATTGCTTTTGCGATCCGGGCACATGGCTGACCGCTATTTCCTCGGTGGGCACGACCTCGAGATGGCGGAGATCGCCCGCCTGCTGGCCGTGCACGCGCCGGGTCGTTTCCATGACAAGGGGCTGCGCTGGGGCGCGAAGCTCTCGGCTTATCGGAACGAGCTCGCTGCCGCGATCGCCGCGAGTGACAAGCCGGTGTTGATCGAGCTCGCCGACGACCTGCCGCGGGATGCCTTCGACCGCGAGCGTGCAGTGGTCGTCGTCGACCACCACGGGGATCTAGCCGGGCGCGACCGTCCGACCTCGATCGAGCAGGTGTTCGACCGGCTGGGATTGCCGCGCGATGCCTGGACGCGGCGCTTGGCGCTGGTCGCTGCCAACGACCGCGGCCATGTCGCGGCCATGAAGGCGATCGGGGCGACCGCCGAGGAGATGCGGGCCATCCGGTCCGCCGATCGCGCGGCACAGGGCGTGACCGAGGAGGAAGAACGCGAGGCCACGCGAGCGATCGGCCGGCGCGTGGAGAACCACGGCCTCGCTTGGATCGAGACGTCGTCCGACACGGCGAGTGCGATCGCCGATGGCATGGATGCCGATCTCGGCGGTCCTGGCCATGCCGGGCTGGTCGTCGCCATGCCGGGCGAGGTCGCGATGTTCGCCGACGGGGCGTTGATCGCCCGTCTTGCCGACATGGTCCCGGGATCGTACTGGGGCGGCGATCTCCCCCGTGCAGGCTTTTGGGGGTGCGGTCCATTGGACGAGGCCGGGCGTCGGCGAACCCTGGATACGATTGCCCGCGCTGCCCGCCTGACGACCTTCGTTCTCCGCCTGGAAGGCATCGATTTCGCGACCACGGTGGAGGACGTTCAGCAACTGTCCGCATATCGCGGCGGCTCTCTTGCGCTGCTCGAAGCGCCGCGAGACGTCGCGCGGCATCTGCGCCATCAGGGGGTTGCCAACAGGCTGCTCTTCCGCGGAGCTTCCATCGGCGCCTTTCGGATTCATGTCGATGAGGCCGAGGCCGATCGGATCCGCAAGGATGTGGTCGCGTTCCTGCAGTGTGGCGGGCGCGGGCGGAAGCGCGCGCCGCACGCCCAGATGTCCTACGTGGTCGATATCGCCAAGGGCGGCGACCTCCCCGCCCTTCGTCGCGCCGAGGCGCGCAACCGGGCAAGACAGTTGCAACGGTCCTGGCCGCTGCCGGCGTTCGACGCGCGAATAGCGGGCGTCACCAGGCCCGGCGGCGACGAAGCCGATGCCGGCCGGAACTACGATTTCATCCGTCCCGCCGACACCCAATTCCGTCCGCCGAGGGACAAGCTCCTTCTGCCGGATCGCATCCCTGCGCATCACTTCCGCAGGATCAACGTGTCGGCGTCCTTTCGCGCTCGCCACGACTACGGGCGCTACCAGAGGCAGGCCTTCTATGCCTTCTACGGCGGCAAGGTCGGCCGGACGTTGGCGCGCGAGGGACTGCACTTCACCAATCATTTCGAGGACATTGTCGCCGATCCGCCGGAGGTCGTGCCGCGGTCGCTGAGGAACAAGCTCGCGATCTTCTACGCCGACGGCAACAAGTTCGGCGCCCGATACCGCGCCGAGACGACGCTGGACGGCTACTCCCGCCTGTCGGCCCGCATGCGCGACCTGCAGCAGCGGCTGCTCGAGTCCCTCCTCGAATGGTTGAAGGCCGGCGCCCTCGGATCGCACTGGCGATCGTTCGCGGTGCGGGAACCTGAAGGCGAGCCGGGGAAAAGGAACCTGCTCGGCCTGCGTTTCGAGACCCTTCTCTGGGGCGGCGACGAGCTGGCTTTCGTCATGCCGGCGTGGCTGGGGCTTCCTTTCCTGCGGCGGTTCCTGGGGGCGACCGACGCTTGGACGGCAGCGGATGGCGCGCCGCTCAGCCACGCCGTCGGTTTGGTGTTCTGCCACTACAAGACGCCGATCCGCCAAGCGCGCCGCCTTGCCAGGACGCTCGCCGACGACGCCAAGGTCGTCTACGAGAAGAAGCCCGGGAATATCGTTCAGATCGAGGTTTTCGAAAGCATCGCCCCGCCCGAGGCCGAAGGAGGGCTCGCGCGCTATCGCGAACGTCTTTTCCCCGGTGCCGGCATCGACCGGTTGCGCGACATGCTGACCCTTGCGGGCGGCGAATGGGGGGCTGCTTACCGTGCGCTCCTGAAGCTGCGGGCCGGCGATTTTCCCCGTTCGCAGATCTACCGGCATCTGCGCATGGATGACGCGGCAGCGGCCCTGGCGTTCAAAACGGCAGCCGACGACCGCTTGAAGGACAGCTTCTCCCGCTATCTCCGGCGGACGGGAGCTTCCGGCATGACGGCGAAAGACCTGATCCTGCCGCACGGTCTGTTTGCCCATTCGCTGACCTTCCACGCGACCCTGTGGGATTACGCCATGCCGGAGCTCGCCGGCTCCGATCCGGGAGAGCCGGCATGAGACAGCGGGTCCGGCTCGTCGCGAGGCTCGTGGTCAGGAGCCCATTCCTGTTTCGCGGCCTGGTGAATGCCCGGCTGGCGGTCGATGCCGCGGCCCTGCGCGACGAGCAGGGACACCCGCTCATCCCGGGCACCCAGCTCCGCGGCGTGCTGCGCATGGCACTCGAGAAGATGGCCAAGCGCGCTCCTGGCGTCGTCCCAGAGGGGGCGATCCGGGATCTGTTCGGCGTCGCCTCCGAATCGGGCGGCCTTGGCGGCGAGCAGGATCGTCCGAGCCGCGGCCGGCTGTTCTTTGCCGATCTCGTGGCCGAGGTTCGTCCGGCCAGCGCCGTGACGACGCGCGTGGAAATCGACGATGCCCTGGGCGCGGCCAAGTCGGGCGCCCTCCAGGTCGTCGAGTTGGCGGCGCCGATCGGTGAAGAGGTGGCGTTCTCGGGTGAGGTCGTCTTCGACGCCGACGCGATCTATCCCGCGGAATGGCTCGTGGAACGCATGCGTCTGGCACTCGGACTCGTTGCCGGCATCGGCGCGCTGAAGAGCGCGGGCTTCGGTGAAATCGTCGAGGCCTCCGTGCGTATCGTCGAGTCCATGGCCGCAAGCGCGCCGGTGCTGGAATTCCCGCCCAGCCGAGAGCAGGTCCGCCGGTGCTATCGCTTGACCTTCGACCGCCCCTTCCTGGTCGATGCCGAACGGCTGGCGGACAACATGTTCCTCGGCAGCTCCGTGGTGCCGGGTGCGGCGCTGAAGGGTGCGCTTGCGCAGCGCCTCGCGGCAAGCGGAGTCGTCGATCCGGAGAGCGACGAGCCTTGGGCCGAAGCGCTCGCCGCGTTGCGCGTCGGTCATGCCTTTCCCGAGAACGAGCACGGAGATTGTTTCGGTTGGCCGGTTCCTTCCTCCGTGTTGCATGGCCACACCGGCGAGAAGCCCGACTTTGGCGATGCTCTCGTCGTGGGCCTCGATGGGGTGGCGCCTGGCGAACCCGCCGGTTTCGCGTTCGGCACCGCTGGCGATCCGTCGCCGGCACAGTTTCCGCTGGATTGGAAGGACGATGATTTCGACGTGTTCGCCCAGGCCGAGGGATTTGCCGCCGGTCGAGGCCCCGAGGCGCTGCCACGCATGCATGTGGCGATAGAGGACGATGCGCTTGCCGCCGAAGAGCATCAACTGTTCGGAGTCGTCGCCCGAAGCCACCGCTGGTTGGACGGTGCGAAACGCGGTGACAAGCGGCGTTGGCGCTTCGTCGTCGATGCCGAGGCGGTCGACGTTCGCTGCCGCGCGGCGCTGTTCGGCCTTCTGGAAGCGGGGCTCGGCCCGATCGGCCGGACCGATGCTTTCGCCGCGGTGGAAAGAGGTGCGGAAGAAGGGCCGGCGTCGTGCGAGCCGGTCGGCGGGGAGCATCCGGACCTCTTCGCGGTCTCGCTCAAGACTCCCGCTTTGATGATCGATCCGCTGGCGCCGGGCACCGAATTCGCGCGCTATGCGGAGTATTGGCGGGCTGCCTGCGGCGCCGAGCTCGTCCGCTTCTTCGCCTCGCACCGCCTCGCGGGCGGGTACCTGGGCATGCGGCGTCGGCTCTATGGTGCGACGACCTACTATCCCTTCCTGTTGACGGAGGCGGGGGCCGTTTTCCTGATGTCCAAACCCGACGTGGGGGCGCTCTCCGAGATGCTCCGGTTCGGTCTCGTGCCGCCTGTCTTCTCCGACGGCAAGGGCGGCCGCATCGTCGCCACATGGCGGACCTGCCCGTTCGTGCCGCAAAACGGCTACGGCGAGATCGCCTGCAACATGGTCGATCACCGAGGCCTCGCCCGGGGGGTCCACCATGTTTGAGGATCGTTGGGAAATCTCCGGGCGACTTCAGGTCGTGGCGCCCTTGCACATCGGCACTGGCGAGAGCCGTCCCTGCCGGCGCCTCGAAGGCCGGGACGGCGAGCCGCCGCCCGAGGCCGCGTGCCTGGCTCGCGACGGGAGTGGCGCGCCGATCGTTCCCGCGACGACCTTCAAGGGCGTTCTGCGCCGCCTGGCCGAAGACCTGCGCGGGCCGCAGGACGGTGCCGTCATGGAGGTGTTCGGCGAACCGGGATCGTCGGGTCGCGGCGGGCGCATGGGGCGGCTGCTGCCGCGGACCTTGCGATGCCTCGTGCGGCCGTCCGCTGCCGCCATGCCTTTTGCCGATGCCGGTGAGCTCGGCGAGGGCATCTTCGTTGCCGCGCGCACGTCGGTCGACGCCGGCACCGGCGCGGCGATGGAGAACCATCTCTACTTCGAGGAGACGCTGGCGTCGGGTGCGGAGTTCGCCTTCTCCCTTCTCCTCACGGCGAAGGGCGGTGTCCTCGACGCTGGCGACAACGGACTCGCGCTGCTGCTGCAATCGCTGGGCTGCCTTGCCGCGGAGGGCGGACAACCGATGGGCCGCGGCGGCGGCCGCGTCAGGGTGCTGCCGGACAAGCTCGCGGTTTCGGGCCGGTCCTTGGGAGGGGACGGACGGCTGTCGGATGCCGAGGACTTCACACGTCTTTGGAAGACGTATGCCGACACGCGGCTCCGCCCGCCGGTCCAAAGCTTTCCCATCCATCTGGCTTGCGAAGGACCTTTTCTCGTCGTCGATTCCTCCAGCAAGCCCCAAGCGAACCGGGACGACCAGGTCCAGGTCGCTCCGCAGCGGATCGAGGATCGACTGCCGCTCCTTCTGGAGTCGAGCATGATGGGCGCCCTGCGTGCCCGCTCCCGCTGGCTGTGGGGCTTGAAGGAGCTGCGGGAAGGCAAGGCGTCCCTCCAGCTCGTGGATATCGACAGATCTGCCTACGGCGCGACGGCCGCGCCGCGCATCGTCAGGACGGCGTCCGATGCCAGGCTCTTGTCTTCCGTCGAGCGTCTGTTCGGCGTGTCCGGCTTTGCGGCCCTGGTGGAACTGGCGCGAATGCGGCTCGCCGAACCGGAACGCATCGACGAAGTGGACGTCACCTCCGTCGCCCTCGATCGCTTTTCCGGCGCGCCTCTCGACGGCGCCCTTTTTGAGACCCGAGCGTTCATCAACGTCGTTCTCGACGTCGAGCTCGTGCTGACGAGCCGTGGCGGCGAGGCGTCGCCCTCGCCGGACGATCTCGGGCTCTTCAGGTTTCTCGCCGATGATGTTCGACGCAACGGACTGACGCTTGGACACGGCGGCGCCAAGGGGTTCGGCTGGTTCAAGGTGGAGGAAACACATGCCTCCGGCTGACGAGACAGGGCTGCGGCGCCGGCTCGGCGCCCTTGTTCGCGCCGGCCAGTTGACCGAGGCGGAAGCCGAGGAGCATATCCGTCGGCTCATGAGAGCGTCCCGCGCGCCGGCGCCTCCGCCGAAGCGGAGCGGCGGGATCGACCGTGGGCAGCGCCCCGACGTCAAGGACAAGCTTTCGGCGCCGTACCGCTTCGTCACGCTGGACGACAGAATCGCTCGTCCGGCCAAGGGCGACGCGGTTCTTTACGATGTCCCTCTTGCCGACGGCTACTGCGCCACGATCGATGTCGAGTGGGCGGCCGAGACGCCGCTTCTCATCGGGCAGCAGCTTGGCGGCGCGGCGGCCGATTCCGAGACGGTCGGGCCATTGAAGGTTGGCGGTGCATATGTCGTGCCCGGCGCGTCCTTGCGCGGCATGATCCGTGCCGCCGTCGAGATCGTCGCCTTTGCGCGGTTGCGGCGCGTCAATTTTCATCACCGCTACGGCCTGCGGGATTTCCTGCATCCGGGCTATGCCGACGCCGAGGGCGGCGGCTTCCCGCTGGCGGATCACCGCGAGGTCAAGGCGGGCTGGTTGAGGAAGGAGCGGCTCGACAGTGTGAAGGGCGGCGACGCCCTGTCCGACTACGTGATCGAGCCGTGTTCCTGGAAGCGCATCGAGATCGCGACGTTTCTCGATGACAGGTCGATGGCTCTGCCCCGGGGCATGGACCGGCAAAGGTGGGTCGCGACCGAGCTCGAGCGGAAGTACCGGTATGCCGGCATGGTTCGCGGCGATGGACCGGCCTGGACCGGCACGCGGAGGTTCAGGCAGCTTCCCGATCCCGACGGCCGGCCATGCGTGATCGTCGATCCAAGTGGCGAGATCGAGGGCGACTTCGTCTTCTCGGGCAGGGCGCCGGGGACCAACAGCAGGAAAAGATTCGAGTACGTGTTCCATGGCGCCCGGGGACAGAGGATTCGGTTGACGCGCGATCAGTGGGAGACCTTCCGGCGCCTCCATTCGAAACCGTCGCGCCATGGGTTGGAGGCGGACGGAAGCTGGGCGATCCTGCAGCCGATCGTGGAACGCGAGGGTGGGAGCATCCCCGTCTTCTACGTCGGCGAACCGGGGAAGCCTGCGGCCGGCGAACTCCGCGACACGTTCGCCATGGGGCTGACGCGGCTGTTCAAGGTGCCGCACCGGAACTCGGTCGGTGACATCGTCGGCCGTCAGAGGAACCATCGCCAGCAAGTCGAGGCGAGCGGCACGTCCGACAGTCCGTGGCTCGATTCCGATTTCGTCGAGACCCTGTTCGGTCATGTCTACGAAGGTCAGGACATACATTGGACCGGCGAGGGTGATCCGCCTGCGTCGATCGCGCGGCGCGGACGGATTGCCTTCTCGTTCGGCCGCTTCCTGGAACCCGGGTGGATCGCGGAGACCGATACGGTCGGGACCGTCATGATGGGACCGCGCGCTTCCTTTGCGCCCTTCTATCTACGCGGCGACGTCAAGGACTACGCCGACGAGGCCGCGCGCGTAGCCGGCCGCAAGCGTTACCTGCCGCGCTTCGTGCGCGGCGGACAAACCGCCCGCGAGGCGATCCTGTCCCGGCTGAAAGGCCAACTGGACAACGCACCGCAGAGCGTCAGGGACAATTCACGCATCCAGACGCGTCTTCGGTTCCTGAGGCACGCGCAGGATGGCGACCTGCGGTTCGCCAGCACGATCCGGCTGCACAACGTGCGGGCGGAGGAACTGGGTGCCGTCCTGTGCGCCCTCACGCACGATGGCGATGCGGACAAGCGCCATCGCCACATGTTGGGCCGCGCCAAGGCCTTCGGCGCTGGCCAGATCCGCGTCGTCGGTGCCAGGCTGGCGGTCGAGCCGAACGATTCCGCGAGCGCCTCGGCGGCGCGCGTTCGCCCTCCAGATGCCGAGGAGCTTCCCGGCGGCGGCCGTGAGGGCCTTTGCCCCCTGCCGAAGGACGGCGCGCCGACAGGGTGCAGCCACCGGCCCTTCCTCCAGGCGTTCGATACCTTCATGCGAGGCGCTGTCGGCGAGAACTGGCGCCAATCGTCTCAGATCGGCGAATTCCTCGGCTTGGCGTGGCCCGCGATCGGGGGGCGACTCGCGGCGCAAGGACGGCTCGAATACCTGTCCGACGTCCAGGACTTCGCGCGCGTCCGGCGGATGGCACAAAGCATGAAGGACGGCTCGCCGCCGAGGTATCCCAGGGAGTGGGGCGGGCGCTACCTGGAGAGCCCTCCCGATGAATCGTGAGACCGGCCGCGACTGACCGGGCCCGCCGGCCACGGGAATTGACCGGCGAGGTCGGGCGAGCGGTGGCGAGCACGGCCCGCCGTGCATACCTGAACTTCCAGGCCATCTGGGAACGTCATGGCCTGATCTTCTCCGTTGCTTGCGGGCTCATCTTCGGATTTTCGTTTCGCGATGTCCTGGCAAGGATCGTCGGCCTGAAGGGCGACCAGGACAGGGTCGTGCTCTTCCTTGCGCTGGTCGCCGCGCCGGCGGCCGTTTGGCGTCTGTGGCTGGCGGAAAGAAATCGGAAGGTCCTGGAGGAGAACCGGACACGCGAAGCCCATGCGCATGCGGCTGAGATGTATCACAAGGCGACCGAGGCCTTGGCCGACGTGAGGGAACGCGAAGTCGAGGACGAGGACCGCATCGTACGCAGGATGGAAGAGGATGTCGTCGAGCGGCATCTGTCGGGGATTCGCAACCTGAGGGACATTGCGGAATACATGCCGGAGACCCGCATGGCCGCCCTCCACATCCTCGCGGCCTACATCGAAAGGAAGGGGCGGCGCCTCGCTCCTGCCCCCTACCATCCCGACCGCGGCCCGGGCCTCGACAGCTTGCTGGCGAATGTCGAGGAGGCGCCGACGAGCGTGCAGCATGCCATCGATGCCTTCTTCGACCTCAAGCGCCAACACCAGCGACAGGATGCGAACGCGCGGTTCCCGAAGCTGCGCTACGCCAATTTCCGGAAGATGGACGTCTCGGCCTTCGATTTTTCGCGCCTCGAGGTCGAGGGCGCCTTCTTCGAGAAGACGACCTTCCGCGACACCATCCTCGCCGATGCGGTATTCTGGCGGGCGCACTTCGAGGGCGCGGTTTTCGAGGACGGGTGCAGGTTCGACTCGCGGACGTCGCTCATCGAGTGCGGCTTTCGTCGGTCGCAGTGGAAGCTCGCGGTGCCGGAGGCCGAGCGGCCGGTTTTCTTCGGCGTGCTTCCCGACGATGCTCCCGGCATGTCACAAAGCGTTCTAGTCATGCCGGGCAGATGAGCTGTGCAATCCCTCTTCGCAGAGCTATCCCGGCGTAGGCGCACCTCGAGCTTCGGATGCGGATTGAGACCAGATGACGCCGGCGTTCAGCGACTGCAGGAGCACGCCTGATGCCTCATCCTCTTCGGATGCGGGACTTGGCGGTGAAAGCCGCCAGAGCGAAGGCGACAGAACTGATGCCTCGCCAACCTCAGATGGCGGATTGCGACTTTGTTATCTCCGGCATCACGACAGCAGACGTCGCCCGGCTGAGTGGCCGGTCGCCGAGCTGCCGGCGGCGACGGCCCGAGGCGATGGTCGCCACGCTCGACGGCCATTCGCCGGAGGCCCGCCGCCCGGCACTGGGCATCGCCGCGCCGGACAGGCTCGCCGTAGCGGGCTTCGGCGATTTCGAGGCGTCGCGCTGCCTGGCCCGCGCTCGCCACGGTCGTCATCGATGCCGCCGAGATCGGCCGCCGCGCCGGCGAGCTGGTGGTCGGCCTCGATCCGCGCACCGGCAAGAGCACCGAGCCGGACCGCATCCGCGTGCCCGTCCGCGTCGAGCCGCGCGGCAGCACGGCGCGCAAGGCGAGGTGAAGATCAAGGTCTTCCGGACCGCGCGCGGTCCGGAAGAAAGAGTGCAGTCACTGACAGCACTGAATTCTGCGCCTATGCGGCGCGCAATTATATCAGGAAATTACTCAAGTAGTCTAAGATAACGTAAGTTATTGACAATACCGCCTGTCCGGCGTACGATGCACCCGGTTCCCCGACACCGTCGCGATCAGTTCCTCACCGCGTGCGCGATCACCTTGCGCATCACCGTCGGCAGGGCCCGTTCGGTCATGCGGTCGATCGTGCACCAGCTCGTGCCGGGCGCCAGCCTGGCGAGCCCGCCGGTGGTTGCGGTGGCGCGGGCGACCGTGAGCTCGAGATGGAAATGCGTAAAAGTATGGCGCACCAGCCCGTCGAGGATCTGCCAGCGTGCCGGCACCGGCGCGTCGCCCATCGCCTTGTCGGTCGAGAGCTTGCCCTCGCGCCACGGGCTCGACGGCACCTCGTCCATGCCGCCCAGCAGCCCCTTGGCCGGCCGCTTGCGCAGCAGGATGGCGCCGTCCTTGCGCGCCAGCACGAAAGCGAGCCCGCGCCGCGTCGGCTTCAGGGCCTTGGGGGCGCGCCGCGGCAGCTCCTCGGCCAGGCCGAGCTTGCGCGCCTTGCAATTGGCCATCAGCGGGCAGATGACGCAGCGCGGGCTGCGCGGCGTGCACACCGTGGCGCCGAGATCCATCACCGCCTGGGCGTAGTCGCCGGCACGCTCGGCCGGGACCAGGCGGGCGGCGCGTGCCTTGATCTCGGTCTTGGCGTCGGGCAGCGGCGTCTCGATGGCGTAGAGGCGGGCGATTACCCGCTCGACATTGCCGTCGACCGCCGAGGCCGGCTGGTCGAAGGCGATGGCGCGGATTGCCGCCGCCGTGTAGGCGCCGATGCCGGGCAGGGCCAGCAGGGCGGCCTCGTCGGTGGGGAATTGGCCGCCCTGCGCGCCGGCCACGGCCTGGGCGCAGGCATGCAGATTGCGGGCGCGGGCGTAGTAGCCGAGCCCGGCCCAGGCCGACAGCACCTCGTCGATGGGCGCGGCGGCCAGCGCTTCGACCGTGGGCCAGCGTTCGACGAAGCGGCGGAAATAGTCGCCGACCGTGGCCACGGTGGTCTGCTGCAGCATGATCTCCGACAGCCAGACGACGTAGGGATCGGCGCGCACTCCGGCCGGCGCGCGCCACGGCAGGGTGCGACGATGACGATCGTACCAAGCAAGCAAACGTGAGGCGTGGGTCGTGGTCATGCGGGAGGCCGTGGCCTACCATAAGGAACGGAGTTTGAAAGGGTCCATGCGGGAAAACGGCTTCCGCGCCGTCGGCGGTCTGGCCCAGCGGCTCGCGTCCGGCCTCGCGAAAGGTCGCGGCGCCTCGATCGCCCGCCTGCGCGCGGAGTGGTCGGCCGTCGTCGGCCCCGACCTTGCCCGGATCACCCGTCCCGAGGCGCTGACCGCGAGCCGCGGCCGCTCTGGCAAGCTATTGCGTCTGCGCGTGCCCGGCGCTGCGGCGCTGGAAGTCCAGCACATGGCCGGCCAGGTCGTGGAGCGCGTCAACGCCTACTTCGGACACAAGATGATCGACGATATCCGTCTGGTGCAGGGCGCGATCGCCGCCCCCAAGGCTGCGCCGCCGCGGCCGGCACCGGACGCCAGGAGAGTAGCCGAGATGACCGAGCGTGCTGCCACCGTGAAAGATCCCGAGCTGCGTGCGGCGCTCGCCCGTTTGGGCGCGCGCGTCGGCACGGGCCGAAGGCTGGTGGTGCTGGGCGTGCTGGCAGGGGCCTTTGTGATGCGCGAGGCCCGCGCTCAGGACCTGAAACTTCTGGAGCCGATGCCGGGCGATCATGTCCTCGGCAAGCCCGACGCCCCCAACACCCTGATCGACTACGCCTCGTTCACCTGTCCCTTTTGCGCGCAGTTCTACATCGCCGTGATGCCGACCCTGCGCAAGGAGTGGATCGACACCGGCAAGCTTCGGCTGATCCATCGCCACTTCCCGATGGACGTGGTCGCCACGCGGGCGAGCCAGCTCGCCGAGTGCGCCGGGCCCGACAAGTTCTACGAGCGGGTCGACCGGCTGTTCCGCAGCCAGGTCGAATGGCTGACCGGGGCCGACCCCCTGGCCGAGATGGTGAAGGTGCTGGCCAAGGATGGCCTTACGGCCGCCCAGGCCGAGGCCTGCTTCGCCGACGACAAGGCCCTCGACAAGGTTTTAGCCGACGTCCAGTCCGGCCAGACCCTGGGGGTGCGGCAGACGCCCACCTTGTTCATCAACGACCAGAACTATTTTAACCCGGGCGGCCCTGACGCCATTGCCGCGATTTTGCGCCAAGTGGGGCGGTAATAGTTTGACTCCCCACAGGCGTGGTTCCCAAGATGTAGTGGAGAGAGGAAGACGATATGCGGAATATGTTGATTGTCGCCGGCGGTGCCGTGGCGGTGGCCGCGATCGCGGCTGGCGTCTATTTCGGCACCCGGCCCCCTGCCGCCGGCCCGACACCGGTCGCGGTCGCCGCTGCACCGGACAAGACCGCCTTGCTCGCCGTCCTGCCGACCGACCATGTGCTGGGCGACCCCAAGGCGCCGATCACCCTGATCGAGTACGCCTCCTTCACCTGCCCGCATTGTGCGCACTTCCACACCCAGATCCTGCCCGAGATCAAGAAGAAGTGGATCGACGCCGGCAAGGTGAAGCTGGTCTACCGCGACTTCCCGCTCGACCAGGTGGCGGCCAAGGCCGCCCAGATCGCCGAGTGCGCCGCCAACGATCGCTACTTCGGCGTGATCGACCTGATCTTCCGCGGCCAGCCGCAGTGGGCGGCGTCGCAGGATCCGATCGCCGAGCTCGCCAAGCCGTTGCGCATCGCGGGGATGGGCGAGAACGAGATCAAGGCGTGCCTGGCCAACGAGGCCAAGGCCAACGAGGTGATCGCCGACGCTCAAGGCGGCCAGACGTTGGGCGTCAACTCGACGCCGTCATTGTTCATCAACGGGGTTCTCTATAAGGGCGCGCGCTCGGTCGAGGAACTCGACGCGGCGTTCGCCAAGCTCGCCAAGTAGTCAGTAAACAAGCCAGCGTGGGGTAGATGGTGCAGTTCGACAAACTCCGGCTCTCCGGTTTCAAGTCCTTCGTCGATCCGACGGAGCTCACCATCGAGCCCGGCATGACCGGCATCGTCGGTCCCAACGGCTGCGGCAAGTCGAACCTCGTCGAGGCGATGAAGTGGGTGATGGGCGAGACCTCCGCCAAGCAGATGCGCGGCAGCGAGATGGAGGACGTGATCTTCTCCGGCACCGGCTCGCGGCCGGCGCGCAACATCGCCGAGGTGACGCTGTCGCTGGACAACAAGACGCGCACGGCGCCTGCCATGGTGAACGACGCCGACCAGCTCGACATCGTGCGCCGCATCGAGCGCGGCCACGGTTCGGCCTACTCGGTGAACGGCCGCGAGATCCGCGCCCGTGACGTGCAGACGCTCTTTGCCGATGCCGCGACGGGATCGCGCTCGACGGCGCTGGTCAGCCAGGGCCGCATCGGCACCCTGATCAACGCCAAGCCGGCCGACCGGCGCATGATCATCGACGAGGCAGCCGGCATCACCGGTCTCTATGCCCGCCGTCACGAGGCCGAGCTCAGGCTACGCGCCGCCGAGGCCAACCTGGCGCGCGTGCAGGACGTGCTGGTGGCGCTGGAGGAGCAGCACAAGGGCCTGAAGCGTCAGGCGCGCCAGGCCAGCCGCTATCGCAACCTTTCAGACCATATCCGCCGCGCTGAAGCCGCCGTGC
This sequence comes from Reyranella sp., assembly GCA_021732285.1. Lineage (GTDB taxonomy): Bacteria > Pseudomonadota > Alphaproteobacteria > Reyranellales > Reyranellaceae > Reyranella. Next base: position 11,674 of record JAKFVH010000241.1, on the reverse strand, counting down.
TGGCGCTGAAGCTGGCCAATGCCGAGCGCGAGCTCAACGAAGCCGGCGAACGGTTGAAGGAGGCCGAGGCCCAGGTCGCCGATCTGACGCGCCTGGTCGGCCTTGCCACCACGGCTCAGGCCGAGGCCGCGACGGCGCTGCCGCCGCTGCGCAACGATGAGGCTGCCGCCGCGGCCGCGCTGCAGCGGTTGCGGGTGGCGCACGATGCGCTCACCGCCGAGGCCGAGCGCGTGGCCGAGGCGCAGCGGGAAGCGGGCACCCGGCTGGCGCAGACCGAGACCGACCTCGAGCGCGAGCATGGCCGCAAGTCGGATGCTGCAGCCGCCATTGCCGATCTCGACAGCCAGCGTGAGCGGCTGGAGCAGGAGCGGGTGGGCGAGGACGACCGTGCTGCCGAAGCGGCCGCGACCCGCGACGCCGCCCAGGCCGACACGCTGGCCGCCGAGGCCGAGCACGATCGGCTGACCCGCCAGATCGCCGACGACGAAGCGCTGCGCGAGAGCGTCGGCCGCGAGGTCGCCGAGCTGCGCGAGCGCCTGCGTCGTCTGTCCGTGCGGCGTGACGAGATCACGGCGCAGCAGCAGCAGGTCGAGGCCGAGCTTAAAAGCCTGCCGGCACTGCCGGAGGTCGAGGCGGCGCTGGCTCAAGCGCGCGAAGCCTTCGAAGAGGCCCGCCGCAAGGGCCAGGAATCGATCGACGCTGCCCGCGAGGCCGAGCGCTACGAGTCCGATGCCGCGCGGGCCGCCGTGGCCCAGGCCGAGGCCTAGCGCCTCGAGATGGAGCGCGCCCGCGCCGCCGAGCGGCAGGCCGCCGAGGCGAGCCATGCCGCGGCCAACGAGACGCTGCAGAAGATCAACGCGCGGCTGACCAAGCTGCGCGCCGAGGAATCGGGTGTCGCCGCCGCGCTGAAGTCGGCCGCCGATTCGCTGTGGCCGCCGCTGCTCGATGCTCTGACCGTCGATCCCGGCTTCGAGAAGGCCCTGGGTGCGGCGTTCGGCGATGAACTGGAAGCCTCGTCCGATCGCGGGGCGCCGATCCACTGGCTGCCGCTCGGCCCGATGGCCGACGCGCCGGCACTGCCGGAAGGCGCCACCCCGCTTGGCGCGCATGTGAAGACGATGCCCGAGCTGGAGCGTCGCCTCGCCTTCATCGGCATCGTGGCCGACGACGCCACGGGGGCGGCGTTGCAGGCAGGCCTCAAGCCCGGCCAGCAGCTCGTGACCGCCGAGGGCGCAGTGTGGCGCTGGGACGGCTACACCATGCGCGCCGGCGCACCGTCGACGGCGGCAGTGCGGCTCAGCCAGCGCAACCGGCTGGCCGAGATCCGCCAGCAGATCGACGGCGTCGCGGCCGAGCAGGCCGAAGCCGAGACGCGTGTCGAGGCCGAGACGGGCTGGCTCGCTGCCGCCCGCGACGCCGAGAAGACCTGCGTCGAACAGGCCCGCGCGCACGAGCGCAGCGTGGCCGAAGCGGCGCGGCGCAAGACCGAGGGCGCGGGCGAGGCCACGCGTGCGGCCGAGCGTGCCGCGCAGCAGAGCATCGCCATCGCCGAGCGCGCCGCCACCGAGGCGCGCGACCGCCATGTCGAGATCGCGCGGCGCACCGACCAGCTGCGCACGCGGCTTGCCGGCATCGAGCAGTCGGTCGCCGAGATTTTAGGCGACATCGCCGAGGACGAGATGCGCCGCACGTTCCGCGAGGCGCGGCTGTCGTCGATCTCCGATTCCCAGGCCGACCGCGTGGCCGCCGGTGTGCTGCGTGGGCGCATCGCCGAGCTGCGCGCGGCTCTCGTCGAGGCCGAGGGCAACTGCGATCGCCTGGCGCGCGAGGCGGCGATGCGGCTGGAGCGTCTCAGCCAGATCGCCCAGGACCATGGCGGCTGGAGCAAGCGGCTGGCCGAGGCCGAGGGCCAGATCGTCGAGCTCGACCAGCGTCGGGACCAGATCGCCCAATCTATCGAGGAACTGGCCGCCAAGCCGGCCGAGATCGAGGCCAAGCGCATGGCGCTCGGCGATGAGATCGCCAAGGCTGAGCACAATCGCCAGGAGGCGGCCGACCGGCTGGCCATCGGCGAGACGCGTCTCGGCGAGGCCGACAAGGCAATGCGCCAGGCCGAGGGTGAGCTCGCAACGGCACGCGAGAGCCGCGTGCGCCGCGAAGGCCTGGTCGAGCAGGCGACCAAGGACCGCGAGGCCGTGGTCGAGCGCATCGTCGAGCGGCTGCGCTGCGAGCCCGACGGCGTCTTGGCGCTGGCCGAGGTGCAGTCGCTGGAAGAGCTGCCCGAGCTCGACAAGGCCGAGCATCGCCTGGAGCGCTTGGTGCACGAGCGCGAGACCATGGGCGCGGTGAACCTGCGCGCGGAGGAAGAAGCGGGCGAGCTGGAGCAGCAGATCACCGGCATGACGGCCGAGCGCGACGACCTGGTCGCCGCCATCGGCCGCCTGCGCCAGGGCATCCAGAGCCTGAACCGCGAGGGTCGCGAACGCTTCCTCGTCGCCTTCGAGCAGGTCTCCGGCCACTTCCAGCAGCTCTTCACCAAGCTGTTCGGCGGCGGCAAGGCCGAGCTTCGTCTCACCGAGTCGGAGGATCCGCTGGAGGCAGGCCTGGAAATCCATGCCAGCCCGCCGGGCAAGAAGCTGCAGGTCATGTCGCTGCTCTCGGGCGGCGAGCAGGCGCTGACGGCGATCTCCTTGCTCTTCGCGGTGTTCATGACCAACCCCGCGCCGATCTGCGTGCTGGACGAGGTGGACGCGCCGCTCGACGACCTGAACGTGGAGCGCTTCTGCGGTCTCGTTAAGGAGATCGCCGGCCGCACCGACACGCGCTTCATGGTGATCACCCACCATCGCGTCACCATGGCGCGCATGGACCGCCTCTACGGCGTCACCATGGCCGAGCAGGGTGTGTCCCAGCTCGTCTCCGTCAACCTGCAGGAGGCCGACCGTTTGGTGGCCTAAGTAATAGAAGCAACAAGACAATCTTCCTCTCAAAACAACTGGGCGCCGGCTAAGGCCTGTCGGCGCCCTTCTCTTTTCTTTGGCAAGGCCTGCCTGTACTGTCCGTCGATGCCCGACACGCTCAGCACCGCCGTCACCGATGTCGTCGAACTGACGCGCACGCTCGTGCGTTGCGAGAGCGTGACGCCCAAGGAAGCGGGCGCGTTGCAGCATCTCGAACGCACGCTGAAGCCGCTCGGCTTTTCGTGCGAGCGCATGGACTTCGCCCAGGCCGGCACCGACGACGTCGCCAATCTCTACGCGCGCATCGGCACCTCAGGCCGACACTTCTGCTTCGCCGGCCACTCCGACGTCGTGCCGGTGGGCGATCTGTCGTCATGGACCATCGGCCCGTTCTCGGCCGAGCTTTCGGGCGGCTATCTGTTTGGTCGTGGTGCGGCCGACATGAAGGGCGCGATCGCGGCCTTCACCGAGGCCTGCGCGCGCTTTCTCGCGAAGCGCGGCCGCGATTTCGGCGGCTCGATCAGCCTTCTGATCACCGGCGACGAGGAGGGGCCGGCGGTCAACGGCACGGTCAAGATGCTGAAAAAGCTCGCCGAGCGCGGCGAGACGATCGATGCCTGCGTCGTCGGCGAGCCGACCAGTTCCAAGCGCTTCGGCGACATGATGAAGATCGGCCGGCGCGGCAGCATGACGGTCGACCTGGTGGCGCGCGGCATCCAGGGCCATGTCGGCTATCCCGAGCGGCTCGACAATCCCATCCATCGCCTGTCGGCGCTGATCGAGGCGCTGGTGCGCGAGCCGATCGACCAGGGCAGCACGCACTTCCAGCCGACCTCGCTGCAGTTCACCACCGTCGATGTCGGCAACAAGGCGACCAACATCGCGCCCGGCACGGTGACGGCGCGCTTCAACACGCGCTTCAACGATCTGTGGACCGCCAAGACGCTTTTGGCGCACCTCAAGGAGCGCATGGAGCGCGCCAGTGCAGCACTTGGCGGCAACGGCACGATCGAGTTCGCCAAGGTCGAGGTGTCGGGCGAGTCCTTCTATACGGCGCCCGGACCGCTGGTCGAGCTGGTGGCCGGCGCGATCCGCGACGTCGCCGGCGTCGAGTGCGAGCTCTCGACCACCGGCGGCACGTCGGACGCGCGCTTCATCAGCCGCTACTGCCCGGTGCTCGAGTTCGGGCTGGTCGGCGAGACCATGCACAAGGTCGACGAGAAGAGCGCCATCGAGGATCTCAAGACGCTGAGCCGCGTCTACGAGACCGTGCTCGACCGCTATTTCGCGGCCTAGGATCAGATCGTGCTGAGCGCCGCCGAGATCACGCGCGGCGCGACAGGTGCGCTTGGCCTGCTGCGGCGCGATCCCGCGGCCCTGCTTTGCTTCGACAACACGATGGAAGCCTGCCTGCGCTCGTTCCGCCTGATGGCGGTGACCGCGCCGCTCTACGTCGTCTATTCGCTGATCCGCTACGCCAACCTCACGGTCGCCGTCGACACCGGCGAACTCATAGCCATCGAGGCGATGAGCTACGTCATCAACTGGCTGCTCTTTCCGGTGATTTTCTATGAGGTCGCGCGCCGCCGCGGCTGGCTCGACCGCTATCCCCGTTACATCGCCGCCCTCAACTGGACCAACCTGCCGGGCATCGTCATCGCGATCGTGGCCATCGTCATCAAGATGGTCGTGCCGGCCGCCGTCGATGGCATCATCGAGATCGCGCTGCAGGCTCTGTTCTTCTACTGGTTCCTGGTGATCACCCGGCTGGCGCTCGGCACCGACTGGGCGATCTCGGTGGTGCTGCTGGCAGTGAACTGGATCCCGTCATTCTTCCTGCTGATCATCGTCGACCGCTACATCGGCGTGCTGGCCGGCACCTAGGTCGTAGCGCACCGCCATCAGGCAAAGCCCCTGCGGTGGCGCCGTCGGCCCGGCGCGCGCGCGGTCGCAGGCGGCGAGCGCGTCGGCGACGTCGCTCTTACTCCACTGCCCGCGACCGACGAGCTGCAAAGTGCCGACCAGAATGCGCACCTGGTTATGCAGGAACGAGCGCGCGCCGACGTCGATTCGGATCAGCTTGCCCTCGCGCGTCACGTCGAGCTGGTCGAGCGTCTTCACGGGCGAGGCGGCCTGGCAGGCGGCCGAGCGGAAGCTGTTGAAGTCGTGGCGGCCGGTCAGCAGCTGGGCGGCGTCGGCCATGGCCGCGGCATCGAGCGCCACCGGCACATGCCAGACTCGGCCGCGATCGAGCGCGGGCGGCGCGCGGCGGTTCAGGATCAGGTAGCGATAGCGCCGCGCCGTCGCCGAGAAGCGGGCATGGAAGTCGCCCGGCACGATCTCCGCCTCGGTGACGACGATCGGGTTGGGTTTCAGATGGAAGTTCACCGCGGCCTGTACGGTGTCGACGGGCTTTTCGCCGACAAGATCGAGGTGCGCCACCTGGCCCAGCGCGTGCACCCCGGTGTCGGTGCGGCCCGCGCCATGCACGGCCACGCGCTCGCCGCAGAAGGCGAACACCGCGTCCTCGAGCGCACCCTGGATCGACGGACCGTTGTCCTGGCGCTGCCAGCCGACGAACGGCGCGCCGTCATATTCGATGGTGAGCTTGTAGCGCGGCACGACGTCAGGTCGGCAAGGGCACGACGGCGGGCGGCGCCAGCACCGTACCCGCAGCCAGCGCAAAGCCGCGCAAAAAGGCGTCGGCCGCCTGCGCCGACTTGCCGGCGCGCTGCAGCTTCAGGAGTTTTAGTCCGCCCACACCACAGGCCACGATGGGGAAGCCGTCGCGGCCGATGCTCACCGTGCCCGGCGCACCGCCGGCGAGTGCGAGGGCAGCGCTCAGCACCTTGATGCGCTCGGCCTCGACGTCGAACCAGGTGCCCGGCCAGGGATGGAAGGCGCGCACCTTGCGCTCGAGCTCGGCCGCGGGGCGTCGCCAGTCGAGCGCGCCTTCTTCCTTGCCGAGCTTGTGGGCGTAGGTCACGCCGTCATTGGGCTGCGGCACCGGCTCGATGGTCTTGGCGACCAGCGCATCGAGCGTTGACACGATCAGCCGGCCGCCCAGTTCCGCCAACCGGTCGTGCACTGTCTCCGCCGTATCGGCGGCCGAGATCGGCGTCCGCTCGGCTAGAAGCATGGGACCAGTGTCGAGGCCTTCGTCCATGCGCATGATGGTGACGCCGGTCTCGGCATCGCCTGCCAGGATGGCGCGATGGATGGGCGCCGCGCCGCGCCAGCGCGGCAGCAGCGAGCCGTGGATGTTGATGCAGCCCAGCACCGGCGCCTCGAGGAACGCCCTGGGCAGGATGTGGCCGTACGACACGACCACCGCGGCGTCGAGATCGAGCGCCTTGAAGGCCGCCGCTTCCTCCTCGCTGCGCAGGCCCTTCGGCGTGCGCACCGCAAGGTCCAGCGACAGCGCGAGCTCATGCACCGGCGTGCGCCGCTCCTGCTGGCCGCGGCCGGCGGGCTTGGGCGCGCGGGTGTAGACGGCGACCACGTCGTGGCCGGCCTCGACCAGCGCCTTGAGCGCCGGTACTGCGAATTCCGATGTGCCGAGAAACGCAAGCTTCATCGCCGGACCTTATAGGCAGCCGCGCGCTCGTGAGCTAGGTATGCGGCGGTAAATGGAATCACAGCTACCCCCGACCGCCGGCCCTACGACCCACAACAAGGGCCCGGCAGCCAACCTCGCCGCCCGCCGCGCCGCCGGCGAGGTCCACGCCGATCCCGTGCAGGAAAAGGTCGTCCAGAAGCTGCAGGCGATCTACGAGCAGCTCGTGGCGATGGCCGATCATCCCGTGCCCAGGCCCGGTTTTTTCGCGCGGCTGGGCCTCGGGCACGCCGCCAAGCCGCCGGCCGGACCGCGTGGCCTTTACATCTGGGGGCCGGTCGGCCGCGGCAAGTCGATGCTGATGGACCTCTTCTTTGCCGACGTGCCCATGGCCAGGAAGCGGCGCGTACATTTCCACGAGTTCATGCTGGAAGTGCAGGACCGCCTGCACCGCCGGCGCGAGGAGCTGGCGGCCAAGGGCGCGCCACCCGAAGCCGACACGATCGTGCCGATCGCGAAGCAAATTGCCAGCGAAACGCGGCTGCTCTGCTTCGATGAGTTCCAGGTCACCAACATCGCCGACGCCATGATCCTGGCGCGCCTGTTCGAGGTTCTGTTCGACGAAGGCCTCACGGTGATCGCCACCTCCAACCGCAAGCCCGACGACCTCTACAAGGACGGCCTGCAGCGCGAGCGCTTCCTCCCGTTCATCGACCTGGTGAAGGAGCGGTTGGATGTGATGGAGCTGGGCGGCGATCACGACTATCGGCTGGACCGCCTGCGCAACTTCGACGTCTACCTGACGCCGGCCGGCGCCTGGGCCAACGCCAAGCTCGACGAGGCCTTCCGCGCGCTGAGCGGCGGCGCCGACGGCGAGCCGCGCGTGCTGCGCACCCAGGGCCGCGACGTCGAAATCCCGCGCACCGCGCCGGGCGTCGCCATGGCGCATTTTCTGGACTGGTGCGCCAAGCCCATGGGTGCCGCCGACTTCATCTGCATCGCCGCCAACTTCCATACCGTGATCGTGGCCGACATCCCCAAGATGGGACCGGACAGCCAGGACAAGGCGGTGCGCTTCGTCACCATGATCGACGAATTCTACGAGAAGAAAGTGAAGTTCATCTGCTCTGCTGCAACGGCGCCGACCGGCCTCTACCTCGAAGGTGACGGCGCCTTCGAGTTCCAGCGCACCGTCTCGCGCCTGATGGAGATGCAGAGCCCCGAGTACCTGGCCCTGGAGCATATCGCCTAATTGTGATTGTGGGCCAACCCGCGCGCATCCTAGGCTCCGCCGACTTCAACTGGAGGAGGCAGGGTATGGATGGCGATCGCATGATTTCTTTCACTGAGCACGGCCCGAAGGAGTTGGGACTTTCACGGCGCACCGCCATGGTGGGCACCGCGCTCGGCAGCAGCTTCGCGCTATCGGTCCAGCCGGTGTGCGCCCAGACCATGATCACCACGCCGGCCGACGGCCTCACCGCGGGCGAGGTCAAGGTCAAGACCAAGGACGGCAAGGAGATGGCGGCCTATCGCGCAATGCCCGCGACCGGCCAGGGCTTCGGCACCATCCTCGTCGCGCAGGAGATCTTCGGCGTGCACGCCCACATCGCCGATCTCTGCCGCCGCTTCGCCAAGGCGGGCTACTACGCCATCGCTCCGGAACTCTATTTCCGGCAAGGTGATCCCAAGGGCTACACCGAGATCCCCAAGCTGATCTCGGAGATCGTGGCCAAGGTGCCGGACGAGCAGGTCATGGGCGATCTCGACGCCGCCGTCGCCTTCGCCAAGGGCGAGGGCAAGGCCGACACGGCCAAGCTCGGCGTCACCGGCTTCTGCTGGGGCGGCCGCATCGTGTGGCTCTACGCCGCGACCAATCCCGGCCTCAAGGCGGGCGTGGCCTGGTACGGCCGCGTCGTCGGCGAGGCGACGCCGCTCACGCCCAAGCATCCGGTCGACATCGCCAAGGATCTGAAGGCGCCGGTGCTCGGCCTCTATGGCGGCGCCGACACCGGCATCCCCAACGACACGGTCGACAAGATGCGCGAGGCGCTCAAGGCTGGCAGCCCGGCGGCGCAGAAGTCGCGCATCGATACCTATCCCGACACGCCGCACGGCTTCAACGCCGACTACCGCCCGAGCTTCCGCAAGGACCAGGCGGAGGATGCGTGGAAGAAGGCGTTGGCCTGGTTCAAGGCGAACGGCGTAAGCTGACCGCCAGATGGCGGACAGCACCAGCATAAAGACCCGGTCGGGCCTGACATTCACCGCGGATGTTTTGGGCCCGGCCGACGCGCCGCTGGTGCTGCTGCTGCACGGCTTTCCCGAATCGAGACACAGCTGGCGCGCGGCGTTGGCCGCGCTTGCCAACGCGGGCTACCGCGCCGTTGCGCCCGACCAGCGCGGCTATTCGCCGGGCGCGCGGCCCGATCCGGCCGACCTTTCGAACTACGCCTTCGACAAGCTGGTCAACGACGCCATCGAGATCGTGGCGGCCGCCGGCCATGAGGGCCGGCGCTTCCACCTGGTCGGCCACGACTGGGGCGGGCAGGTGTCGTGGGGCGTGGCGGCGGCGCATCCCCAGCGGCTCGCCTCGCTCACCATCATGTCGCGGCCGCATCCAAAATCGTTCCGTCGCGCGCTCGAGAAGCCCGACGGCGAGCAGAAGAACCGCTCGCGCCATCACCGCGCCTTCCTCGATGCCGAGACCGGCAAGCTCCTGCTGGCCGACAATGCCCGCCGCCTGCGCGAGGGCCTGTTCGGTCAGGGCGTGCCCGCCGCGGCGATGGACGAGCATCTGTCGGTGCTGGGCAATGCGGCAGCCATGGAAGCGGCGCTCGCCTGGTATCGCGCCAATGTCGGGCTGGCCGCCGACATCGGCACCATCGAGGTGCCGACGCTCTACATCTGGGGCGATGTCGACGCCACGGTCGGGCCCGATGCCGCGCACGGCACAGCTGAGTTCGTGAGCGCGGCCTTCGCCATGGAGGTGCTGCCGGGCGTCGGTCACTTCGTCATGGATCAGGCGCCGGCGAAAGCCGTCGAATTGCTGCTGGCGCACCTGAAGAAGCATCCGGTCTGACGGGGATGGCGCGCACGCATCGCGCGTAACACCAACGATGCGATGCTCCTGGATGGGCGCGCTCGCGGTGCTGCTGGCCGGCACCGCGTGGGCGCATGGCAATCACGACACCGGCAAGCCGCAAGGCGCCGAGGAGAAACAGTCGTGGTGGCTCGACCTCGTGCCGCGCGTGGCCGCCGCTCAGCAGATGGAAATCGACGAACGGCAAGGCGTGCGCTTCGTGCGTGCCGACGGTCTGCCGAACCACGCCACGGGCGCATTTCCCAACCGGTCCAATCCCAACCGTATCGCCGCGCAGAGCTACTACTTTCGCATGCCGCTCAAGCCAACAAAGACCGGCCGCGCGACCTACTATCGGCCCAATCATCTGTTCGGTCTCGCGGTGAACGGCGTCGTGTTCGATCCCAACACCGCCGAGTTCTGGAACGACGACCGCCGCTCGGGCTGGATGATCGAGGCGCTGTTTGGCTCGCAGCCGCTGGGCATCGACCAGAACAATGCGCACGTTCAGCCCGACGGCTCGTATCACTATCACGGCGTACCGACCGGCCTGGTCGACAAGCTCGGCGGGAACGGCCGCTTGCTGGTCGGCTGGGCGGCCGACGGCTTTGCGATCTACGTCGACGAGACGGCACGATCGAGCTGGCGGCTCAAGGCTGAGCGAGATCCTGGCGGTCCCGGCGGGCGACCCGACGGCACCTATTCACTGGACTACGAGTACGTCCGCGGCCTCGGCGATCTTGACGAATGCAATGGCCGTGAAGGCCAGGGCACTTACTACTACGTGGTGACTGCGAAATTTCCATATGTGCCGCGGTGTTTCATGGGTGTAGCCGACGCCAGTTTCGTGAAGCAGGGCGGCCCGCTGCCGGGAGGCCGCCGGCCGCCGCCGCCTCGATGACCGAGGTCTTCTTGCCGCTCCCGGCGAATCGCGCTACCACGCGCCGCCCTTAGGAAATCGGGAGTTTTTGGCATGGCTCGCAAGAAGATCGCGCTGATCGGCGCCGGACAGATTGGTGGCACCCTCGCGCTGCTCGCCGGCCAGAAGCAACTGGGCGACGTCGTCCTGTTCGACATCCCCGACCTCGAAGGCGTCGCCAAGGGCAAGGCGCTCGACATCGCCCAGCTGAGCCCGGTCGAGGCCTTCGATACCAAGTACAGCGGCACTTCCGACTACAAGGACATCGAAGGCGCCGACGTCGTCATCGTCACCGCCGGCGTGCCGCGCAAGCCTGGCATGAGCCGCGACGACCTCGTCGGCATCAACGCCAAGATCATCGACACGGTCGGCAGGGGCATCAAGCAGCACGCGCCCGACGCCTTCGTCATCGTCATCACCAACCCGCTCGACGCCATGGTCGGCCTCATGCAGGAAGTCACCGGCTTCCCGGCCAAGCGCGTCGTCGGCATGGCGGGCGTGCTCGACAGCGCGCGCTTCCGCCTGTTCCTCGCCGAGGAATTCAACGTCTCGGTCGAGGACGTCACCGCCTTCGTGCTGGGCGGCCACGGCGACACCATGGTGCCGCTGCTGCGCTACTCGACGGTCGGCGGCATTTCGCTGCACGACCTGGTCGACATGGGTTGGACCACCAAGGAGCGCCTGGAAAAGATCGTCCAGCGCACCCGCGACGGCGGCGCCGAGATCGTGGCCCTGCTCAAGACCGGCTCGGCCTTCTACGCCCCGGCCGCCTCGGCCATCGCCATGGCCGAGTCCTATCTGCTCGACAAGAAGCGGGTGCTGCCCTGCGCCGTCCAGCTGAACGGCGAGTACGGCGTGAAGGGCCTCTACATCGGCGTGCCGGTGGTGATCGGGTCGACCGGCGTCGAGCGCATCGTCGAGGTCGAGTTCAACGCCGAGGAAAAGGCGATGTTCGACAAGTCGGTCGCCGCCGTGAAATCGCTGATCGACGCGACCAACAAAATCGTCGGCCGCTAGCCCCACCCCCACTCGCCCTTCGGGCACCCTCCCCCATCTGATGCTAGGGTATCTACACATCTTCGCGCGTCAAATTGACTCGGCGGCCGCTTTGGACTTCCACCGTGGCCTGGAGTTGTGAGTCTATGTCGGGCACTTTG